>JAZLJP010000093.1:0-10126 GCA_045617985.1 Kiritimatiellia bacterium
GCGGGCGAATGCGGCTCGAGGTGCTTGGGGGGAGCAGGTGGTGGCGGACTTCCTGTGCGCGCGGGGGTGGCGCGTTGTGGGGCGGAACGTGCGGCCGTGCGCGAAGGATCTGCGCTGCGAGATCGATCTTGTGATGCGGAACGCGGAAGGGGGAATCGTGTTCGTGGAAGTGAAAACCCAGGCGCGGCGATCGCCGCGGACGGGGCGGCTCGCGCGGATTACGCGGGCCAAAAAGCGGATTCTCCTGCGCGCGTGTACGAACTGGATCATGCGCGCGCGGTGGCATGGCAACTTCCGTTTCGACGTCGTTGAAGTCTACGGTAGCGCCGCCGCAACGCCGCCCGAAATCGACCACATCGAAAACGTGCCGCTCTTCCCTCCGAAATGGCGTTTTTGGTAAGAAACTTGAGCTTACCCATTTTGGGCGTGTGGAGGTGAGGTTCGTTCGACAAATGAAGGGCGAAGTGCGTTTCCGCAGGTGAAATGGGCGTATTCGGCGCGCAGGAGGCCGAAAAACGGGTAGATTCCCAGTTCGCAGAAACTCCGGCTTGCGCTGGGGCGGGGGGATTTGCTAGAATACAGGGCCGTGTGTTTACCGATTTTAAAAACGATAAGGAATGAAGACGATGAAAGGCATGAAGCAGTTGATGGGGATGAGCCTGGTGGCGACCTTGGGGGCCGGTACGTTGTTGGCGGCCTCTCCCGTGACGGTGACGCTGGGCGAGGCGGCGAAAGGGCATGACGTGCCGGCGTCGCTATGGGGCATTTTCTACGAGGACATCAACTGGGCGGCGGATGGCGGCCTGAGCGTTGAAGCGCTCGCCAACCCCGGTTTCGACTGGGACGTTGCCTCTAGCCATGGCAGCAACGGCGGCCGGGCCTCGCAGTGGCGGTGTGACGAAGACGGCTGGGAGTACGACTTCCGCAACGAAGGCATGGGCCGCATTTCCATCCAGATGGGCGCGCCCGTCCATCCCAACACCGCGCGCCATCTGCGCATCGAGGCGTTCGGTACCGGCCTTGCCGGCGTGCGCAACCGCGGCCTTGACGGCATCTTCCTCAAGGCGGGCGAGCCCTACCTGCTCAGCTACGATTGGCGCGAGGTTCGGCGTGTCGGCCTCGACTATGAACTGGGCGCCTGGACGCGCGAGACGAAGGCGTTTACGTTCGCGGGCGAGAATCTGACGTTCGACCGCGGTTCGTACCGCGTGGTGATTGAAAAGGCCGGCGCGCGCTGGACGCTGTCTCTTCTCGTTGCAGGCCGGCGCGCGGTCGAATTCGACAACGTGTCGCTCAAGCCCACCGGCCCCAACCTCGTGCGTGCGGGGCTCCGCAAGGACCTTGTGGACATGCTTGCCGGCCTCAAACCCGCTTTCATGCGTTTCCCCGGCGGTTGCATCCTCGAGGAAGGCGACTTCCAGCAGTGGTACGATTGGCGGCGCACGGTGGGCCCGCGCGAACGCCGCGAGTGCAACTGGAACCGTTGGGGCTATTGGCAGACCTACGATGTGGGCTACTATGAATTCTTCCGGCTGTGCGAGGAAATCGGCGCCGAGCCGCTGCCGATCTGCCTTGCGGGATTGACCTGCCAGTATCAGAGGCCCACGTCGTATTGCAGCGTGAAGGACGTCGACTATTTCACGCAGGCGATTTTCGACTTGGTGGAATTCGCGAACGGCGGCGTTGACACCCCGTGGGGCAAGGTGCGCGCCGAGATGGGGCATCCCCGGCCGTTCAACTTGAAGAAGATCGGCATCGGCAATGAAAACTGGGGGCCGGAATTCTGGGAGCGCTGCGAGCCGATCGTCAAGGCCTTCCGCGCGAAACATCCCGAGATTACGGTGGTCGGCAGCGTGGGTCCTGCCCCGGACGGAAAGAACTTCGAGTACGGGTGGAAGCGTGCGACGTGCGAGAGCGCGGATCTCGTCGATGAACACTACTACCGCTCGCCGGAGTGGTTCCTGAATGCGGCGCATCGCTATGACCGGTACGCCCGCACGGGCAAGCCGCTGGTGTATGCCGGCGAGTACGCGTGCCACTATTCCCTCAAGCCGGGGTTCCGGCCCAACGTCCTTTGGAGCGCCATTTGCGAAGCGGCGGCGATGACCGGCTTCGAGCGCAATTGCGACGTGGTGCGGATGGCGAGCTACGCGCCGCTCTTCGCGCGTTTCGACCACACGCAGTGGACGCCGAACCTGATTTGGTATGACGGCGAGAGAACCTGGGCGACGCCCAACTACTACGTGCAGAAGATGTTCTCGACGAATCGTCCCGACCGTGAACTGCCGGTGACGCTGAGCGACGAGAAGGGCTTCTACGCCTGTGCGGGCACGACGGCCGGCGGCGAGACGATCGTCAAGCTCGTCAATGCGCTTGAAGAGCCGCGCGAGGTCGCGATCAACCTGAAGGGCAGGGCGGTCGTGACCACGCTGGCCGGAAAGAAACACGACGACAACCGGCGCGAGGCGCCCGATGTCTCGAAGCCGCAGACAAGCGACCGTACGCTCGCCGGCACCTACACCGTTCCCGCGTGCAGTCTCACCGTGCTGCGCGTCAAATAAGCGCCCCCCGGTTTCACTTCCACTTTCACTTTCACTTTCCCATTTTCCCTTCTCCATTTCCCCGTGGAATGTGCTATAATATTCTACTTCCAACCCTAGAGGCAGGATGTTATGGCACAATTCAAATTGACAGATCCTTACGGAACGGCGCCGTCGCGCGCGCCGTTTACGCAGAGCGTTTCCACGGGCGTTGCCTGGCACAATTTGCCGGTGACGCGCGAGTATACCCTCGGCCAGCTTCTCGACCAGACGATTGCGCGTTGCGGCGAAAACGACGCCGTCGTGTATGCCGATCGCGACTACCGGCTCACCTGGTACGAGTTCGGCGAAGAGGTGGACCGCCTTGCGTGCGGCTTGATGGCGCTTGGCGTGAAACGCGGCGAGAAGATCGCCCTCTGGGCCACGAACGTGCCGCACTGGGTGGTGCTGATGTTCGCCGCCGCCAAGATCGGCGCGATCCTCCTGCCGCTCAACACGAACTACAAAGAGCACGAGATGGATTTCGCGCTCAAGCAGTCCGACGCCGAAAACCTCTTCATCATCTCGGGCTATCGCGACTGCAGCTACGTGGATGTCATCTACACGCTCGTTCCGGAACTCCGCGAACAGCCGCGCGGCGAACTTCACAGCGAGAAGTACCCGCATCTGAAGCGCGTCATGTTCCTCGGCGGCGAAAAGTTCCGCGGGTTCTATTCGCTCAACGAGGTGATGTCGCTCGCCGTTGAAACGCCGTGGGCCGACTATCTGGCGCGTCAGGCCGAGTGCCAGGTGGACGACGTCGTGAACATGCAGTACACCTCCGGTACGACGGGTTTCCCGAAGGGCGTGCAGCTCACCCATCGCAACATCGCGAACGACGGCTTTTGGATCGGCGCCTGCCAGAACCTCTCCGCCCGCGACCGCGTGTGCATTCCCGTGCCGCTCTTCCACTGCTTCGGGTGCGTGTTGGGCGTGATGAGCTGCGTGAACCACGGCGCGACGATGGTGTTCCTCGAGAAATTCGATCCCATCCAGGTGATGATGTCCATCGAACGCGAGAAGTGCACGGCCACCTATGGCGTGCCCACGATGTACATTGCGATGCTCGACCATCCGCTTTTTGCGAAGTTCGATTTCCATTCGCTCCGCACGGGCATCATGAGCGGCTCGGCCTGCCCCGTCCATCGCATGCAGCAGGCGCAGGACCGCATGTTCATGAAGGAGATCTGCAATCCCTACGGTCTTACCGAGGCAGGGCCGGTGATGACGATGACGCGCTATTTCGAGGCCTCCGTCGAGCGCAAGTGCCAGACGATCGGCCAGGCGCTCCCGGGCATCGAAGTGGCGATCATCGACCCCGAAACGCAGGAGCTTGCGCCCCTCGGCCAGGACGGTGAAATCTGCTGCCGCGGCTTCAACACGATGAAGGGCTACTACAACATGCCCGAGCAGACGGCGAAGTGCATCGACGCGAACGGCTGGCTTCATTCCGCCGATATCGGCAAGATGGATGCCGATGGCTACTACTACATCACGGGCCGCCTGAAAGACCTCATCATCCGCGGCGGCGAAAACATCTCCCCGAAGGAAGTCGAGGACTTCCTCGGCACGATGCCCGGCGTGAAGGACGTTGCGGTCGTCGGCTGCCCCTCGAAGAAGTACGGCGAACAGCCCGCCGCCTTCATCATCCCCGCCGATGGCGTGGAACTCAAGGAAGAGGACGTGGCGGACTTCTGCCGCAACAAGATCAGCTGGTTCAAGATCCCGAAGTACGTCCATTTCCTCGACGTCTTCCCGATGACGGCTTCGCAGAAGATCCAGAAGTACAAGTTGCGCGAACTCGCGCACGAACTCTGGCCCGATGCCTAAGGAGCGCGCGCGGAGATGGAACGGATTTCAACTGCTGCGGCGGAGGCCCTGGAGGTGGCCGAGCGCGTGTTGAAGGCGGGCGGCGTGGCGGTGATTCCCACCGATACGGTCTACGGCCTTGCGGCCCATCCCGCGTTTCCCGCCGCCGTCGAACGCCTCTACACGATCAAGGGGCGCGAGGCGAAGAAGCCGATCGCGCTCCTCGCGGCCGACCCCGAAAGCGTGCAGGCGTTCGGTTACACGGTGCCTGCGGATCTCGCGGCCCTGTGGCCGGGGGCGCTCACGGTGGTGGTGGGGCCGGAAGGGTTCCGCATCCCGAACCATGCCTGGACGCGCGAGTTGCTGCGCCGCTGCGGCGGCGTTCTGCGCGTGACGAGCGCGAATCTCTCCGGCCGGCGCCCCGCGACCGATGCGCCGCAGGCGCTTGCGGAGGTGGGGCTTTCGGCCGACCTCGTGGTGGACGACGGCGTTTCCCCCGGCGGCGTTGCTTCGACGGTCGTACGCGTCTTGGCCGACGGATCGCGCGAGATCCTGCGCGAGGGCGCAATCAAGTTGCCGACGGCATGAGGTGCGTATGGCCGAGTTGAACGAAACGCCATCCGGAAACCGTATCCGCATTTCCTTTTTCGGGCGCCGCAACGCAGGGAAGTCGACCCTCGTGAATGCGCTCACGGGCCAGCCGATCGCCCTTGTGAGCGATGTCGCCGGCACGACGACCGATCCTGTCTCGAAGGCGATGGAAATCCTACCGCTCGGCCCGTGCCTCATTACGGATACGGCAGGGCTTGACGACGAAGGTGCGCTCGGCGAGGCGCGCGTGAAGCGTTCGCTCGACGTGT
Source organism: Kiritimatiellia bacterium (assembly GCA_045617985.1). Classification (GTDB taxonomy): domain Bacteria; phylum Verrucomicrobiota; class Kiritimatiellia; order RFP12; family UBA1067; genus RUG572. The sequence goes on from JAZLJP010000093.1 coordinate 5,249, forward strand.
TGGAGGCGACGGATGTCGCCGTGTGGGTGACGACTGAAGCCGATCCCGCCGCCGATGCGGCCGAGGCGCGGTTCCGCGCGGCGTGTGCCGCGCGCGGCATCGTGTGCCTCCGGTTTTTGCGTGGCGATTCGGTGGAGGGCCTCAAGGCGCAGATCGCCGCGATCAAGCAGGCCGATGCGCCGCGTGCCCTGGTGGCCGACCTCGTGCGGCCCGGCGCAACGGTCGTTTGCGTGTGCCCGATCGACGAATCGGCCCCCAAGGGGCGTCTCATCCTGCCGCAGCAGCAGGTCATCCGCGAGATTCTCGATGGCGGCGCGGCGGCGCTCGTATGCCAGCCGCAGCAGGTGGCGGCCCTTTGCGCGCAGATGAGGCCGCAATTCGTCATCACCGATTCGCAGGCGTTCGGCCCGGTGGCGAAGGCCGTGCCGCCCGATATCCCGCTCACGGGTTTTTCAATTGTCTTTGCGCGCGCGAAGGGCGATCTCGCTTCCTACTGTGCGGGTGCCGAAGCGATGAAACACTTGAAGGACGGCGACCGCGTTCTGGTGGCCGAAGGCTGCACGCACCATCGCCAGTGTAACGACATCGGTACGACCAAGCTCCCGAATGCGCTCAGGAAGAAGACGGGCAAGGCGCTTGAATTCACGTTTTGTTCGGGTGCCGATTTCCCTGATGAGGCGGCGCTTGGATCCTTTGCGCTCGTGGTCCATTGCGGCGGCTGCATGCTCACGCGCCGCGTGGTGCAGATGCGCCTGGCGCGGTGTCGGGCGGCGGGGGTTGCGGTGACGAACTACGGTATCGTGCTTGCGGCCGCGCAGGGCATTCAGGTTTCTCCGGAAACGTGCATGGTCGCCCGCAGCGGAACGGCGAAGGGGTGAGGGCGCATGGCGGAGCAGGCGACATTTCTCATTTGGCTCAATTGGCCGGTTGGCGCGTTTCGCATGAATGCGGCGCATCTCGCGCGAGTTACGTCGCTCGCAAAGGGCGAGGTGAAGGTTGTGCGGAGCGAGCGGGCGTTTCTGCGCGCGCTTCCCGAAGCGACGCATGCGATCGTCTGGGAATTCGAAAAGGAGTGGTTTGCGTGCGCGAAGCGACTGCGCGTTCTCGCAACGCCGGGGGCGGGGCGCGAGCTGTTGCCGAAAGACGATGAACTGCCGAAGGGCGTGGTGCGCGTGAACGGCGCGTTCCATGGTGCCATCATGAGCGAGACGGTGGTCGCCTTCATGTTCGCCCATGCGCGCGGCCTCTATGCGGCGTATGATTGGCAACGTGCCGCCGCGGCGGGTGTGGCGCGCACGGCGGAGGGCGTGGATCCCCTGTGGCCGCGCGGCGAGATGAGCCCGTTTTGTACGCGCGTTGCCGGAACGACGGCGGTGATTCTCGGCTATGGCAAGATCGGCCACGCCATCGGCGCGAAACTCGAGGCGCTCGGCGTGAAGGTGGTGGGCATCCGCCGGCGGAACTTTGCCGAGCTGAAGCCGGCCCTGCGCACGGCGGATTGGCTCATCGTGGCGCTTCCAAGCGATACGGGCACGGATGATCTCGTCGATGCCGGCGTATTGAAGGCGATGAAACGTTCGGCTGTGTTGATCAACGTGGGGCGCGGCAATGCCGTTGACGAAGCGGCGCTTGCGGCGGCCCTGCGGGCGCGGCGTCTTGCGGGGGCGTATCTCGACGTCTTTAAAGCCGAGCCGCTCACGAAGGCGTCGCCGCTTGCGGCCGATCTCCCGGGCCTCGTGCGCCTGCCGCACGCCTCGGCGTTCGCGCCCGACTACTTGCCGCTCTTCTTCCAGGAACTGGCCGCCCATGGTTGGCTCAAATGATATGAGGAAAGGCAAAATGGAAAATTGCTATCACGTCAACAGTGTGGATGAAACGTGGGAAGTGGCGCGTCAGTTCGCCGCTGAACTCAAGCCTGGGGATATCGTGTGCCTTGAGGGCGATCTCGGCGCGGGCAAGACCACGTTCACGCAGGGCCTTGCGGCGTTTCTCGGCGCGAAGCGGGCGGTGACGAGCCCCACGTTCTGCCTCGTGGTGGAACATCCCACGGACCGTTTTCTGCTCGTTCACATGGACCTCTACCGTCTCCATGATGCTGATGACGTGCTTACGATCGGTTGGGAGGATTATCTCTCGCGCGGTGCCGTCCTCTTCGTCGAGTGGCCCGACCGCGCGGGCGATCTCATCCCGGCCCACGCCTGGCACCTCACGTTCTCGCTCGGGGAAACCGAGGAGAAGCGCACGATCACTTTCACTCGTTGATTCACTTCCTTCAAAAAGAAAGGATTCCTCCATGAAGAAAACGTTCCTCATCGCTACGCTCGCGCTCGTCGGCTCGCTGTTTGCGGCGAAACCCGGTTTTGATACGTTCATCGCGCATCGCGGCGAATCGTACGACGCGCCCGAGAATACGCTGCCCGCGTACAAGACCGCTGTCTCGCGCGGTTTCGGTTTCGAGTGCGACATCTATCTTTCGGCGGATAAGCGGGTGTTCACGTTCCACGACGGCAACCTGAAGCGCACCACGGCCGGCGCGTGCACGAAGAAGTGTGCGGAAGCGAACTGGGAAACGGAAATCTCGAAGGTCGACGTGGGCGGCTGGGGCAAGTGGAAGGGCTCGAATTTTTCGCCCACGCGCCCGGCGCTCCTGGAAGAGGTGCTTGAACTCGCAGTTGACGGTCGGATGATCTACGTAGAAGTGAAGCCGGGCCCGGAGATCGTTCCCTACATCAAGGAGATTTTCGCCAAGCAGAAAAAGGCCACGCCGAAGAACACGCTTTTCATTAGCTTCAACAAGGCGAGTTGCGCCGCACTGAAGCAGCAGATGCCCGAGTACAAGGTCTATTGGCTCTCCGAGTCGTCCACCCTCGTGCGGCCGAAGGTGGCAAAGGGTGTGAAGGGGGCAAAGGCGAAAGGCGCGAAGGGGCAGAAACCGAAACCCGAAGTCAAGGGTGTGACGGCGGCGAAGATCATCAAGGTTTTGAAAGAGACGAAGGCCGATGGCGTGGACATCCATTTCGATCCGCGCTTCATCACGGCCGGCTTCATCAAGGAAATCCGTGACGCGGGCTTCGAATGCCACGTGTGGACGGTCGACCGCCTGAAGCGTTCCCTCCAGGCCTTCGAGCGCGGCGCCCAAACGGTCACGACGAATTGCGCCCAGAAGCAGCTTGACGAATACAAGAGCGGTAAGACGAAGTAGGCGTTGATTCGTAGCGGGCGCTATTATTCTGGAGATGTCGTTTTTTACGGAATAACGGGAAGGCCGAGTTCTCGGGACAGGGCGGTGTCATGAAGGCAAATACGAAACTACCAATTGAAATCGTGTTCCATCCGTCGTGGTGGAATAAGCAGGCCGGTCTCGTGTTTGACGAGGATTTCTTCTATGATCCGCGGCGGCGCGTGGCTGACGAACGAAAGATGGAACAGGTCCTCTATGAGCGTTTCGGCCATTGGGGACTGGGCGCGGACCGCACGCGCGATCTGCCGCAGATCGGTGCCGTCCACAATGCTGCCGGCTATCTGCTTTCGGAAATGCTCGGCTGTGAGGTGCGTTACCGCGAAAACGCTGCGCCCGACGTGGTCTCGGCCCATCGCGAGGGCTTTTCGCTAGATGTCGATGCGGCGTTTGCGGGCGCCCCGTTCAAGCGGCTCGTCGCGCTTGTCGAATCGCTCAAAACGCGGTATGGCTACGTGTGCGGCGATGTGAACTGGAGCGGCGTTTTGAACCTCGCGATGGATATCAAGGGCCAGAACGTGTTGATGGACATGCTCGAAGCGCCGGATGAATGCCGTATTTACCTGAATCGGATTGCCGCTGTGGTCGAACGCTTCTTTTCCTACGTCCAGTCGGAAACGGGTACGTCGTCCATTTCGGTCAATCGCCAGGTGATCCATTTCGACCAGCCGATCTATCTTCATTCCGAATGCAGTCACACGATGATTTCGGAGGCGAACTATCGTGAATTCCTGCAGCCGATCGACATTCGCTGGGCGAACGCCTGTCGTCCGTTCGGCATCCACCATTGCGGAAAGGATCCCCATCGGTTCGCTGCCTGTTACGCCGAGCTGCCGCGCCTTGATTTCCTCGATGTCGGTTGGGGTGGCGATGTGCGGAAGCTGCGGGCCGCGCTCCCCGAGACGTTTTTCAACATCCGCCTCAACCCTGTGGAAATCAACACTTACACCGACGCCCAGCTCGAAGAGATCGTCACTGCGCGCGTGAAGGCCTCTGGAGACCTCTATCGAACCGGTATCTGCTGCATCAACATGGACGATACCGTAGAAGACGAACGAATAGACACCCTCTTTCGAATTGTGGAAGAATGTCGATTGAGCCGATGATGACGTAGTTCGGCATTTCAAGAGAATCCCAGAGTTCCCCCCCCCACACACACATTAACCGCATGGGGACAACCGCATGGGGACTGTCCCCAACCGCATGGGGACTGTCCCCAAGTCATTGCACCGCGTGGGGACTGTCCCCCCCGCCTGGGAGAACCGCATGGGGACTGTCCCCAAGTCATAGACCGCGTGGGGACTGTCCCCGCGCCAGGGTAAGGAACCGCGTGGGGACTGTCCCCAAGTCATTGTACCGCGTGGGGACTGTCCCCCCCGCCTGGGAGAATAATTGTCAAAATGGCGATTCTTGACATTCTCTTAACATTTGGACTGTTGTTTTCGCCTACCTATGACGTGTGCCCCGAGGTGGGCCGTTCCGCAACGAGTGTGGACGGTCGAAGGGGCGAAATGTCAGAAAAGGAGCGCAAAAATGGCCAGAAAGAACAGAGTCGTCCTCAAGGACGCCGTCTACCACATCACCTCGCGCGTCGCCCACCGCGAGTTCCTCTTCGCGGACGGCGCCTTCAAGGACCGCAT
>JAZLJP010000094.1:0-27514 GCA_045617985.1 Kiritimatiellia bacterium
GTCATGACCGCGCCGATCAGATAGGACGCGGGAAAGTGGCCCACCGCCTTCCAGACCCCGCGGACTTTCTCCGTTTCCGTCTCCCAGCCCCGATAGGAGGGTGCCTTGGGATCGAGCCCAGCCTCAATACGGAAGTTGCACAGCAATCGGTCTGGTTCAAGCTGGAGCAGGTACTTGCGGTTCAGTTCCTGCTGGGCCTTAAGGGGGCCGCCTGTCAGCCGAACGGCCGACAACGGGAAATACTCGACCTGCGGTGGCCTCTTCGCCGATACCGAGGCCCCCGTCATTGCGAGCAGCACCACAATTACCCAATTTGCGACTTTCATCATTCTCCGTTCTTTCTTTGCTGGTTGGATAATCTGACTGTGAAAACCCGCGAGGGAGACAGACCCCAATGCGTTAGACGTAGCCGGCGGAAACGGACGGCACAAAATCACCCCATTGCCGGAAACACGTCTGAAGTGTAGTGTAGCAAATCCACACAGCGATGTCCATGGCAAATTATAAAGCCCGTAAAACCGTTGACTGAAACAGCCGTTCCATCTCCATGCGCAGTTTCTGTTGTGGCGCAATCTCCTTCCGCCACGCGATGCTTTCGATCTCGCCGAATCGATCGGCAAGCAGGTCCGCGAGGCGCGCAGGCGGTACGATCCGATCCTTCTCTGCGGCCCTGGATTTCAATGCGAGCAAGGCATCGATTTCCCGACGCGTCGCCTCGGAGAGGTCAATCCCCGCCAGCACTTTCATGAACTCGGTGGGCGGCATCGTCTCGTGTTCACGAATCCACGCAACCGCCGCATTCGCGCGCAAGGCGTAGCAGATTTTTTGACGCTGATCGTTCCGTTCTCGTCCATAGTGCCCCACGCATGCCATCATGCAACTCCCGCTTCCTTCATCACCTCGCCGATCAACCCGTCGATTCGCGCACGGTCGGAAACCGGCCGCAGGCGCCCCTTCCTCGCTTCGATCTCCGCCTGGATCTTCTCCGCATGCGCGATGATCGCATCGAACGTCCATTCGCCTCGGCGAATCGACAGCAGCGTCTGAAGCTTCTCGCCGTCAAAGCGGACGATCGGCGCCCCGTTCTTGACGATGTTCTCGCCCGAGAACAGGAGCCGCGTCAGATGCGTCATGTTCTTCGCATCGTAGTCGAGTTGGCCGCGTTCCTGCTGGACCCACCGCGCCTCGTTGCGATGGCGGCGCCAGCTCCAGTACTCCTGATGCTGCCGCTTCGCCGAATCAAAAGCCTGTTTGTTGAAAATCAATACGCCGATGCGTTTGCCGGCATCCTCTTTCGCGATCGACGAAACCACCGGCGCCCCGCCACGAAACACGCCGCCCGTTTCCGCACCAAAGTCGTAGACGTGGAAGATATCGTCCGTCACGCTCTTGGAAAGCCGCGTCACCCGGCAACGCCCCAGATCCACCTCCGCCTCCTTCAACGGCCGGGGGAACTGGTGGACATCCGAGAGGAAGACGCAATAGTCCTCCGGTTCCGGCGGTTCCTCGGGCCACGGATTCCACACCCGCTTGTTGCACCCGCGCGCCTTCTTGATCTGACTGACGGCATAGCCCAGATGGCTGTCGACCGCCATTTGGGAAATGAAAATCTCACGATTCCTCTCGAGGACGCCAAACGCCGCCGTCGTTTTGAGAATGCAGTCTTTCGGCAGATAGAGCATCTCAAGCGTCGTCGGATTGGCCTCGGCCATCAACTCGCAGAACCGCAGGAGCGAATAATAAGTACGGTCGTTTCGTTCGTCGGAGACCTGCTTGGGCGGAACGGACAGCCGAACATACTCCCGCGACGGCACCGTGAAGATGCCGCGAAGATCCGTATCGCTTTGCGCATTCGCCGTCCCGTAGGCACGACTGCCAACAATCCCGCGGAAAATCACCGCGGGATTGCCCTCTTGCGTCAAATGAGTGTAATCGTATGCCATACAACTTCCTTTTCAGGCGATATTGTATCACATTTCACCAACCCTGTGGCCTCATTTTACAATCGCACTCTGTCAGTGGGCGAGAGTGTTAGAAGCAACTCGCCACGCGACACGCAATAAGAGGCCGTTTAACGCCTTTGACGACCAATCCGAACCATCCCCGTCGTCCTCCGGCCTCTAGGACACGCCGAGAATCATTCCGTACTAAAATCAAACCTCCCGCGCCCGAACCGCCCGCCTGGAAAAACACCCTGGGTGAATTCACGCCGACCGTCGTCGTCGCAGCCAGCCGAGGAGCCGCCGCGGCGTCCGCTCCGTGCGCGAAGAGGTCCGGCGCGTGCTCCTGCAGGTGCCGCTTGATGCCGCCCGCGCGGCCGAGGTGGCGCCCGCGCGCGAAGCGCGAGGCGGCGGGCGCGCTCCGCCGCGTAGTAGGAGGGGCGGCGCTTTTGAATTGAAAATGGAAAACGTAGAATGAAAAATGCCTGGTGGACTACGAAGGCCGTTTTACATTTTCCATTTTAAATTTTACATTTGAACCGATCTCGCCCGCGCGCGCGGCGGGATGGACCCCTCGCGCGCGCTGCCAGCTCTCGAACGTGCGCGGGGTGCGGCCGATCGAGCGGCCCGTGCGGCCGGCCTCGCGCCAGAAGGCGCGGCGGTACTCCTCCGAGTCGAGGCCGAGCACGTCCTCCGCGAACCACGCGAAAAAGGGCTTCCCGCCCGGGGCGGGCGGTTCAGCCGGGGCGAGGGCGCGGCCGGCGGCGACGAGGCGTTTTCTGATTTTTCGGTTCATCGGGTACAAGTATGGCAAAGCGGGCGGGACGGTTCAAACGAAAAGTTTGATTTTAGTTGCGGAACGGTTGAAGTGCGGCACGCAGAGGCGGCGCAGATTCTAAGGAAAATGAAATGAAATCTGCCTTTCGGGCAGATTTCACCGGCGAATGATCCTTGACGACGGGCGGACGAGAAACAAGCGTGCCGGCGAATGGTGTCATTGCCATCAATTGTTGGTCCTTGCCTTTTCAATCATCAATGATGCGAATAGAACCCTCGAAGGATCTGCTTGTCGCGGTCGTAAATCAAGTGGATGCCGCCACCGTTGTTCTGGATGTCGCTGTAGGAGATGAAATTGACCGCACCTTCCGTCGGCATCCTGAATTCCCCCTTCTCAAATTTCTGGCTGCCGACATTCTCGAAGGAGTTCGTCGCCAGCCGATAGTTCTTCGATTCAGCGAACGAGAGGAACTCGGATTCGGCAATGCGACAGGTCGTTTTGGCGTAAAGGCATGACATGCCGTGGCCAGAATGCTCGTCATCCCAAAACACCACCTCGGTCGCATTCGTCGGGACCAACTGCTCCCGCAGCGAGCGTTCCCATGCGCTCATCAGTCCGCCACCGGACAACCAAAGGTGCGAGTAATCCGCCGAATTGTGCGTTACATCTACCGACTTGAGGACATAGGGAGACGCATCATCTGCCGCCTGGTTGATGTAAATGGTGTCGACCACGGCGATGTTGACCAAGGAATCCAACATCATTCCCAAGTACAAAGATGGCGGTGCCCCGGGCTTCTTCGGGGCATCCTCCTTGGGTTGAACATAACCACGCGCTTGAAGACAGCTATCCAAAAGTTTTGCGACCACATGGAGCCGATGCGCCGCCGGCAGCCGAGCCGCTTCCAACGCCCACCTATTCTCGGGAATCGCGAACTGCATCACCCGCGGCAGGTTTGCCGCTTCCAGAACCGCAGCCTTGCCAATCGGCACCTTCAGCTTTGCCGCCACGGAGATGACGGCATTGGTTCCGACAACCGACGATGAAAGCCGGACACTTTCGTCCCGACAGAGGAAGTCCGGCAAACACGCATTAAACTGATTGGCCACGGAGGCCAAGACATCCGAGAGCCGGTTCGTCGGACCAAGCACGCCATCAGCAACAACCCCATCGCCGAGCAATCCACACGCGTCAAGCGCGGACTTGGGATACACCGAAAGCTCGACGTTTTCATAGACATTCGACACCGCAAGCGTGACCTCTGCCCAACCGATCCGTCCGGCCACCGCCTTGGCGAGCTCCGACGACTTCACCGAAACCGTCGCTTCGCCCGGCACACAGCCGGCAAGTAGAATTGCCGCCAGCACTGCCACTCCAATCGGTCGATTAAAGACCACCTGCGCCAATAGCTGCTTCATATTATTCTTTTTCCTTTCCTGTCCTTGACAATCCCTCGCCAGAAGATCAGCCTGCTGATCCCGCGGAATCCGTTCGTCGGTCATCTTCCGCCTCCCCCTCTGTTTCATCTAAACTCGTCCAAATACCTGATTTCGGCCCCCTCGCGCTCATGCCATCTGGCTCCTTGATGTATGCCATAGCGCACGGACACTTCACGCTCTGTGTCCGATACTGGCGCGTTCCCCAATCACGCCACGAGTCGTTCGCCTCGCGCTCCCGATAAGCCAGATACGACGGTATCCACCAAGTTGCTGAAATCAACAACGTGAATGCTCCTATCATCATGACGGCAATCCGCTTCCGCCGCCCCGCTGAAACGTATTCGCACTCACTCATCGGATTTGAAAGCCCGGAACAAATCGCCCAAAGGGGACCTAGAACAAGGGCGATCATACACATAAAAAAACCAAATAGACCGACTAACATCCCGATCAGCTTGAATGGCGCACGCAATGACCCACCGACAAACGCTACCGCCACCATTACAGCCGCCACCAGTTCAGTCGCCAACCCCCAGCAGCAATACCACAAGATCGAATACAAGCGCCGTTTCACAGTTTTCCCCTTTATTGTTCCCTCGAACGCTCGTCATTCCCCAATTTGCAGCCCTCGGGCCCGACAAAGCCCTTCAGCTCGGGGAAGCCTGCGCGCTTGACGATGTTCCGGCCCTTTCTTACCCGATCCTCCCGAAGGTCGCAGACCGCGGTGACCTGCAGGCCCGGCACCTTGCAGAGCCGCTCAACCGCCGGGCCTCCGCGCCCGCCAATGCCGATCACGCCCACCCGCACCTTGTCAAACGGCCTATCCGCAAAGCCGCGCATCGGCATGCCCTCGGTCTTCACCCGCTTATGGCCGTTTCGCAGCCGGTTCGGCAAGGAGACGGCGCCACTCTTTGCGGATCTGCCTTCCCCGGTCGCCATTGGAATTGGTGAGGCGGATGGGCAGCTTGGTGAACGACGTCTTCGCCTCTTCAAAGCGGGCGAGGAGCGACTTCGCGAGTTCCTTCTGCCTTGCGAGGTCGCGTTTCGCGGCGCGCAGGCGTTCAAGCCGCGCGTAGTCGACGCCAAACGCGCCCATCCGCACGTTGTAGGAGAGGACGGGATCGTCCTTCACCGCCGCCTCGGCCTTCGCCCAGAGGTCGGCCGACCATTCGAAGAATTCGTCCGTGAACCAGCCGTAGTTGGGCCCGTAGTAGATCCTGAGCGGTTTTTTCGGATCCTTCGACCATTCGAGCTGGCGGCGATGGAGTTCATCGAAGAACCGGCGCACGAACGGCGCCCCCTTCCCGTAGTAGCCGTTGAAGAAGTCGTCGAGCAGCGGCTCGATCGGCAGCTCGGGATTCCACATCCACTTCGCGAGCAGCCACGCCTTCAACTCCGCAAAAGCGCCGTGGTTGCCCTGGCACGACCCCTGTTCGAAAAACATCTTCGCGTTGTTGTCGCGGAAGATGCGTACGTTGTCCTGAAGCGCCAGCACATTCCCCATCGGCAACGTGTAGTGCGAGAAATCGGTGGCGTAATCCCAGATGTAGAGATGGTCGGTCTGCTCCTTCCAGCCCTCCAGGTCCCGGAGGAACGCGCGATTCGGCGGATAGGGGCTGCGGTTGAGCGGATAGGCGAATTCACACTCGATCGAACAGAGGCAGGGAACGACATTGTGGCGGAGCCGGGTCTTCTTCGGGGGCCTGCGCGAGTACTGGTAGGCGAGGGTTTCGATGAAGACGTTCGGGAACTCTTTCTCCACCGCTTCCGCAATGGCGTTCACGAAACGGACCATCGTGCCGGCGTGGCTTTCCTCCTCGGCGTCAATCGCCGCACAACGCGGGCAGGTGCAGTAGTTGCCCCAGTCGTTCTGCGAAACGCCGTAGAACTTCGCGCCAGGGTCCTTGCGGATGCGCGCGAGCACATTGGACGTGACGAGTTTCAAGACGTCGGGATTGGTGAGGCACAGCTGGCCGTACGAGAGAACCCGCTTTCCCTTGACGAGCGAGAAATATTCGGGGTGCGTCTTACCATAGACCGCCGGCGGACAGAGGGTGTAGAACGTGTGGCAATTGCCGAGGCCACCGCCGAAGCGGAACGTGTCGCCGCCGAGTTTCGCGTCGACGGGATTGCGGCTCCCATTGAAACCGTTGATCTTGTTGCGGACGGCAAACTCATGGTGTTGGTCCATGTCGAAGAAATGCGGCTGGCGCATCGCGAAGGCCGGCGTTTGGGTGTCGTCAAGATCCGCCGGCAGCGAAACGCGGTCGCGTTTCGGGATCACCGAATGCCATGAAGAATACCAGCGGCAGCCGGCGAAGCGCTCCAACAGCTCGTAGACGGCAAAGAGCGCACCGCGCCTCTTCGAGCCGAAGAGCACGACCTTCCCGTCACGCACCGCAATCCGGAAGCCGTCGTCGCCGAGTTTCGCGGGATTGAACGCCGGATCGCCGAGGAGCGCCGCCGAATACTTCGTTTCGCCCACGAGAACCGCCCCCGCCGGCAACGCCTCCGCGTCGGTCGCGACCGGGAGCTTCACCCCCGTCGTCTCTTCAAGAAACGAGACCAGTTCCTCGGCCGCATGGCGTTCCACCGGCGAGGCCGCCTGCGGAATGACGACGGTGCGCGAGGCCGCCTTCCCCCGCTCGACGAGCGTCACTTCCGCGACACCGGGCTGCGGCATACTGCGCTTCGCGCTTTCCGCTCGTGCCACCGTCGCGACCGACGTTCCAAGGGCCAACGCCACCACAACCAAACTCAACTGTCTGCAATTCATGCCTCATTCTCCTCATCCAGCCGTTCATCACCCATCAAAAGGGGTATTTCATGTGTTTTTCTAAACAAATCGGCAATATTATACCACATGTTCGGCAAAATATCCAACGATTCTGAAACCGCGAAACCTCAACTTATTTTGCCGCCCATGGCCCTACATGTCTTCAAGTGACAAGGCGATGAATTTTGGATCCGGGATTTTTCCTTTCGCATGCGTCTTCGCAAAGACGGCAAACTTGTTGCGTAAAACCCTCAACCAGATCGACCTCGCACTTGCGCGTCACCGCCAATTCCTTGAATTACCGTATCTGCAAACAACTGGCCCAACGGGTGTCCCGCCCGTTGGCGCAAGGCTCGGGAAAACTGGGACAACGGGCGTCCCGCCCGTTGAGGAGCGGGTTCCCAACGGGCAAGATGCCCGTTGTCCCAGTTTCGTCCTCACCAGACATGCGACAACGCCGAGGGATTGGAGTTTTTGAAGGGTGATTTTGGAAGACCTGGTTTGCGCCTTACTTCGATTTTGCCTTAGACGAAATCGTCTTCTTCAAGGTCTCGATTTCGCTCGCGTGATAGGGCGTAAAGTCGCCGCGGAAAAGGTCCACCTGCCACTCGCCCTTGTAGGGCAGCATCGACGGGCGATGCCCCCACGGCAGATGCGTCTGGGTCTTGCCGTTCACGAGCCCCCAGAGCATGCACCCCACGTTCTTCTCGGCATAGACCGGCAGCACGTCCTCAAGACGGCAGTTCGTGAGGCGGTTCATCCACTCCGTGCAGATGACCGGGCGCCCGTGGCGGCTCAGTTCATCGATCCGCTTCTGCGTCGCCTGGCGGTTTTGATAGCAATGGAAGGTCACGATGTCGCTGTTGGCGAGAATCACGTCGTTGAGTTCCTTGTCGCCGTTCCAAACGCCGGACGTAATCGGCTGCGACGGATTGATCTCATGTGCCCAGGCAAAGACCTTCTTCAGGAGCGCAATCGAATACGGACGCCCCACCTTTCCCATTCCAAGCCCCGTGGGTTCGTTATAGAGGTCCCAGAACAGGATGCGCGGATCGTCGCGATGCGCCGCCATCACGGTTTTCACGAACTTCTCCAGGAGAGGATGCGTACGCGCGTCGATGACCATCGTGTGTCCCGGCGAGGGACTCCACGCCCACGAATACCACCCTTCGAGCGGCTCGGGCTGCTTGCCGAGAACGGGATCGCAGTTGACGCCCATCTGGCAATCGTCGAAAAAGACCGGCACCACCTTGATCTTCGCCGCGTCGCAGATCGCCAAGAACTGGTCGAAAACCTTCAGGAGATAAGCGGGGTCGTCCTCGAAGACCTTGTATTGGATGATCACCCGCACGCAGTTCATGCCGATCTCCGTCGCGAGACGCAGCTCCCTGCGCATCACTTCGGGCGAGAAGCTCGTTTTATCCCACATCGCCGTGTAGTTGATGGCATTCGCGGGAATGTAGTTGACGCCGCAATACCACGGCTGGGCCGCGTGCCACGCCTTCGCCCGCTCGCAAGACCAGCGCACGTCCTTCGCAGGCGCCGCGAGCGCAAGCCCCGCCATCATCAGCGCCACAAGGCCGACAAGCGCGCCTTTCTCTTTTCTTCCGATCATTTTCCCTTCTCCTTCCCTACCGCTAACGAACGATGATCGTCAACCCCGAGAGGAAGCGAATTCCTTCCTCTCCCACCTGTAGGCAGCCATTCTTCTGCCCGCTGACGAAGGTCACGTTTTCCGGCTTTCCGCTCCAGGTGACCAGCCATTCCATCTGGCTGACCCTGCGCGCTCCGACCACCACCTTCACCGTTGAACCCTCGGCAAAGGTCAGACCGCCGCCCAGGTTCGCGTCGAACGCCGTGTCCATCTCTCCAAGATCCAGCGTCGTCTTCAGATGTTCGGCATCGCCCAGCTGGACCTTGGGCGCCGAGATCGTGGAGGCCGGCGCATAGCATCCCAGCACCGTGGTGGCGTGGGCGGTCTGCGAGTTCGCCGACGTGCTGCGGTAGACGAGGTTCGACACCGTGAGGTTCTGCCCGGCAGCATCGTTACCCGTCCAGTATTCGGCCAGCGGTTCGATGACGAGCGTAACTTCGGGAAGGACGCTTTCCTTGTCCTTCATGGGATAGAGCTTCACGTTATCCGAAATCACCAGCGTGCCCGGGCCCTCGCCCTGGACGTTGGCGATCGCGAGATGCGTCGCGTTCTGCTGGCCGGGCGCCTTGGGCGAACGATAGGTGAGCGTATGGCCGTTGAGCTTCAAGGGCAGAACGCCATAGTTGAAGGCGATCAAGCCGAAGCCGTAGTCGTCACGGCCGAAAAGCGTGTCGTCCGTCAGGGTCAGGCCTGCCGTCCAGGCGTAATTATACGCATATCCCTTGAAGGTCGTCACCCGGTAGGCACCGGTGCCATCGAAACCCGTTCCCGCCAATTCAAGCCAAAGGCCTTCAACGGCCAAGTTCGCCGCCAGGGGATCCAGCAGCTGCGCGCCGGCGGCGACCGCAAGCGTCGTACCTTCCGCCCCGAACACGCCATTCGCGTTCGCGCCGGGTCTGAGCGTACCCGCCGCCGCCAGCGTGCCGCCAAGGTAGGCCTGATCCGCTTTGCCCGCCACGAACGTTCCCTCGCCGTCTTTCACCACCTTCACATTGCCGGAAATCTCGATCGAGGTGTTGGCCCGCGTCTCGTCGGCCGGCACCTCCACGTGCAGTTCCGCCGGTGTCGGCAGCTCGGGCTTCAGGACCTTCCTGTACGCCAGCGTCTTGCTGGTGGCGGGGTTGTCGCCGTAGGCGCGCTCAACAACGTCGAGGTCGGTCCAGGTCGTGCCGTCGTTCGATCCCTGGAAACGCCACTTGGTGGGCGCGCGTTCGCGTTGCGCCCCATCGTTGGTGCTCCACCATTCGTATCGCGTGATTGGCATCGGCTCCGCATATTCCACCTGAACCCACAGGTTGTCGAAGTTGTTGATGTAGACCGAACACCATTTATTGTCAACGCTTCCATCAAGTACAGACTGATATGTTTCGGCTCCGCTGGAAGACCCGCCGCCGTTGTTCCCGGACGCATTGCTGCGCATATTTGTCACATCGGCACCCGCCCTGAAAAGCCGCAGATCCGAAAATCCAAGTATGTTTCCACTGCCGATCGCCTCGATCTTGAACCGATAGAACTTGTACCCGCCGGTAAAGTCCTCGCGAATCGCCCCCGAACCGGAAAGGCTGGACACATGAAGCTTGTGTCCGTTCAGGCCGATCGGGGCATCGATGGGATCGTCCAATCCCCGCCAGTCGCAATCCGCCGTCAACCGGCACGCACCGAAAATCAGATTGCGGTGGGGCAGCACCGCGCCCACCGGAATCTGGATGTTGACGTCGCCGCTGATGTGAACGGTCGTAGGCTCGTCGGGAAGCCGATCCGAAAGCTCGATACCGAAGCCGTTAAGGCAACGCCAATTGCCGCTCTTGGAAACGTCGCCGTCGAGGGCGCCGGTCCAATAGGCCACGGCCACGTCGTCGGCGCCGCCGAAGAACGCGGTCAAGTCCCCATTCTCGACGCGGAGGATGCCCGCGTCGGCGATTTCAGGTTCCACCAGCAGCGTCAGATCGGCCAATTCGAATTCCGTTCCCGCATGGGCGACCAGCAATTCATTCCCCACCGGGGCTTCGCCCAAAAACAGCAGCACCGACGGTGCGGTGACGGAAAACACTCCGCCAACGGCCAACGGATTGCCGTCGGCAACGACCAACGTACCGCCCGACAACGTCAAATTGCCGGGAACGACATAGTTCTGCGCTGCGTAGAGCAGGGTACCGGCGGCGATTTCGTCACCACCTCCATGTCGCTGCGAGGCTCTCGTTTCAACCAGGGCGCCGTCGCCGTCCTTGACCAGCCGAACATCGCCTTCCAACAACAACGTGTTCTCGACCGTCTCCCCCTCCGGCACGTCGATATGGAACTCGCCGGTCGCCGGCTGCGACGTGATCCCCGTATCATAGGTATAGGCCAGGGTCTTGCTGGTGGCGGGATTGTCGCCGTAGGCGCGTTGGACCACGTCGATGTCGGTCCAGGTCGTGCCGTCGTTCGAACCCTGGAAACGCCACTTGGTGGGCGCGCGGTCGCGCTGCGCCCCGTCATTGGTGCTCCACCATTCGTATTTGGTGATTGCAATCGGTTCCGCATAGTCCACCTGAATCCACAACGTGTTGAAATTGTTGATGCCGCCCACACACCATTTGTTGTCAACGCTTCCATCAAGCGCGGCCAGATAGGTTTCATTCGCGCCGGAGGCCCCACCACCGCTGCTGCAGGAAGCGCCGCCGCGCAAACCGGTCACATTGGCACCGAAACTGAAAAGCCGAAGGTCGGAAAACCCCAGGCAATTGCCGCTGCCGATTGCCTCGACTTTAAACCGGTAGTGCGAGAAAAGACCGCTTCCGGAAAGATTGACAATCGAGCCATTGCCCGTCGTCCCGGCCACCAAAAGCTTGTGGCCGTTGAGCGCAACGGTGCCCTCGAACTTGACCGGGCCCAGCGCGCGCAGATCGCAGTCTTGCGCCAGTTCGCAATCGGCCACCGCCATCGGCACCTCGCACGTACCGTCGATGCTGTAGGGAGCCCCGTCGGAAAGATCGAGGAAAAGCCGCGTGGCGACCTCGCCCTTGATGAACTCCCCGGTACCGTCGTTGTCGTAGAAAACGGCGTTGGCCCGATCGTACAATCCCGGCTTGCCGTCCGCCACCCGCTCCACCGGCAATAGGTCGCGTACCACCGTGCCGTCATCCGTCATCTTGAACGCGTACAGCCGAAACGTGCTGAACTGGAAACGGGTTCCGTTGTTGTTGCCGCCGAAAAGCGTCATCGTGTAGTTGTTCTGATTTTTGAGACTCTTGTTGAGGCCTCCCAGCTGCGTTCCGGTTTCGCCGTCGTAGAGTACGACATTCGTATCCTCGCCAGGCGTGGTGACGAAGCGGTAATGATGATTCGGCGACCATGCGGCGAGGTTGCCGCCGTTGCCGAAAAACCGGAACTGCCCCTGGTTCACAACCAGCATGGTCCCGTCAGAGCCCCAAGTGGCGCAGAAGAACGCGCGATTGTCGTTTTCGTTGAGCGTGGAGAAGTCCATGTCGATCGCCGTGGCCTCGCCCGGCACGAATCCCGTGTCGATCCACTGGGCCTGCGAAGACTCGATGTACGTCAACTGCCGATAGTCCCCGGCCCCCAGGCGATCGATGATGCGACCGTTGCAGACGAGGCCCTTCACCTTCAGCGAGTAGCCGTTCAAGTCGACCGTTACGCCCTGGGGAATCGTCACCGTTCCGTGCTCCCGCCAGTCGGTGTTGGCGTCGAGTACGACATCCTCGGTCACTTCCATCGCCCCCGCCGAGGCCAGAGCCGCCAACACCACCGCGCTCGCCAGTCCTCTACGGACAATCTTCAGAGACATCATCCTTCGCTCCTTTCAGTACATTCTTGCACGATTGAGGCCATTGCGAAAACCTTCACGCCCCCAAACCCCATGTCTCAGGGCAACGATATTCTATCATACCGCAGAAAACCCAGTCAAGCGAAACGGGGCAAGTTGGCGTTCGGGCATCGCCACCCATGACGCCTCACCGTACGAAAATAATCGTGTTGTTGGCAATGCACCGGAGCCCTTCTTCGGTTGACTTCACAAGGTAACTCTGATTGTCAAGCAGTTTGAAGGTCGCCGCCGGCGGGTCCTTGCCCTCCCAATCGATGAGGAGCATGCCGTCTTGAAGCCGACGACCTCCCACCTTCACGCCCACTGTGGCGCCTTCGGCGAAGGTCACACCGTTGCACTTAGACAAGGCGCTCTCCAACTTCCAATTTGGCAGCTGCGCGGAGAGGTTGATCGTCGAGCCGTTCTGCATCACGAAATTACGGGCATAGTTCTTCGTTGCAGACGGCGTGAAGACGCCGTAAACCAACACCCGTCCATCGCCTTCCGCCCAATCGGCATCGTACAGCATGGTGAGATCCCGCACAAGCATGTCGCTCCCCAGCGACAACGCACAATTGAAGGTGAAATCCACCGTGCGCATGTCTTTCGGCGTCGTCATCGGATGGAACCACCCTCCGCTCGTGACCGTGACTTGGCCGTTGCTGAGAACGCTCGATCCGTCAAGAAGGAAATGCTTGGCGTTGACAATCGGCATTGTCAATTCAAAACCGCCCAAATCCAGCACGCCGGCGGTATGGCGGGTATTGTAGTTGACCGAATAGGTACTGTTGGTGATCAAGAGCAGCAAACCGTTCGCATCAATCTTATCGGCCGTCCCCTTGGTCATATCGCACCCGTTGTTCGTCAACACGCCTCCGTTCAGAACAAACCGATGGCATGTATAGTCGTAGTTGCCCAATGTATCGAATGTCGCGCCGGCCTCCACCGTGATCGGCCCGTTCGCGCCCCACAAACGACGACTCGCCGCATACGTGGTACTCGCCGAACCGCTCAATGCGGAAGTCGCCGTTCCAGATACCACCTCCGTACCGCCCACATAGAGCTGATCATTGAGCGCGGCAACGAAGACGCCCGAACCTTCTTTCACCAACTTCATTCCTCCCGTGAAATGCAGCGACGAGTTCGTCACGGTCTTTCCGTCAGGCACCTCAAGATGCACCTCGCCTGCCGGCGCCGCCGGTACATCCGCGCGTACGGCAGGGCCCGCCCCCAAACTCCCCGTACTGTTGGCTTCGAGCGTGTAGAAGGTATCGTTGTTGGCGACGTCCAACACCCCCACCACGCCGTCCGCCGTCCGTATCGCCGGCACGAAGTCCCGCACGAGGGTCGTTCCCTCGTACACCTTGAACGTGTAGAGCCGCACGGCCTGGGGTCGACGGGGTGTTCCATTATTGTTCCCGCAGAACAGGCGCATCTCGCTATTGTACGGAGCATTCACCGTCGTAATCGTATAGGTCGTTCCATTGACGATCATGCTTCCAGACTGCAGGGTCACGTCAACATCGGTATTCTGAAGATCTACGGCCGTGGTCGCCTCACCGTAACTGGCATTGCAGAACAAACCGTTAATCGTTCCCGTATTACTATAATAGCGCAGCGCCACCGCATTTGCCGGAGAATTATTGCTCATGACACCGAAGAATTCCGACCAATCCCCTGTTCGGGCCATGGCGTTGAACCGTGCCACGATGCGCGTCGTGGTCTTGGGATGATAATGGGTGTTGATCCACTGACTGCCCGTCGCAGTCACCCATTCCAACTTCTGATAGGTCGGGGCAGCGTCGGTGATCGTACCCGTACCATTCATCTGGGAAAGCAGGAGCTTGTGGCCGTTCAGGTTGACCGTAAAGTCAATCGGCAGCTCAAAGCCGCGCCAATCGCAGTCGCCCGCCAACGTGACCGTCTTCTCAAAGATCACGTCGCGCCGTTCAAGGGACTGTCCCGCCGGCCAGCAGAAGGTCGTGTTCGCCCCCACCATGATGGCAGAAGCCGCCGTGGGGATGAGCCCGGGGAGCGTCTGCCCCGCGAAGTTGAGACAGTTCCAGTTGGCGGGATCGGCGAGATTCGTTCGATCGCCATTACCCGTCCACACCGCCGTGTACGGAATGTCCGGCGGCAACGTCGCAATCAACATGCCGTTCTCGACCGAGAGCGTGGCCGGCAAGCCGTCAACCACGAACTTCCGCTCATCGCCCGCCACAAGGCCGCCGGCAATCAACGGGATCGACCCCGTCGCACTGAACGTGCCGCCGCCCTTCTGTACAAGATACAAGGTCACGGGGTGCTCCGCGCTCACCTCGGACAAATCGACCGATGCCGCCGCCAGCACATCGCTCCCGCCCGGCACCACGTCAAAGGCAATCGCCGTATCGCCGCCGAGCGTGAGCGTGCCCGCCACCGTTGTTTCACGGCCGGCGCCATCCAAGAGACTGATCGCCCCCTGCGCCAGATTCAGTGCGGCATAGCTTGCCACCGGTGCAAGGTTGATCGCCTCGCGGCTCATCTTCACCACGGCCCGATCCTGAAGCGCCATCGGATCCGTCACCGCACCATCGTAAACCGTCACGCCGTCCGCCGTCGTATTGTACGCATAGCCGTAATCGAACACGCCCATGGCGCCATTCGGATGGAATTTCCGCCCGATATTATCATAAAGGCCCACCCGACCGGCGGCATCACGCCACGGAATGAATTGATGCAGCAGCACGTCGTTGTCGTAGATTTCAAACGAATAGAGCTTCATCTTGCTATTTCCGCCAGGCGTCCCAAGCCCTCCCGGTACGGCGGAATTGACGGCGAAGATATACATCGAGTTCACGCCCGCGTCAACGGTTCCCGTCGCATTGATGAAATTCATCGTTCCATCGGCAATCGGCCAATAGGCCTGCCGCCCCAGGCACGTGAGCGTAACATCCGTGTCAAACGGGATGAACGGGCCGATGTCTTCCACCCCCGAGCGATTGAACGACGAACCGTTCTTATTGGTATGCGAGTAGAAGGCAAACGCGTTCTTCGTACGATCCCCGTTCCGCGAACCAAAGAGGCACGTGAACGTCCATGTGGTGTACGGCTGGTCAGTCGCCACATTCGCCCGACAGACGATCTTTGTCGTCGCCGTGTGCGTGTAGAGGGTGTCGACGAACTGCGCCGCCGTCGGTTCAATATAGTCCAACCGCGCCGAAACATCCGTTCCCGCATCCACAAATTTCCCAGTTCCCTGATTGGCGAAGAACTTGCCCTCGACGAAATCCCAAAGGCCGACCTCGCCCTGCGGATTGCGGCACGGCACGAAATCGCGCACGAGCGTACCGTCCGTGGCAATGCGGCACCCCTCCAACGTATACGCTGCAGCGCACGCTCCCCCCTTTATCGCGAAAAGGTTGAGCGTACGGTCGATGCCCGAAAACTCGTTATACGCCGCCCATGAGTTGGTCGCCTCCCCCTGCGTGACATGCACGAAGTTATCCGCGCCAACGACCACACGGCAGTTTTGATCGGACGACGGCACCGATCCCATCTGCACGCTATTGCCGTGGAAATAAAGAAGATCGGATTGCTGATTGAGGAGGCAACGATTGCCCGTCCACTCATCCTGCCCGAAAAAGGCCGTACCATGGACATACACGCTATTGGAAAAGCGAAGATCGATCGAGGAAAGTTCCCAGACTTCCGTTTCCGTGTTGATCCACTGCGTACCGCTGGAGGAGATGCCCGCGAGCCGCGTGTAACCCGCCGGAAGCTGCTGCGCCCCCACGACCAGCTGCAAGCCGGTCGCCGTCTGCTGCAAGGTGCGCGTCGCGCCATCAGCCCCCCGTGCACACCCATTCGCCAATGTCACCGCGCCGCCGTTCACCGTAAACGATTCGGCTGAGACGAGGTTGTAGGTACCTGTCGCCAACGACGGCGGCACCGTCACCACCACAGTGCCGGTCACACGCGCCGCACCCGCCACCTGAATTTCCGGCGTACCGACGCCAAGCGTCGTAAAGGCCAAGGTGCCGCCAGCGAGATTGAGACTGTTGCAACGAATGATTTCCGATGCGGTTTCCGCCACCTCCAACGACCCACCTTCCAGAGTGAGTTCGCCAACAAGGTTCACGCCATTCACCACCTTACGATAATCGCCAGACTTCGTGTAACTGAATCCACGTTGCTCGGCGGGATACGCCCCCACATACGCCGTTCCCGACGCACTACCGTAGAACACACCCTCCACAAGGTCATAAAAACCGATTTGATGAGTCACCGTATTCAAGGCAGGCATGAAATCGCGCACCAACACCCCGTCGTTCCAAATCTTGAGGCCGTAAACCCGACACTTTGAAGGCGTTTCCGTCGTAGCGGGATTCAGATTATTGCGGACAGCGCAAACGGCAAGCGGAAGCGTACTTGAGAATTGTTGCTGGTCTGTCGTGTAAAGGAGGTTGCCATTGGTGAACAACGCGCAATTATCGTTGCTCACCACAACCCGCGAGGACATGTCAGAAGAATTTTTCTGCTTCGAATCGGCGGCGCCATAGTTGATGGCCACCCATATGTCAGCCCCCCAAAAACCGAAACGATCCGGTGCCAAAGTGAATTCCCGCTCACCAAAAATAGCATTGCCACCACCAAGCCACTGCATGTCGAGTGCCATATTCACCGTGGATTTTCCAAGCACACCCGTATCAGTCCACTGCGTCCCCGTGGATTCTACATACGCAAGACGCACATACCCCTCCGGCAACACCACTTCAGTTGAACTTCCAATCGGCGCGAGCATCAGATAGCCATCTTGAATCTGCAATTCAACCGAAGCTTCAATACCATCCGCCAATGTAAACTTATTGAGATCACCCAACTGGAGACGGGCATCCGAAATCAATATCTGCGGAGCATCAAACGAAGAACCCTGGCCCACGAACTTAGGGTCAATCGTAACGGGATGCTCCGCCGTTACATCGGTGAGATCAATCGCATTAATCGAAAGTGCGCTCCCGTCGTCATAAACGAGTCTTGTTCCTCCTTCCAACTTAACCGACTGCGTAAACGCAACTGGACGGACAATCCGTAGCGAACCAGCTCGGAATGTGAACGGCAGATTCACTGCGTCGAGGTCAAGCACAACCAACCCCGCACCGACCTTCTCCACCGCAGAGTATCCCTCCAACACCTTACTCTTCATTGAGCCATTATAGGCCCGCATCGTCTGATCTGAACCCGCATACCAGAAATCGCTACCATAGATAAACTCGCCCGTACCGCTGTTTCCAAGAAACTTCCCCGTACAGAAGTCGTAGAGACCACATGTACCATCCGCTTTCACGGCTGGGCGAGAATCATGCACAAGTACACCATCATCCCAAAGTTTGAGGCCATAAACCCGACACGTAGAACAACTTTCCGTCGTCGCAGGACTTAAAGACTTACGAACGGTAAAAACGGCGAGCGGGAGCGTACTCACGAACTGCTGCCGATTGGCCGTATAAAGGGAATTGCCGTTGGTGAATAATGCGCAATTATCGTTGCTCACCACAACCCGCGAGGACATGTCAGAAGAATTCTTTGCGGTCGAATCGACGGCACCATAGTTGATGGCCACCCATGAGTCAGTCCCCCAAAAGCCGAAACGATCCGACGCCGAAGTGGATGTCCGCTCACCAAAAATAGCATTGCCACCACCAAGCCACTGCATGTCGAGTGCCATATTCACCGTGGACTTTCCAATCACCTCCGTATCAATCCACTGCGTTCCCGAAGACTGAATGTAGTCGCAAAACACCATCTCGGGGTAACCACTTGAACCAGCCAGAAACGTACCCGTTCCATTATTACCACGAAACCGTCCCTCCACCAAGTCAAACACACCGAGTTCACCGTTCTTTGAGTGGCACGGCACAAAATCGCGCACGAGCACCCCGTCATCCCAGATCTTGAGCCCGTAGAGTCGATACTGGGAACACGCCTCCGTCGTTGCCGGGTTCACACTCTTTCGCACGGTGAAGATGGCAAGCGGAATCGAACTGGCAAATTGCTGCCGGGCCGCCGTATAAAGCGAACTGCCATTGGCGAAGAGCTCGCAATTATCGTTGCTGACCACCACCCGCGCGGACATATCCGAAGAATTCTTCTGCCCCGAATCAAGGCCTCCGTAATTGACGGCCACCCATGTATTCGCACCCCAGAATCCGAATCGGTCCTTCGCGGAAGTGGAACTCCGTTCACCAAAGAGATTGTTTCCGCTCACCCACTGCATGTCAAGCGCCACATTCACCGTGGACTTACCGAGCACCCCGGTATCAATCCACTGCGTGCCGGTGGACTGGATCCACTCCACTTGTGTATATCCATCCGGCAACACGACATCGGCTGCAGCCGACCTACCGCTCAAAACCGAAATCCCAACTAGGAAACCCGCACACAACCAACCGAAGTTCATCTTCATCCGTCATTCTCCTTTCAAGAGGGCCGCCTATAGGTAAACAAACTTCAACATCCCGAAACCAACTGTCGCAAGACGCGAACATTTTATCACACCAAAAGAAGGCCGGTCAATCGAAAAGATGAAAAACGGGGGCGGTGGGGCGCAGTGGTCGGGGGACGGACGCGAGTCGCTTTCGACCTCTCAACGAGTTGCCGGGCGTTGTATCGCAAAATCATCGTCCATTCAACCATGATTCACAACTGAACCATAACCGTCTTGCCGTCATAGGCAACAGACTTCTCTTGCGCGTCACTGCCAATGAGAATGATGCGGAAACGACGTTTTTCGAGCATCCCAGGATAGGCACCCTTACGGTTATCGATGGTCAACTGTTTCGTCCCCTCATTCCAACGGAAGACGATTTCGGTGTAACGCCCCTGCTCATAGCCATAACCATCCCCCTCGTCTTCATAAAGGGTGAATGAACCGTTTGCACCAGGGTAAATCGTGATTTCAAGGTTGTCGAGAGGTTTCTCGTCGGACCACTGGACGTCGGGTCCATACGGCATGATCGAGCCGGCACGCACATAAAGCGGAAACTCGTCCAGCTTCTCCGGCATGCCGACCACCTTGCCGCCCTCCACGCGCTTGCCGGTGAAATAGTTCCACCAGTCCGTCCCCTTCGGCAGATAGATACACATCTGACGAGGATGCCCGATCTGGACGGGGGCGGTAATGAGCGCATGCCCGCACAGATAGGTTCCGCCATCATTCCAGGTTTTTTCGTCCTGGGGGAAATCCATCGCCATGGCGCGCATGAACGTGCTGCGATAGCGCGAGCACTCCCAGGCAACCGAATAGAGATAAGGCAACAGACGATACCGCAACTTCACCGCCTTGACCATCGCGTCGTATGCCGGCTCGCCCGCCTTGCCAAAGAAATAGAATTCGCGCGGGAACCTTGTGCCATGGCTGCGCATCATCGGCAAGGTCGTGCCAAACTGGAGGAAGCGCACATAGCGTTCAACAAAGTCCTTGTCGTGCCGGTTCGCGAAGAATCCGCCAAGGTCGCAGTTCCAGTTCGGATTGCCGGTGAGCGAAAACCCGAGACCGGCGGGCAATTGTCTACGCAACGTCTCCCATGAACTCGACGTATCGCCGCTCCACACCTGAGCGCCCGTGGACTGCTGGCCGGCGAAAGCACTGCGCGTGAGGATGAACACGCGCTTGTCCGGCGCAATGCGCCGCGTATTCGTGGCGACATTGCTCACCGTCATATAGGGGAAGGCACAACGCAGTTCACGGAACGTACCACAGCCGAGCGAACGATCAAGGTCTCGTTCGGACATCGAAAACTCGGGTTCGGTGTCGTCCATCCACCAACCGTCGAGACCAACGGACCAGAGTTTCGAGAGGAAGTCCCAGTAGGTCGCACGCGCTTGGGGATCGTAGGCGTTGTGAACGCGCGTCGTCCGCTGCAAGCCGCCGCCGGGCAGGAACTGCCCCGCCCGATTGAATACCCCGTAGGGCGTCGTCGTATTCCCGAAGTTCGGCCAGACCGAGAGGATGAGGTGAGCATGGGCTGCGTGTACGGCATCGGCCATGCCTTTCGGGTCGTGGAACCCCTTGTTCAAGAACGCCATCGAGTTCCAAAGCGAATCGCGTTCGCCCCAATACCTCCAATCCTGGATGATGCCGTCGAGCGGAATCCCAAGCGAACGATATCGAGTCACAACCTCCAGCAATTCCGCCTGGCTCTTGTAGCGTTCACGGGATTGCCAGAATCCGTACGACCAGCGCGGAAGCATCGGCACGTCGCCCGTGAGCTCGCGCATCCCGGCCACCGTACCATCCATCGTGCCACCGTAAATGAAGAAATAGTCGATGGCCTTTCCGCATTCGCTGGAAAGGCCAAACCCCTCCTCCCAGCCATCGTAGGTCGTAACCGAAGTGTTGTTCCAAAAGAGGCCCCAGCCCTTGACGGTCTGGATGAACGGGATGCCATCGTCAAGGTTGCCGGGGCACATGACCGTGCGTCCCATGCGGCGATTGAACCGATTGTCCTGAATACTGCCGAAGCCATACATCGGCAACTGCTTGTCGAAAAGAAACCATTGGCGATTGGACGTGTTTGGGCCGTCTTCTTTCAGAAGTACAGTTCCGTCCTTCAACCGAAACGTCACCACGCCCTGCGCATCCACCTCGACCTACAGCGGCGAGCGCTCGGCGGCATCCGCCGCCGGCTTCAACCGAACGACGTCGATCGGCTGCACAAGGGGTCTCCCCTCCGTCTTCGTCACACGCACGATGTTGGTCGCATAGAACGTCACCTCTGTTACGGCGCCGGCGGTCATCGCGATCAATGCCAGCAGAGCCACCACGCCCGATTTCATGTTCATCAATACCTTCCTTTCCCTTGAATTACCGTATCTGCCAATCCCCTGTCCGTCAATCTCACTCGTCAAGCGAGACGCCCATTTCCTTGAACTGGGCGGCGGCGTCGAGGAAATGCGCGGTGAGCCAGAGCGGCACCCAGTCCTCCGAATAACCGCCACGCCGCAAGTTGACGTTCGTCGGGGTATCCGACGGCCAAATCGTCTTGAACCCCTTCTGGATTTCGTCCAGATGGACATAGTTGGTCTGGAGGATCTGTTCGCCGAGCGAACCCCGCTCGTCCATCAACTGTCCGCACGAACGATACATCACGCGTGCGAGCCGATGATAGCGGGCATCTCCCAACACGTCGCCCACCTGCCACACGAGCGGCGTTTTCCAAACGGCCCAGGCGTCCAAACACTGGTTCTGCGGCGAAACGACGCTCCAGCCCGTCGAGCGGAATCCCTTGTCGGCCAAACGGCCCGGCGGCATCGGGATATCCCACACGACGACATAGCTCAGGAACAGATTCAACGCATGACGGGCGAGGCGCAGGTAACGATGGGCCGCCGCCATGTCGCCTTCGCGTTTCATAACCCGATAAAGCGCGAGATAACCCTCGAGCGCCCCTTCCGCACTTTCCTTGTCCTCGCAACTCGAATCGAGCGTCGCGCCCCAATAGACGTGCGACCACCCCAGGAACCGTTCCTCCTGCGCATCGGCAATCCGCCTTGCCGCGGCAAGACATTCGGGATTGCCGAAGAGTTCGCCCGCGAGGACGAGCGGCCCCACCAAGAAGGCATGATCGGCCTTCACGGGTTTGATCCACTGCGGATGGTTGATCGCCCGGGCGATACGGTCGGTCGACTCTTTCGCGAAACGCTCCCATTTCGCGGGGTTGAGCCGTCCGCCCGACCGCCGCGCGAATCGGATGGCCCGCAACACGGGGAGAAGCCCCTCCGAGCAATTCGTCAGCGTCCAATGCGGCGCGAAGCGGCCCGTGCGCAAATTGCACGTGCGCCCGTACATGCCATTCCAGGTCAGCGTCCCATAGGCCGCGCTGCAGAGGAAATCGAGCGAGCGCTGCGCCTTCGCCCAATCGCCCGCGTCCAGATCCAACACGGGCAGCGCGTAGCCGCAGGTCTCCGCACACCCGCACCAGCCAATGTTCAATTCGGGAACATCGAGTTCCGCATGCCACACCATAAATCCGCAGGCCCCATTCGGGCACCCCTCAGCCCATCGTGTCTGGATGAAGTCGCGCTTGCGGCGCACGATATCCGCGAGCGTATCGAAACGCTCGGCATCATACGGACGAAACAGCGCGAGCGAGGCGTCCACCGCCTGCTCGAATCCGAACGCCTCGGGCGTGATCTTCCCCGTTTGAATCCAGAACGTCTTTTCGATGATCTGTTTCGGATGGAGCGTCAGATAGGCGCGGTCGTAGGGCAGGGCATGATCGATACGCGCCTTGACCACGCTGCGGCGACGGTTGTATCCAACGGGCCCCGAGAGCAGGACGATGTCGGTTGCGCCCTCCTGCCGCTCCACGCCCGCACTCCACCACAGATCCCCCTGCACCGCGCCGAGAACGGGCGACGGCATCACATGCACGGCCGCGAACGCGCGGTTCGTCGGATCCTCCACGGCGACAAACGGCATCGGCAGGCGATGCTCCTCGAAAATCGCGAATTCGCCCGGAGCTCCGGCGTACACCGGCACGCGTCCATCCTTTCGTCCCGCATTGGACGGATTGCCATAGTAGAGAACGCCGGGGATGAACGGCTTCTGCACCGTCGGTTCGCCCTTTACCCGGTAGCGCACCGAGAGAACCACCTCGTCAAGCGGCTTCTCGCCGCTGTAGGTCCAACGGCGGACAATCTTGACGAGGCCATTCGAAAGCGGCGTTGTCGTATCACGGATGGCGAGCCCCGGGACATCGCGCCGCCAAGTTCGCACCCACCCGTTCGTCCATTCCACGCCCACCTCGGGCGCGAGCATCCCTTCCTCCGCCAGACCCGAAGAAGGCGCCCCGCAGCAAGCGGTCGCCCAACCCACAATCAAACCGACAAAAGACAACACTTTCATTTTTACGCCGTGCGTCATTGAAACACCTGATCTAAACTTTTCATAGAAAACTCTCGCGTTCCTTCCACCCGGAAGAACCACAATACGATCCACCTGCGAATGACACCCGTTCTTCAAGGGAATCATCCAATGCGTAGTTTAGCAAATCCATTCATCCGTATCAAGCAGCGAACGCCAATCGGTCAGCGGATTTTGAATGATGGTCGGTGTAGACAAATCTCTCATTTCCTCCTTGACCGCATCTGCACAATCGTGTACTCTATTCGCATCTAAAGGAGACTCAAGCCATGCCTTCAACCGATTCGACCTTCCGGTTCCTCGACCTTCACAAAAACATCTTGTCCTTTCTCAAGATGACGCGTACAGGCGTAGCTCTCTTGCTATGTACCTGGTGCGGGGCGGCGGGCGCCTGGACGATCGAGGAACCGAAGGCGTGGTCGCGCATGCCCGGTGCCGTGAAACTTTCCGCCGCCACCAGCGGCGTGTTCACCGTGCGGCACGACGCCATCACGGATTGGTGCGTACATGGCAGCGGACGTCTTCCCGTACGGCCGGGCGACACGTTCCGCTGGTCCTGCACCTCAAAGGCCCTTCCCGACGTCCCCGGGGCCTGTCCCTATGTGCTCAGCGTGATCCTGCGGAATGACAGGGACGAAGTGCTCCGCTGGACCTACGGCGCCCGGCACGCAAAGCCCGGCGAACCGAACGAGATCTCCTTCATGGTCCCCGCGGGCGCCGCCACGATCGAACCCCGCGTCACAGGATCCGGCCGCTCGGGCGTGACCATCGAAAACCTTCGGCTTGACGCCCTCGGCAACCGCCCCCCCACCGCGCACGATGTCCCCGCCCAACTTACGCTCACCTCTCCCGCCCTCTCCCTCGCCTTCCTGCGGGAGGGAACGCGCTTCGCCGTGACCGACCGCCGTACGGGGCGCACCTGGGCAACCGAAAACGCCGTCGGCACGCCCCCCGTCGCGCGCGCCGTAAAGGATGCCCAAACGCTCCACCTCTCCCTCTTCGACCCCGAAACGCTCCGCACCTACGAAGCCGCCTTCACCCTCGCAACGGACCGCCCCGAACTTCTCGTCACCGTTTCGGGCGAGGGCGCCATGCCCGCCGCCCTCAATTTCCCCGCCGCCTTCGCCACGCGCCGCGGCGACCGCCTCATCGTGCCGATGAACGAAGGCATCAGCTATCCCGTCGACGAGCCGGACGATCTGCCAAGTCCGCTTACCACCTACGCCGGCCACGGCCTCTGCATGAGCTTCTACGGCGTGACGGAAGATGCCTCGGGCGCCGGTCACATGGGGCTCATCGAAACGGCGGACGACGCTGCCGTCACCTTCACGCGCGGCCCCAACGGCCTCTACACGGCCGCGCCCCAATGGCATGACCAGAAGCACCGGTTCGGCTACCCGCGCCGCATGCGCTTCGTCTTTTTCGACAAGGGCGGATACGTTGCGATGTGCAAACGCTACCGCCGATGGGCGCAGGATTGCGGCCGCTTCAAGAGTTTTGCCGAAAAGGCGAAGGCGAGGCCGAATGTCGATCGTCTGCTCGGCGCCGTGAACATCTGGTGCTGGGAAAAGGACAAACTTGCCGTCGTTTCGAATCTCGTCGCCGCCGGCATCGACCGCTTCCTCTGGAGCGGCGACGGCTCGCCCGCCGAAGTCAAGGCCATCGCCGCCAATCCCAAGCTGCTCGTCAGCCGCTACGACGTCTATCAGGACATCTATCGTCCCGAGCAGCTCAAGGCGCTCGGCTGGAAGAGCGGCCCCAACACGTCGGCCTGGCCGAAGGACGTCATTTGGAACAGCGCCAATTCAAACGACTGGCGCCATGCGTGGGGCGTAAAGACGAAGGACGGCACCTGGACCCACTGCGCGATGATGTGCGACCGCTGCGCCCCCGCCCACGAGCGGCGGAACGTGAAGCACGATCTTGCGACCAAGCCTTTCAACACGCGTTTCGTCGATACGACGGTCGCCGCCCCCTGGCAGACCTGCTACAATCCCGCCCATCCGATGACGCGCACGGATAGCCGCGAGGCGAAGATGGAATTGCTGCGGCTTCTCGGCGATGAATTCGGCCTCGTCGTGGGCAGCGAGACGGGGCACGACGCCAGCGTTCCCTTCTGCGACTATTTCGAAGGGATGCTCTCGCTCGTCTTCTACCGCGTGCCGAACAGCGGGCGCAACACCCACCAGATCTGGACGAACGCGCCCGCACGCGTGGTGAAATATCAAGTGGGTGAAAAGTACCGCCTGCCGCTCTGGGAACTCGTCTACCACGAGTGCGTGTGCGCCCACTGGTATTGGGGCGACTACAACAACAAGCTCCCCGAACTCTGGGAGAAGCGCGACCTCTTCAACATGCTCTACGGCACCATGGGCATGTTCATGTTCAACGGCGCCCAATGGCAGGCAGACCGCGAGAAGTTCGTGAAGAGCTACCGCCGCACCTCACCCATCGCCCGCGCGACCGGCTACAGCGAAATGACCGACCATCAAATCCTCACCGCCGACCGCACCGTCCAACGCACCCGCTTTGCAAACGGCACGGAAGTCACCGTCAACTTCGGCGCCACCCCCCGGCACACCCCCGAAGGCGACGTAATCCCCGCGAGAGATGCGCTGGTGAAATCTAGTCGGTGACGAGCCAGGAACCGAGGTTTCGTGTGTCCCAGTCGAAGGCGCAGCCGATTTTGAAGAGCTTGCGCGGGTCGGCGGCGAAGCGCGCGGCGTAGCCCTTTTCGTCGATCTGCGCGAGCGCCTCCTCGCTCGTGCCGCGGATCTTGAACTCGAAGACGTAGACGAACTTCGGCGTCTCGACGACGGCGTCGATCCGGCCCCGCGCCGTCGTCACCTCCGACGAGACGCGCGCCTTGAGCATCAGGAAGATCGCCACGAAGAGCGACTGGTAGTACCGCTCGTACTTCACGTGCAGATCGTAGGGGATGTTCTCGAAGAAGCACTTGAGCCCCTCCATCACCTCGTCCACCTCGCCGGACTTCAGTCCGGTGTAGAGCTGGTCGCAGATGGAGCTGAAATGATTGCTGGAAATGCAGGAAAGTCCCAGCGCGAGATACTTGTTCATCGAGTCCGAGACCTCGCGGTTCGGATAGCCCAGCGTATAGGTCGTTTCCTCTCCGTCGCGCTCGGCCTCCTTGATCGTCAGGTAGCCCGTGTAGTACATGAGCGGCATCATCCCGACCTGCTCCGGCTCGAACGAGGCCGAAAGGAACGTGTCCGAAATGCGTAGCGGCGCATCCAGGACCGGATCCTCCTTGACCAAGTTGACGAGGAACGTCGGCGTGCCCGTCTCGAACCAGTAGTTCCTGAACTCGCAGGCCACCAAGCACTTGCCGACCGAGACCGGGTTGAACACCCGTTCGGCCTTCGCATGGAACTTGAACCCGTCGTACATGTATTCCAGCCTCGCGAACGCCGCGTCGGCCGTCAGGCCGTTCGCGGCGGCGAGCGCGGCGAGGTGCTCGGGGAAGCTGGCCCGCACCTCCTCGCGCGTGTAGCCGAACAGCGTCGCGTACCGCGCGTCCATCGTGATGTCGGTGAGATTGTTGAGGTCGGAGAAGATCGACACCTTCGAGAACTTGCTCACGCCCGTCATGAACGCGAAGCGCTGGAAGCTCTCCTGGGTCTTGACGACGGAGTAGAACTCCTTGAGTGCGTTCTTGAACTTCGTCACCTCCGGCGTGCCGAGGTGGCCGAGAAGCGGCTTGTCGTACTCGTCCAGCAGCAGGACCATCTTCTTGTCCCTGCGGTTTTCGTTGACCTTCGACTCCAGTGCAAGATCCTGTATCAGAAATTTGAACTGTTCAGAAACGGGCATGTCCGTGCGAAGAGGAATTCCCGTCCGTTCCGATTCGCTGATGAGGAGCCCTCGAACTTTCCCCCAGAACCCCTCGACCGTGTCGGCCTGGCATGAACCCATGTCAAGGCGCAGCACGGGATAGGTCGTCCATTCGTAATCGCTCCGATCGATGGCGAGGCCTTCGAAGAGCTCGCGCCGCCCCTCGAAGATGCACTGCAGCGTCGAGATCGCCAGCGACTTGCCGAACCGCCGCGGCCGCGCGCAGAAGTACTGGGCGAACGCCGGGCGAATCAACTCGCGCAGAATCGCGGTCTTGTCGACATAGACAAAGCCGCCTCCGACGAGGTTCGAAAAGGTATAGACACTGGTGGTGATCGGTTTCATGCCAATTATTATACCATAT
>JAZLJP010000095.1:0-2641 GCA_045617985.1 Kiritimatiellia bacterium
ACCTTCCCGTTGGAAACGGGGCGCTCGGTGATCGCCCCACCGATTGACGGTAGGGGCCGACCACCGGGCGGCCCGCAAGAGCGAGGTTTTGCAATTGCCTCTCTTGATGGATTCTGCGGTATCAGCGTGCGAAAACGGCCAATTCGCATATACCCACATTGGTCGTGCCGGGCTTTACGGCGTCGATTGCCAGGAGAAGCCATTTCACGCGCTTGGGCGGGAAGCGGATTTCCAGGCCCTTCTGCGCATCGTCGGGGAGCGGCCCCACGCGAATCGTCGTACCGTCGCTGAAAACGAGCAGTCCGCCCGTCATCTGGGCAAGTTCGGTTGGACGGTCGAAGAGCTGAATGCGCGCAACCGTGCGCGGCGCATCCCAGTCGAGCCGCACCATCGCCGTCGTACTCTCGTACTTCGAGGCCCACTCGGCGGAAATATCGCCCGGATAGCCGCCCACAACCCCGTCGCGAAGGCCTTCTACCGAGTAGCCGTTGAACACCGAGCTTACGGTCACCTGCGCCTCGTTGGCGAGGTTGCGCGCCGTCGCCTGCGACAGCAGCGCGTCCGTCGCTTCGCCCGGCTTGAGGAGCTTGAATTCCCTCAGGCACATCGCGTAGCCGCTATGGGTGGGGAAGGTTCGCTTGATCTGCCGATATTCCTTCCGGTAATTCGCCGAGTAGGAAAGCCACATCGTTGTTCCATCCGATGAGATGAATTTCGAGGGGATGTTCACGAAATAGCCCTGTGGACCAAAATCGGGAAGATAGGCCGCCAGTCTCCAGGGCCCCGTCATTTCGTCCGCCTCCAAGAGGTAGGTCGTAAAATTCGCGGCGGTCGTGCGGCCGTCCGTCACGCACATGAAGTACTTGCGAAGAGCCGGATTGTAGGTCATCGACACGCGCCCCATGTGGTCGCGCCATTCGAGGAGCGGTTTCATCTGCTTCATGTCGCGCGTCCAAAGAGGTTTGCCGGATGTGTCGTGCCCGGCGAAGAATTCGTATTCAGAGGCCTTGTTCATGGTTTCGATGGAGGGCTTGACGCGGATGAGATAGGCATGGTCCGACGTGATCCAGCTGTTGTAGCCGTAGCGGCGATTGACCCCGTCGCTTGATCCTTGCACGATGAGGTAGGCTTTCCCGTCCGGCGAGTGCTGCATCTCGCACCCGAAGTCAACGAAATGCGGCACGGCCAGGCGCACGCTCTCGCCCTGGAGCGCGTGTTCGCCAAAGAGCGGATGCGCAGGCGTGCACGGCGTCTCGTGCCAGCTTTTGCCGAAGTCCGTCGACCAGCGAAAGCCCACAAACGGACCCAGCCACGGCCAGTCGTAGTTGATGCCGTCCTTTTCGACGGTGCCGCGGGGGTGAAGGCAGTACGTGCCATAATACCACACGCCGTCCACCACGAGGCTGCCGCAGGGATAGCGCGACGCGTAGGGGCGAGGCGAACTCTTGAACGTTCCCTCCTGGACGACCCGCAAATGCAGCGGGTCGTCGCCGAGAATCGTCGCGTGCCCCGTGGCCGCGCCATCTCCTGCCGAGCTGCACCTGACCCCATTGACAGTTCCGTCCGTCCACGGCGAATAGAGTTTGCCGTCCTTTGCCCACGAGGGATACCAGGTGTCGGCCCCCGTGTATTCGGCATGGCGTTTGGTAAAGCCCACGCCGGCAAATACGCGAGACTTCTCGAAGGGGCAACCCTCGGGCGCCTCAATCCCGGCCACACGCTCGTACACCGACGTCGGCGCCTCGACGAGACGCGTCTCCACGCCGTCCGCCCGCAGAGCCGACGCGGTCCAACACGAAAGTGCAACGCCAACGACGATCTTCGCCGCAGTGTGGTTAGGGACATCGGAAACTGTTTCCATTGAAATCTCCTTGAGGTTTTGCAACAATGAAGAGGAGGACTGGCTCGAACTCGACAGCGATGATTGTAGTAAAATTCCCGAGAATGCACAACAACAAAATTCGTTCTCATCCAGACGATATTTTTGCTATAATACGTGCCATGGCAGAACTTGAGAAGAATATCATTCCCTATGGGGTTCAGAACTTTGCCGACCTGCGCCGCCGGGGGCTTTATTACGTCGACAAGACGCCGTTCATCCGTGAGCTTGAACTGCGTTCCGACAAGGTTTTCTTCGTGCGGCCGCGGCGGATGGGCAAGTCGCTCTTTGTCGACATGCTCGCGCGTTACTACGACATCGCGGGAAAGGACGATTTCCAGGCTCTCTTCGGCGGCCTTTCGATCGGTGCGCGGCCGACGGCGAACGCGAGCTCCTTTTACGTGTTGAAGCTCGACTTCTCGAAAGTCAATAGCTGTTCCGGGAAAACGTTGGAAGATCGCTTCAGCACCTATCTTGCGATTGCGACTCGCGCTTTTGTCGACTACTACCGTCGGTTTTTCGATGAAAGCCTGCGGGCTTCTCTCGAGACGATGTCCGGTGCTGACATGCTGTCGTTCCTCCTTGAGACGATGCCGCAGAAAGGTCTTCCGCTCTACGTGGTCATCGACGAGTACGACAACTTCACGAACCAGATGCTGAAGGTGGAGAGCGTCGAGCCCTACCAGTCGATCACGCACGGCGACGGCTTCTACCGCGAGTGGTTCAAGAAGTTCAAGGCCGGCGCGGCGCGCCTCTTCATGA
>JAZLJP010000096.1:0-2759 GCA_045617985.1 Kiritimatiellia bacterium
CTAGTGTAGTGGAAGCGAAATAAGTTTCCCGTTGTTCGCGCGCGCGCGATTATGGTATAATGCGCGCATGCGAGAGAAACTGCGGCTTGAAGTTCCCGAAGACGACCTGAAAGTCCTGACGGCGGCCTCCCGGTCCCGGACGGCAAGCGTCCGTTCGGCCGTGAGGGCGAAGGTCATCCTCTGCCGTCATGCGGCGCTGTCGAAGAGCGAGACGGCCAGAAGGCTCGGCGTCTCCGAGGTGACGGTTCAGAAATGGACTGACCGCTACAGAGCGGCTGGCGTCCGGGGGCTTTCGGACAGACCCGGGCGCGGGCGGAGGCCGCAGCTGCCCGATTCCGTCCGCGAGCGCATCGTGACGGGCGCCACGCAGCCGCCGAAGGGCTGCACGCGGCACAGCACCCGGACAATGGCCGCGGCGGCGGGCGTCTCGCACAGCACGGTCAGGAAGATCTGGAACCGGAGCGGAATCAAGCCCCACCTCATCCGCCAGTTCAAGGTGTCGAAGGACCCGGATTTCGCCGCGAAGTTCTGGGACGTCATCGGCCTTTACCTGAATCCGCCCGAAAAGGCGGTCGTGTTCTGCTGCGACGAGAAGACGCAGTGCCAGGCGCTCGAGCGCACGCAGCCGGGGCTTCCCCTGGGCATCGGCCACATCCGCACGAGGACGCACGACTACACGCGCCACGGGACCACGACGCTTTTCGCCGCGCTCGACTACCTCACGGGGCTGATCGTCCACGCCCACCATCAGGTGCACACGCACGCCGAGTGGCTGTCGTTCCTCAAGAAGGTCGTCCGGGCGTCGCCCGAGGACGTCGCCATCGAGATCGTCGCCGACAACTATGCGACGCACAAGCATCCGGACGTCGGGAAGTGGCTTGAGAAGCATCCGAGGGTGCACATGCACTACACGCCCACGTCGAGCTCGTGGCTGAACCTTGTCGAACGCTTCTTCTGCGAGATCACGCGGGACTGCATCAGGGACGGGAGCTTCTCGTCGGTGGCGGAACTGGAAAAGGCCAACGACTGCTACATCGCGAGTCGCAACGCCAGCCCGAGGCGGATCGTGTGGAAGGCCGAGGGCGAGGCGATCCTCCGAAAGATCAATGCGGCAAGGAAGGCCCTGGGCATGTCGCCCGTTGACGAGGCGAAGCCGGGGTCGCGGCCGCAGACAAAGAGCAGCGGGTCCTGACCGCGAACTCCGGACGGCCGAAACCCGCATGCGTCTCGTGTGCCGCCGCCGCGTGACGGCAGCGGATGGCCTGCGCCTTCACGGCCGAACGGACGCCTGCAGTCCGGGACCGGGAGGTCGCCGTCAGGACTTTCAGGTCGTCTTCGGGAACTTCAAGCCGCAGTTTCTCTCGCATGCGCGCATTATACCACAATCGCGCGCGCGCGAAGAATGGGAAACCTATTTCGCTTCCACTACACTAGCTATCCATCCAATGGAAAGGCTTCCGACATGGCCTCCATTCTTGCCGAGGTCGGAGAAGACTCTTATCTTCATGGCGAAAGTGTACTGGGGTTTCTCGACTTATGCCCAACCCGTTCCTACGTTGTATTCATTGCCACGAGCCATCGCGTTCGCAAGACGCTTTCACCTGGCATCACACTTGTTTCCGTCAAGCCAGGTGCAAAGGTTTCCTATCACAGGGGGATACCTTGCCAACAACTGAGTGACGCGATAATGTCATCCATTGGCACCATTGAAACCGATCGGCTGATCCAAGCGACCAAGGAAGCTGCCACACAAGGGTACTTTACCGAAAAAGAAGCCGCTACGCTCTGTGAAAGGATTCGCCATGGACAATCAACCCCGCAATGAACACGCTCTCGAGCTTGCGCTAAATCGCCTCGCCGGATCAAACATCAAGGCAGTCGAATATCGCGATATCATGGCAGGCGTCATCCTGGGGCAAATGCTTCCCGACGGGTGCGTCGTAAAAGGCGGCACATCCATGCGCCTTCGCCTTGGCCCGAAGAACTCTCGCGTGACAATGGATTTTGACACCTCACGACGCGACGACCTTGATTTGTATCTCAGGCAATTGCGCGAGCGTACCGAGCGAGGCTGGTGCGACTTCACGGGAGAGGTGTTCATACGCAAGCCGAGTTCACCTAAAGGCATTCCTTTTGAATATGTCATGCAGCCACTCGATGTCAAATTGGCGTATCGGCACCAACCCTGGTGTACCATACGACTCGAGGTCTCCCACAACGAACTTGGCGATGCCGACGAACTTGAAAGCCGCGAGCTTCCACATGAAATCACTGACATTTTCGAATCATTGGGCTTTCCCGCTCCGGCGACAATCCCGTTAATGCCATTGCATTTTCAAATAGCCCAGAAGCTCCATGGCCTGACATCGCAAGGCAGCAATCGCGCTCGCGACTTGATTGACCTTCAACTTCTCTGCGCAAATGAAGCCATTGACTTTTCGCGTGCTCACGCCACATGCGAGCGACTCTTCGCCTATCGTAAATGCCAGCCGTGGCCTCCAGTAATTGTTAATGGTGAGAACTGGGAATCACTCTACAAAGCTCAAGCCAGAGACCTCCCCGTTCTCCCGACTGTTGACGAGGCTGTCGTCTGGGCCAATGAACTGATTGCTAAAATCGGAGGCTTCGGGCATAAGTGTGGGTGAAAATTTGGCTTGTAAGGTGGCGGGAGACCATCTTTTTTGATTGATTCTCTGGCTTCAGCCGGAGCACCCCGGTCAGGGGGACGCCGTACGGCGTCCCCCTGATTCGCCGCGAGG
>JAZLJP010000097.1:0-22895 GCA_045617985.1 Kiritimatiellia bacterium
ATCCCCGATGCTCGTTACGCCCGCCGGGATCGTCACCGACGTGATCCCTTCGCAATAGGCAAACGCGCACCCATCAATGCGCGTCACACCTGACGGGATCGTCACTTGTCCTGTCATTCCCATAAGGCAACAGAACAGATCGCCTTCGACCTTGTTGAACAACATCCCGTCCTCAAAGCGATAGGCGGCATTACCCGGTTCGACTTTAATCTCCGTCAGTGCAGAACAGCCGCAAAACGCCCCCTCGCCAATCTGCATGACACCCTTCGGAATTGTCACCTCCGTCAGCCCCTCGCACCACGCAAACGCCCTCTCCCCGATGCTCGCCACGCTCGGCGGAATCGTCACCGACTTCAGCCCGTAACAATCCGAAAACGCCATCGCAGCAATCATTCGAACGCCATCTGGCAATTCTATCGTTGATGGGCAATTTCCGTTGACAGTCAACACACAACCATCAACAATGATCACGCCCTGTCCCAGCCCGGTGCAACCCGCAAACGCCCCATCCCCGATGCTCGTCACGCCCAAAGGGATCACCACCGACGTAAGCAGCTCTCCGCAAGACTGAAACGCCCGATACCCGATGCTCGTCACTGTGCATCCTCCAAGAGTCGATGGGATAACCACTTCCCCTCTCGTTTGAGGCGGAATCCCCGTGACGGACGCCTCATCGCCACGAATGGTATAAGTCCACACAATACCAGAAACGACCTCTGTCAAGGCACTTGCAGGGAGAGCGCAGCACATCACGATGCCCACGATGGCCGTCCTCACGCAACGATGTACCAATCCCAGCCACGTGCCGGAAAGAACCGCATGTTTCAACTTGATTGAAACACCTGGAGCTTCGACCTGCCGCGTCCACGAATTTTTCGCCGTCGGACAATCCCGATAAATCTCGTACGTCATTTGTTCTATTCTTTTGCCTGTCATCGATTTCACCCACACACCTCGGTTCGCGACGCGCTCTCTACGCAGAGCATGAAAGACGCGCGAACGGCACCCGCTTGACTTCGGTATCGCCCTCCGGGTTCGATTCCTCTCACCCGAGAGACGCCGCGTATTGTACCAAAAAAAACGCCGTCTATTGGTAGTGTTTTTTAATGCGACGCGTAATCGCGGCTTCACCGCGCTGCGAGGACGATTTTCCATCCATGACTTGAGCTATCACAACTCAACGAGATATGGTATAATGGTGGACATGAATTTTAGAACATCTTTCCTGTTGTGCGGTCTTGCGGCCGCTTCTTTCCTGATGTCTGCGCGTGCGGCGGCCTTCGCTCCGGACGGCGTGCCCTTCACCGTGGCGGAAACGACATGGCCCGCGAACGGACTCGGCAACCATCGTGCCGTCGTGCGCGTTCGTACATCAGGGCCGATCGCCCTCGCACGCCTCCGGTGGCGGCGCACCGATCCGCAGCCGGAAATCAAGAAGGTGATCGTCATCGCGGCGGCCACCGGGAAAGCGGTTGCCCATACCGTCGCGCACGATGTCACCGCCGAAGCGGGCATCGTCGAATTCGAACCGAGCGCGGGCGCGGGCGACTACTATATCTACTATCTGCCCTACCGCGAACGGACCGGTTCGCACGAGGGCCGCGGCCAGCCGTGGTGGAACGACTACTTCAAGGCCGACTATTCGGCCGATGCCGCCTGGCGGGCCGCGCTTGGGAAAGTGCGGGCCACCCCGTGCGAAGTCGTGCGCTACGAATCGCGCACGGCCTTCGAGGCCTGGACGCCGATGGGCCTTGCCGCCACGGCGGCCGAGACGAAGGCCCTGCGCCTTCGCCACCCCGAAAATCCCGTCATCTTCACGGAAGAGCGAACCTTCCCCGTCCACCCGGCCGCCTGGCTCCCCGCGAAGTGGGCCACGAGCGACCCGCAGAGCGCCTTCGCCGGCACGGCGCTCAAAGACGAATACTACGTGTGGCAGATCGCGCTTTGGACGCCCGGCGGGGCGCTTGAAAAAGTGAAGCTCGCCTTCTCCGACCTCGTAAGCGCCACCGGCGAGCGCCTCGCCGCCACGCGCCTCACCTGCTTCAATACGGAAGGCGTGAACTGGGACGGCTCGCCGCTCGCGCCGAATCTCAAGGTGCCCGCCGGACGCGTGCAACCCCTCTGGTGCGGCCTCGACGTGCCCGCGAACGCCGCCCCCGGTACCTACCGCGGCACCGCCACGCTCACGGCGCAGGACCTCGCGCCGCGCACCGTCGCGCTCACCATCACCGTCGCGAACGAGACCGTGCGCGACCGCGGCGACAGCGACCTCTGGCGCCTGTCGCGCCTGCGCTGGCTCAACTCGCGCATCGGCGAAAGCGACGAACCCGTAAAGCCCTACGCGGCATTGGGCTTGAACGGACGTACGATCACGGCGACGGGCAAAACGGTCACGCTCGGCGGAAACGGCCTCCCCGTTGCGATGACGGCGGAGGGCAACGCCATCCTGCAGGCGGCGATGCGCTTCGTCGTGGTCACCGAAAACGGCGAAGTCGCCTTCACGGGCGAGGATCTCGCCCTGCGGCAGGCCGCCACCGGCCTCGTCACCTGGCAGGCCTCGGCGAAGAAGAACGGCCTCTCCTTCTCGCTCACGGGACGAATGGAGTTCGACGGTTTCATCCGCTATCGCATCGCAGTCGCCTCGGAAAAGAACGAACCCGTGAAAGACGTGCGCCTGGAAACGCTCTACACGCCGGTCGCGTCGAAGTACCTGATGGGCATCGGCTACCAGGGGCGCCGCGGCGGCGAGCGGCCCGCAACCTACACGTGGAACTGGAAAGGCCCGTTCGACAGCTACTGGGCCGGCGGCGCCCATGCGGGGGTACACGTCGAATTCCGCGGCGGCACCTACCACGGCCCGCTCATCGCCGACGTTTCGTATCATCCCGCGCCGCCGCCCGCCTGGGCGAACGGCGGGAAAGGCACGATCGCCGTCGACGGCACGGGCGCGATGCGCGTTGTCGCCGCGACGGGTGCGACCGCCCTTTCGCCAAGCGCGCGCACCTGGGAGTTCGACCTGCTCCTCACGCCCGTCAAACCGCTCGACACGAAGGCGCATTTCAACATGCGCTTCTACCATGCCAACCCCGAGGGCTTCGACAACGCCGCCCAACGCGGCGCGAACATCCTAAACATCCACCATGCGAAATCGCTCAACCCCGTCATCAACTATCCGTTCGTCGTACAGCAGCCGCTCAAGGACTACATCGCGGGCCAGCATGCGAAAGGCCGCAAGGTGAAGCTCTACTACACCATCCGCGAGCTCTCGAACCACGTGGCGGAACTCCAGGCGCTGCGAAGCCTCGGCGGCGAAGTGATCGCCCCCGGCAACGCGCACGGCGCACCGTGGCTCTGGGAGCACATGGGCGAGGGGTATCGCCCCGCCTGGTATGTAAAGCTCACCGACCATACGGTGAACTGCGGCGGCGAGACGGTGGACGCGGCATTCGTTCTGAGCCCGCATTCGCGCTGGATCAACTACTATCTCGAAGGCCTCCGGTGGATGTTCGAAAACTACCAGATCGACGGCATCTACATGGACGACGTCTCCTTCGACCGCACCGTGATGAAGCGCATGCGCCGGATCATCGAACGCTATCGCCCGGGAGCGATCATCGACCTCCATTCCAACACAGGCTATTCCAAGGGTCCCGCGAACCAGTACACCGACTTCTTCCCCTATGTGGACCGCCTCTGGTTCGGCGAGTCGTTCCGCTACAACGAGATGCCGCCCGACGAATGGTTCGTCACCTTCTCCGGCATTCCCTTCGGCCTCATGGGCGAAATGCTGCAAGGCGGCGGCAATCCGTGGCTCGGCACGGTCTACGGCACCACGCGCCGCTACTATGGCGCGGTGACGGAACACAATCCCACGGCCATCTGGAAGGCGTGGGCGGACTTCGGCATCGACGAGGCGCGCATGGTCGGCTACTGGGAGGAGAATCCGCCCGTCACCACCGATTCGCCGGACGTGAAGGCCACCTCCTTCATCCGCGACGGCCGCACCCTCGTTGCAATCGGCAATTTCGCGAAGGAACCGCGCACGATCAAACTCGCCATCGACTGGGCGCGCCTCGGCCTCACCCCCCAAGCGGCCACGATCACCGCCCCCGCGATTCCCGACTACCAGAACGCACGCACCTTCGCGCAGGGCGAGGCGATCACCATCCCCGCCAAGCGCGGCTGGCTCGTCATTCTGAAATAGCCCACTCCGAGTAAATGGCCCTGCCCTTCCCGCCGAAGCAATTGCAAGGACGGATGGCGAAACGCCAACGGGCGGCGGCCTGGGTGGTGAGCGGTACGACCGCGCGCTTTGAATCCCAGCTTTTATAGGCGGGCGCGGTGAGTTCGTTTTCGCCGAAGACGCACGAGACCTGCTTCACGTCCTTTTCGGGGGCGCGGTAGTAGCCGTCCGAATAAACGCGTTTCGTCGCGAGGATTTTCGTTGTATCGACGTCTTCGCACTCGACGCACACTTCATAGTCGAATGCCCGCACGGGGCCGCGCACGTTCGGGAACGTGACGGTGGTCTGCTTGATCGGTACGCCCTTGCGCGTCTTCCCCTGCCCCTTCGCAATCGTCACCGCGGCACCCGCCGGGAACTCCGGAACGGACGCCCGAGCGGCGCGCGGCGCAAACGCGAACGAATTGTCGCGCGGCCAGGGGATCACCCAATCGGCGCCGACGGGAAGGTCATACTGGAAATCGCGCCGCGCGAGAACGAGACAGTCGTCGTAGACGGAAACGAGGAGTCCGTTCTTGCCGTCCGAACAATCGATCTGCGGCATCTGCTGGTCGGGCAGGAGGTCGCGCCGCGCGCCGAACACCACCGCATTCTCGCGCCCGCCAAAGGGGATGAGATACCGCAAGGAGGCCGTGCCGACCGAGGTGAACGCGCCCTGCCACACCGTGCGATCGTCGCAGAGCGGCGTGTGGGAGTGTCCGCTGAAGGCGACGGCATTCGGAAACGCCGAAAGGATCTTCGTCACGATGCCATTATCCTGGCCCCACGTCCACGGCGCCGAACAGGTGCCCCGCGGGTGATAGTGCTGCACGTAGAAAAACGGCTTCGAGCCCGTGAGGAACCGGCGGTGGTTGGCGATGAACTCGGCATACGCCCCATCGGCGGGATATTCGAGGAGGTTGTTCAAGACGAACCGGTAGCCCTTCACGTCCTTGATGAGGATTTCGTCATAGTCCTCGTCGAAGGCCGTGCGCCACGATTCGGCGTAGTGCGGGCCAACGGTCGCTCGTCCCTTGCGCGCGCCCATCCAGCGGTCGTGGTTGCCGTAGACGAAGAGCTTCTCCACGTGCTTGCCGCCGAGCCCGCGATTATCGGGGAAGACCTTCTTCCACGTTTTCCCCACGAGCATGAGTTGGTCGAGAAGCCCGTCGTTCGCCATGTCGCCCGCAATCACCACGCCGTCCACGCCCTGGTCGCGGAAGAAGGTGAAAGCCTTTTCAAGATGCGCAGTGTCGCCGGCATAGCCGGACGTTCCATCGCGGAGAGAAGAGAGGTGCACATCCGAAATCGCGCCGAAGACGAGTTTCGGCCTCCCGTTGGCGAGGCCCGCCGCCTGTGCGGCCTTGAGCCCGGAGGCACCCACGGCGAGGAACGCCGAGGCGGCGGTTAAAAAGTCTTTTCGCGAACTATTCATGATAGAGCTTGTGTCCCTTTCGATCAAGCGTGGCGGGGAGGGTCAGGGGGCCGAAGGCGCGCCAGTCGCAATCGGCGGCGAGAGAAAT
The DNA here is from genome assembly GCA_045617985.1 of Kiritimatiellia bacterium. Classification (GTDB taxonomy): domain Bacteria; phylum Verrucomicrobiota; class Kiritimatiellia; order RFP12; family UBA1067; genus RUG572. The sequence continues at coordinate 5,746 of JAZLJP010000097.1, forward strand.
GGGGTCTTTCAGGGCGAGCGTGGCAAAGGCGAGGTTACGGTTTACGGGGGCCTGGAGCGTGGTCTCGCCCGTCACTTCGATGACGGTGCGGTCGCAGGGGACTCTCCCCGCGAGGACCTGTCCCTTCGCGTTACGGCAGCACCAGTTGGCGGGATTTTCGGGGTTGCCGTCGTGTGCGGCGCCCGTCCATACGGCCGTCGTCACGGCGGCATCGTCCTTAGCCGCGAGGCAGATGCCGTTCGGGCGCACCGCGAGGTCGTAGGCCTTCGCCGTTTCGACATCGAGGATGTACCGGGTCGTCGCCGGCGGCGCGATGAAGCAGGGCAGCACGCACGCGCCGTCCTTCAGGTCGCCGCGGCCGACGAGGTTGAAGGTGATTTCCGGGGAACGGATCGGGCCCGCCGTCAAGCGGCCGCGCCCTTCATTGCGGAAAAGCGCGCCCGAAACGCGGTCGTAAAAACACGGCTCTCCCGAGAAGTCCACCACCGGCACGAAGTCCCGCACGGGCTTCCCCGCGCGGGAAATCGCATAGCGCCAGATGCGCGACGCCGAGAACCAGTCGGCGCCATTCTCGGAATTCGCGGCGAAGATGAGCATCGTGCGGTCGATTTCCTGGTAGGCGTTCGTGAACGTCCCCACGCACGTACCGTCCACCCACACGCGCCGCGCCGCATCGTTGAAAACGACCTCGCGCCGCCCCGCGCGCGGAAACTCCCGCGTGAACGTGGGATGGCCGAACACGTAGCGTTCCTTGCACACCCCGCCCGAAAGAGACGAGGGGTAGTAACGCGACACATTCCCTGCCTTCGACCGTGCGCCGCCGATCATGTCGAGCCGTTCCGATCCCGGCACCAAGCCCAAGTAGGCGTAGCTCACCGTGGTCGTCACGTTCGTCGCGGCCTTCACGCCCGTATCGACGTATTGCCGTCCATTCGCCTGAAGATATTCGACTTCAAACCAATATGGCTTCATCTCCGCGCCGCATGCCACAAACGCCGTGAGCAAGCCAATAAAAGAAAGCGTCAACTGTTTCATCACAATTCACCTCAACAGAATCATGAACTCGTTCACCTTGAGATAGATGCCGTCGTCCTTCGTCGTGCAGGCGAAGCGGCGGCCGGCGCCCGCCTTCACGAGCTGGGGCGTGAAGGCGCTGCGGCGATTGGCCACATGCGCGTCGGGCCCGGCGAGGAGACTCGCGGCAAGTTCCGTTTCCGTGAACGCCCCGCGCGTGATACGCACTTCGTCGAAGGAGGCATCGGCATCGTTATCGGCGGTCCAGGCCGACCAGCCGAGCTTCCACGGCACCTCGGCGATGAGCCCCAGGTTCCAGCCCATTTTGCCGGAATCCATCCGATAGAGTTCCTCGCCCGTCGTCGCATCATGGCAACGCCACACCACCGTTGTCTGAGCGGCGGAATCGGAATTCCGCGTATGGATCACGGCCGAGAGGTAATAGCATCTATCGAGCGAGAGAGCCCCTTTATCCACCCCCGCCCGGTTGCCCGTCGCGCCGTAGATGGTGAAATCACACGACGGCCCGTCCGCATTACACCCGCCAAACGCGAAGTCGGCCTTCCCCGCCACGGTGCCGATCATGAGCAGCTTCGCCCATTTCTGGAACGAATGTTCGGTCACCCACATTTCCACCGTCACCGCCTCGTTCGTAGGCAGTGTCAAAGCATCGCCGAGATCGATGTACGACGCCCCGTGCGCCCCGCCGAGCGTACGCGCGATCCCGCCGTTTTCCAGCCGTGCCGTGCCCTGCGGCATCGCCGTCACGCTGCCCACCGAGTCGTTCCAGTCGCCGTTGAAGCTCCAGCGATGGAGCGCCTCGGGCGTATCCCAGCTGACGAGCTGCATCCCGTTCGTGAGATCGGTGCGCCCCGTCACGTCGATCGCGATGGACGCCCCGGGCGCAACCGTGAGATATTGCACACCGTGCTCGTCGCAAACGCTCTTCGTGGACCACGTTCCGTCCTGCCCCCGCAAGTCGAGTGTCGCACCGTTCTGCAGTTCCACATTGCAGAAACTGTTCGACACGGGCGTGAACGTATCAAGCACTTTGTAACCCGACATTCCCCCGCCGTAGATCGCGCTTGCCTCACGCCCGCACCAACGGTTCACAAGATTGCCCACCACGCACGGATAGTCCAACGTGCTCGCACACGCGAGATCGAAGGTGCAGGTGGACGCATCGATCATCCGCGGCGTGTAGAGCGTACCGCCGTCGGTCACCCGCACGAATCCGTTGGAAATCGCGGCGACGTTGAACCTCAGACTGGTGCTAGGGTTCAGATTCACCGTGAGTTCGTGGCCGTTGAGGTTGAGGCAGCTGTCGGCCGCCCCGGTGCCGATCTGCAGTCCCTTGGGAACGGAGAGAATCGAGTCCTTGGTCAGCACGAAATCCTTCACCACCGCCGAACCCGACAAATCTCCGGCGGTGTTCGCGAGCGTGCCGCCGTCAAGAACGAACGAATAGTTCTGGAAACCAGCCTTGCCGTTGAAATCGAACGTGGCCCCTTCGCGCACCACAATCGTCGCATTCGTGTCACCGAAGGGCGTACTCGTACCAGCGAGGTAAGGGAAGAGGCGTCCGCCCCTCACCTCCGTGCCGCCTGTGTAGGATTGCGAACGGTTCGACCCGAAGAAGCCATTGCCCGTGAGTACGAACTTGAGCGACCCCGAGAAGGTCGGGCGGTTGTTGCCGAGCGTGGCGCCCTCGGCAAGATCGAGCGTGAACGTGCCGCCCTCTTCGCTCGAATCGGTGAAGCCGATGGGGAAGCGGTCGACTTGCACTTCCACCGTTCCCGTATAGTTGCCGAGCGTGAGATCGTGTCCCTTCAGGTCGATCATCGTGCCCGTACCCAGAAACAGCGAGCCGAACCCGCGCCAGTCGCAATTCCCCGCCAGCTCCACCGCGCCACGCACGAGGAAGCGCCCGTAGACGAGCTGGTCGGAATAGGTGAGCGACGTCGTGTTCCTGACGAGAATCGTCGTGAGCGGCCCCGGCACGCCGGTGACGGGGGCACCGTCGAAGCCCGTACAGGACCAGTTTGCCGGATCGTTCACGTCGCCGTTTGCCGCACCGATCCATTCCGCCGTCTTCACGGCGCGGTCGTCGCGCGTGACGAGATAGAGGCCGTCCGCCTTGCGTACGAGCATGAGGCCGGCCGCCGCCGTCGTCGCATCCAGCACGAAGTCGAACTCGCAGGGCGAGCCGGCGAAATTCGTCATTTGATGCCATTCGAGTACATGGAGGCCGTTCGTGGCAGCCGCCGAACCCGCGAGATTGATCGTGACGCGACCATCCTCGGGGAACTGGATGCTGGTCGAATTCGACGACGACCAAATTGTAAACGGAAAGTGCTTGGCGGCCAGTTCATGCAGATCCAACGTCGCGCCGGAGGCGAGGGCGATGTTCGGATGGTTGTTCGGCTTATCCGGCTTCACATGGTAGTGCCCGAGGATCGTCAACAAGGAACTTCCCGAAATGGCCTGGGTCCGGAAGATGAAATTGGAAACCGTCATCGGTGCCCGCATCCAGAGGCCGCCGGCCGTTCCCGCGTAGCGCAAGGTCAAGTTCCGTCCAATGCAGGCGTAGTTCGCATTCGTCGGGCCGATCCAGCCGCTCTGGACGTCCAGCGTGCCCTCGCCTTCGAACGTCGTATTCGCAAAGGAGATGACGTTGCCCGAACTGCTCACGGAGGCCGAAGTCAGCGTGTGGCCGTTCATCTTCACCGTCACCGGCTTCCAGCTCGGCGCGACGAGCGCGAAGTCGCGGTTGCTCACGACGGAATTGGCCACGAGGTCGATCGCATTCGTCACCACCTGGTTCCAGTCGGAGCGGACTCGGCTGCCGCCATTCATCAGCGTGCCGCCGGCGAGCGTATAGGCGAACTTCCCGTTCACCGTGCCATTCAAATCGAAAATGGCGCCGGTGCCGATTTCCATCCGCGTCTCGTCGCGCGCCGCATCGAAACCGAAGGCACGGTCGTAGACGGCATCGCCCGTCTCGGACTTCAAGATGCCACCCCACACCGCCGTGCCGCCCGAGTAGGTCTGTTCGGGACGCGCCGCGAGGAAGGTACCCGGGCCATCCTTCACGAAGCGAAGAGAACCGGCGAGCCGTACGTTCTCATTTCGGACGAGCTCGTCGTTCACGATGACGCGCAGCGTGCCGCCCGCGCCGGCGGCGGAGGTGTCGGTAAAGGTTGCGTAAGTCGTGGGACGCGCCACGAAGCCCGCGAGCGTGAGGTTGTGCCCCGCCAGATCAATCGTGAGATTGTCGGGGATGACAAAGTTGCCCAATCCCTGCCAGTCGCAGTCCGCCGTGAGTTGAACCGTGCCGGACATCACCACCGCGAGGCACGGCGGCAGCGTCGAGAGCGGAATCGAAGTCGGCCCCGTCACCTCGATGACCGTACGCGCTGCGGGGAGCACGCCCGTGAGAGCGGAACCGCCCGCGTCCTTGCAGAGCCAGTTCGCGGGATTCGTCACATTGCCGTCGCCCGCCTTACCCGTCCAGGAGGCCGTGAACGGAAGTGCGGGATCCTTGGCAACGAGGTAGGCACCGTCCGCCCGCCGTTCCACATCCCAGGTCTGGGCCGTCGTCGCGTCGAGTACGAAGCGCGTCGTCGTCGCGGGTGCGAGCGTCCAGGCGAACACCCTCTGATTCGTCGCAAGGTCGGTGCGCGTGGAAAGGTCGAGCGTCACGACAGGCGAGACGATGCGGCCCGGGGTGAACGATCCTGTGCCTTGGTTCTTGAAGAGCGCATTCGACACGCGGTCGTAGAAACAGGCCGCGCCATTCTCGTCCACCACCGGGATGAAAGCCCGTGCGAGGAGTCCTTTCTCGTAGATTTCATAGTGCCACACGCTCGCCTTGGCGTGCCAGTTGTGATAGGGCGAGGCCGTCTGGCTGGCCGCGAAAACCAGCATCGGGCGCGAGGACTGCCTCACCTGCGCCGTGCCAGTGCCCACGAAATTGCCGTCCAGCCAGATCTTGTGGTTCGCGTCGTTGAAGACGACTTCGCGGTGGCAGAGGAACGGAACCGTTTTTTCGAACTGCTGCGTTCCCCATACGTAACGTTCGTTCTTGAGTGCGCTCGTGCCCGTGAGCGAAATGGGATAGTAGCGATCCGGCGACTGCGACCCACCGATCATGGCATTGCCCGCCTGGGTCACAACGTCATAGCGGTATCCCACACGTGTTTCGACGTTCGAGTTCGCATAGATGCCGGTATCGATGTATTCCGTGCCGGCGGTCGCCTTCAGAAATTCCGTTTCATACCAGTAGGCAGCCTTGCGCGGGCCGGCCTTGAACGGCGCCGTACCGGCGTCGGTCCGTCCGTTGCGGAAGAGCGTCTGCGAAACCGTGTCGAACATACAGGCGACGCCGCGAGAGTCCACGACCGGAATGAAGTGGCGCACAAGCGCCTCCCCTTCCCAGATTTCGCAACCGAAAATGCGCGCGTTCGCATACCAGTCCGCATTGCCGGGCTTGGCCGTCTGCTCGGAATTGCCGGCGAAGAGATAGAGATTGCGCGAGGCATTGGCGAACGAGGCCGAGAACGTGTAGACGAGCTTCCCGTCCACCCACACGCGGCGGCCACTGTCGTTGAAGACGATGTCGTGGCGCGTTGCCGCAGAATAATTCTGCGAACCCATCTGCGACGACAGCACATAGCGCTCGTTCGGGAAGGTGCCGTTACCCGACACGGGATAGTAGCGCGTCGCCTGGGCGCTCGTCGTGCGCACGCCGGCGATCATGTCGCAGTTCGCGCCATTGGCGCACTTCGACACATACTGGTAGGTGCCCTTGAACATCGTCTTCGCCGTCGGCTTGATGCCGGTATCGATGAACTGCACGCCCGTCGATTCGAGATACTGAACCTCGTAGGCGTAGGTATCAACAGCCCAAAGCGCGCGCATCGAACCAACGAACGCAAGAGCGGCAACGAGAAGAACAGACGATTTTCTCATGGTGTACTCCCTGATATTTCCCCAATCTCAGACAAGTCTAGCACATCGGCGAAAAAAGGTCAAACAGAATGTCGGCCTGAATGGACTCGGCGCAGTAAGCGGGGGGCGCTTACTGACGGATTTCAGCCGCCCGCCGTCAAATGAAATCCGCTCTCAAGGCAGATTTCCCCTTTCATTTCCTAGAATCTGCGCCGACTCCACATCCCGCACTTCAACCGTTCCGCACTAAAATCAAACTTTCCCCTTGAACCTCCCCGCCCACTTTGACATACTCGTACCCGATGAACCGAAAAATCAGAAATCGCCTCGTCGCCGCCGGCCACGCGCTCGCCCCGTCTGCGGATGAACCGCACGCGAAGCCCTTCTTCGCGTGGTTCACGGAGGACGTGCTCGGCCTCGACTCGGAGGAATACCGCTGCGCCTTCTGGCGCGAGTTCTACCGCACGGGCCATTCGATCGGCCGCACCCCGCGCACGTTCGAGAGCTGGCAGCGCGAGCGCGGGATCCATCCCGCCGCGCGCGCGGATGAGATCAATTCAACCTAAAATCCTCGTTTGAATACCTTGCAATCGACGCACTAGTACATGACCTGGCGCCCGCCGCCTGATGCCGGGCGGCGGTTCTCATGCCTGAGCACCGTTGCGGCGCTATGTCGTCGCCGGAATGTACCGCCCAGCCCCGGCAGACGGCTGTTCAAGCTGCAGTCTGCCGAGAAACTTGCGGAATGCGACCCTCAGTATCGACGTCCACCTGCCGGCAAAACCCAACGGCGAAGCAGTTGCCGAAATTCGTCCGAGAAAGGCGCCGATCGCCTCAAGCGCCGTACGGATCCTCTCGGACTCCACGTGCGTCGACGTCAGGTGCATGAGGCGCCGGCGGCCGCTCCTGACGATGCGTCCGACCAGTCCGAGGAGCATGGGCCTCGACGTGACGGGCTCCATGTGCCTGCTTCCGTCCGCCAGACGGCAGAAGTCGTTCCACCAGTTCGCGACGATGGCGATCAGGCGGGCCATCGCCCGCGTCGGCTTGAACTTGTTCGTGACGAAACCGGCCCATCCCCACTGGTTCTTGTATTCGTCGAAGTTGTTCTCGCAGTCGCCGCGGTCGCGGTAGGGCTGCGTGAGCGCGACGGGGGCGAGCTCCCTGTCGTTGGTGACGAGGGCGAACGTGTCCCATGTGCGCCCCCGGCGGTCCTCGACGAACTCGAACTCCTGCTGCACGGGGACGGCCGCGCCTTCCTTCGGCCTTCCGCGCCTCTTCGGCGCCGCGGCCGGCTTCTCCTTCGCCGGGCGGCGCACGAGCAGGCACCGCCTGGGCGTCGACGGACTTTCGGAGGCCGGAGAGAGGCCGGGGAGCCCGCACGTGCCGGAATGGCTCCTGCCGCCCCGGACGTCCACCGTGAGCGTCATCCGCACCGTCCCGACGAACGTCGAATGGTAGTTGTGGCTCGGACGCCCCGGCTTCTCGGGACTGTAGCCGGGCTCCGCACCCTCCTGGCGGCCGTAGACCGGCTTGACGGAATTGTCGATGTCGATGATGTAGGCGTATTGGAGGAGCGCCTCCGTCACTTCGCGCTCGTGCCGCCAGAGCCAGGCGTCGAGCGCCGCCTCGTCGCACCTCTTGAGCGCCCGTCGGACGGATTCGTCCGAGACGACCTTCGCCATGCCCAGCAGCTCCGCGCAGGCCGAGTCGCCGCGGAGACGGTCGATGTGGCAGTAGCGCCTGAACCCGGCGAGGATCGCCGGCAGCATCGTCCCGACGACGTCCCGGACCTTCGGCGCGTTGTTGCTCGCGTATTCGAACGGCGCGTCGGCGACGAGGCGGTCGAGCAGCTCGCCCATCCTGAGGAAGGCGGCGAAATACGCCATGCCTCCCCGGCGCGTCACGCTCGCGTCGGGGTCCCATCGGATGCCGAGCGTGCCTCCGAAGGCGACGAGGCCGAGATTTTCCCCTTTGCGGAGGGAACAGATTTATGTCATACTTTCCGGCGACGGCAGTGTCCATCTTCGTTGTGTTCCTTTCTGGCTTTGGACACCGAAAGTATACACGATTTGGGCAATGAATTTTACACGTTCATCTCCGAAGAGAATCCCAAGATTTCGGACCTTGAACCCGAACCGACAATGAAGAGAATTGAGGGCAGGACGAATCGCATCCTGGTCCAGGCCCTCCAAAGAGAAAAAGCCAAACGATGAACACGACACATTTCAAACCCAACGACCGAGTCCCGTAGATCTTCATGCGCTCGGACGGATTCCCCATCGTCATCAAATACGATGTCATATCCTGCGATGACGATTCCCTCGTCCTCACCCCCATCGGCGAAGCTGGCGACATGACCGGTAAGGTCATCACCTTTACGAAGGAGCAGGGAATCCCCCGCACCTATCTCGACGGCGACATCAACCGCATGTTCACCGACTATCTCGCGAACACACAGGGATGGAATCAGGCCAAGCTGATGATGGCGACGCCCAAAGACCTATTGCGAGAGATTCAATCCCTCAAGAAGATCTTTGACCTCTGGAACGCGACGCTCTCCGCGAACACCGCGCCTTCGCCCGATCACCCAATCCAAGAGGAACTGTTCAAGTAACAATTCGGCAGATGGCATCTGCCGAATTTGACGAAACTGCTTTATCACATTCTGAAACACAAATCGGCAGCCACTGGCTGCCGATCTGACTGCGCAATAGGTCAGCAACTTGCTGACCAAATAGCTCCTCCTCCAAACCCATCTATCAGCAACGGCAAACACACGATCTCGTGACTCAAATTGGCCACGCGGCAATAGGTCACCAAGTTGGTGGCCTATTTGCGTAACAACTTGTTGCGCCGTTGCCCTTGATTCGATTTGATTGCTCAAAAGTCTTTCTCGAATTCACGAATGGCCTTTGCGACATTTTTCATAAAGGCCTGCACTTGTTCCTCGTCCCAGATTTCGTCACCATCCTTACCCTGACGAAGAGTGGCAGACTGACCAAAGTTACGCAGGGTTTTCCAGTGCCATTCCTTTGCTGATTTCTTCTGCCCGAAAGTCTTGCCTATCTTGGCCAAGACCTCGGGTGACAGTCCCTGCGCCGAACAAGACAACTTCAATGTGATAGACTGACGATTGACAATTTCGTAATAGGCACTATGGGCGGAGTTCCACCCGCTCTTCGTCCCCTCTGGCAATAAGGGAATAAGCGACTCCAACTTTGCCGTAGAAAATCGAATATAGGTTTTGCACGTGTGATCCCTATCCAAGACAAGCCCCGACTTCCGACCCTCTTCACTCGCAAACCATCTTAGAATCATATCCTGAGCAATGCAGGCACGATCTTCCTTGTACTCGAAGATCAGATCCAACGCCCGCTTGTGATCCTTGTAAATCTTGTTGCAGATCTCCGCTATAGCATCCTTGTTCATAAACTCCCTCGTCAATAAGTTCTGATAATGCTCAATCATTAGCGCCACATCAGGTGCAAGCATCTTCTGTTGGCGGCAATACTCTATTACCTCGATAATCTTCTGGTAGGGGACCGGCACCCACTCCGGACGCGAAGCATCATCACCATCTGGAGTCAAGTACACGAATGCTCGCTTGAACTTGTCCTCTGGAAAGTCCGTGCGTAGCACGTCCTCGTAGCGCTTCAGCTGATTGTCGTGTTCAGATGAATCGACTTTATTCTCAATCGCAACAACAATGCCCGACTCCCTCGACAATAACAGAAGGTCTATATGCTTGTACTCGTGATACACGGAGAACGTGTCAAGATCTGCGGTCAAAAGGTCGAATGCATCGCCCCCCGCCATACAGACCTTTTGAAGAAACGCTCGAAGGAACAAAGGCCCAAGACCGTGGCTCTCATTCGGATCAAGAAGCCAACGCAGCACGCGACTATGCCGAATCTCATTCCGTGCCATCCCCAGCACGTCGAACATACTCACCTTCCCGACCGCACTTTCTATCGGATCAAGGCAATTTATGTTCGTCAAGAACTCTCGCAGACATATTTCATCATCTGACATTACAGCGCAGGCCTCCCATCCGGTTCCACATTCAGCATATACGCAACAGCACCTACATCATCTCAATTTCGGGTCATCATAGCGCAATACGGTGCGGCGCACCGACAACACCTCAGATAAAGCCGATACAATTACCTCCGCACCATTTTCTTCTTGAGCATCAAGAACAACCAATGGTTTGTTCAACGCTTTTGCAATGCGTCTCGCGTGAGTTCGCTCTGCATTCATCAAAGCGGCCACAGTTTTCTTCGACCATTTAATTCCGTCTCGCGCTTGAAGATGCCTGACAACCTCATCTACCGTTGAATCGACCAAGGCAAGAAGATCAAATCCAAGCGACCTAAACACTTCAATCGGCAATCGCTCAATAACGCCATCCTTATTCAGCAAGCAATAATGACCATCGAGACCATATAGCAATGACTTCGATTTCTCCTTGTTCGATTCTGCAACAAGTACATCCTGATTCTTGGCCACATTGCGGACTCGCTTATCTGTCTTATGCATTGTGACGTGTCTGCGAATCAGTTCACTTGCGCTAATGCAATCGAACCCAAGCGGATCAAGCGACGCCTTGCAAATCGTAGTCTTGCCCACGCCATGAACGCCACCAATGAACATTGCGACACCATGATTGTCAGCTTTCTCAGCATTGACCTTCACCTTCTTGGCCTGAGCTTCGGTCAAATAAATGAATGACTGCGGGGCAAAGCTTTTTCCTCGAAGAGTCGCCATCGAAATTGGCTTCGCCAATTCATGGACTTTACTAATGATGATCCCGTAGGCCTTTTGCGACTTTCCAAAGTATGACTTGAAGGCCTGTTCCTCTATGCCAGCAGCAAATCGAGTACGCGCCCAAAGACGATCAGGCGTATCTTCAAGAACACCGCCAATCTCCGCATAGGCAACAATCCTACATGTTGGCTTCGTACAATATATCGCCAATTCATCGCCGCTCTTCAACCCAACTGGGACACGCTTGCGAAACTCGAAGAGTTTTTCACCGGCACAAATCCTATCGAGATAGCGCCGATGAATTGGAAGTAAAATCATCATGAGAAGTCCTCGTCTCTCTCTTCGCGCAGTCTCTCAAACATAGCCTCAGACACATTACAGATGGTTTGAATGGGCCACGGCACTTTTGCGGACTTAAGTTCATCTGCTGATATTGCCTTCGTTAAATACCTAACGACACGAAACAAAATTGCTATCGTCTCTCCCCCTTTAATTAAGGATGCTATTTCTTCAAAAGAATACACCGTTCTCTTAGAAACAAAAGACATAATCTCTTCGGCATTCGCCGAACGTTTCGTAGCCTCAACAATCCCAATGCATCGGACACGCTTATCGCCATGCGAACAATAGAACATCAGTAAGTCGCTTGGTTGAAGCGTTTTAATTGGGCTTCTACAAATATACGCCTTTTTTATTGCGTTTGCCTCGCTGTCCAAACCAAACGCAGCATCAAACAAAGTAGGGCGCGAATTTAGATCGGGGAATAATCTATCATGGAACTCTGGCTTAATTGGGACGATATACTTTTTAACAGAAGCATCTGAAAGAAAATGAGGATAATGTAGAATATCAAATTCCAACCGTTCATCTGCGCATAAACTTGTATGCGCAATTCCGCCTCTCATGTCTTTAACGTAGGTCACATCGTTGTGATACTCACCCAATCGAACAAATCCATATTCCTGAAGCAGATCAAGCAGACAACTTTGGCCAAGTTCCCGAACTTGGACATAGACATAATCGAACGCATGTTCTTGTGCAGCCCTAAATGCTACAAACAACAGCCGTTCCCCAAGTTTCTTTCCCCGATCAGCCACCTTGAACGTACATAACTTTAGACTTTTCCCGAGCAGGCGTTCATTTGCATCCGTGACTATCTCATCGTGCTCTTCTTTGAAAACACAAAGTGCCCTAATCCGTCCCTTATCCTCTACCACCCATGCTTGGCGTTTCTCCTCAGCACATCTTTTGTACCAGGCATCAAACTTGTCACCACCATAATTTGCACGAAGGGAATCGAAAAACTCGTCTTGAAGGTTTATCTGATAAAGATACTTATTCTGAATCGAGACGCAATTTGTTATGAGAAGTTTCTGGGCTTGCTGTTGCTTCAATAAGGACAAGAACTCCTCGACGAAGAATACTTGCTCACCAATTTTTGCTCGTCGTGCCTTGGCATGCATCCGACGATCTTCGGTTATCAAAAACCTAACGGCGGAGCGCTTTACAGCAAATAGAAGGAGATTGTCACAGCGGTCATTATCATTATTCTCACCCCACCCGTTTTCCATTAGCTCAAACTTATTGGGCGTTGGCGGATTAACGAGAACAGGATATTGTCGAAGCTTAGAAAGCTGAATGCGCTTTCTCTTCTCATCGCGGTCTCTACCAAGGTCTTCGACTTGACATGGATGCGTATAAATTCTATAACCAAGTTCTTGAGCCATCCGCACCATATCAGCAATGGATTCTGGAAGAACCTTATCGGGGCCCTCCAACTCTAAGATAACGTTACTATCAAAAAGGATGTCCATACTTCTTAACACATTGCATGAAGCATCAAGTCTTGCACCAAGATAGTACACCCTCACTTGAAATCGACAAGTTCCGATGCCGCCATACCAAAGAACCCAGAATGATCTTCGGTTGGCATTCCAACTATCATGTGGTCAAGCAAAGGGACATTTATTAGCTGACCAGCATCGACCAACTTCTTCGTCATAGTCACATCCTCATCCGATGGCATAGGATCTCCAGATGGATGATTGTGCGCAACTATGATCCTCTTGGCCCCCTCTTTTAACGCGACCTCAAAATCACCTGAGCCGAAAGCGTTGGCGTAAAACAATCCCGCAGTATGCCACTCACAGGATCTCCTCGGTCTGCACGAACGGAACCGTTGCCTATGTCGAGAAATTCTCATCACCGAACTCTCCTTATAATCCTCCAGCCCGTCCATTCACGCAGACCATCGCGCCAATCCGAAGGAAGCATTGTAACTCTCCCACCTTGATAAATGTCCGAAATTAATGTATTGCAGCATGTGCCGCACGGTCCAAACAACCTCACGTCGGTCCGCAGGGAATTCAGGATCACACATTCTAAACACATAGCGCCGTCTTAACACTGCGTCTGCTTTCTGACTTCTGTTCATACTTCGGCCGTCCTCACTTCCCAAATGTCAGTTCCCTATGACGATGCAAGAATATTTGACTAGGCATAAATCGCGTCGGAAGATCAATCCGCTGGCCTTCGAACCGCAGGAAGTATTCTTTATGAACATCATTCGTGCAATAATCCTTAATCGATTTGAAAGTATCATACGATACTGTTCGTCAAACGAAATTAAATGTTTGTCAAACGCGGCATCATACGTCGCCGAGAGGCACAAGCCATTTTCAGGATTCAACCGATTGACATCATCATCAGACCACGCAACTATATGGCTTGCCCGCAACAATTCCGGCACCGCCAATCCAGAAATGCAACACCGACCAGAATATATTAAAAGCATCCATCGACGAAATTCCGACTGTCCAATACGAGCCTTGGTTTCTCGTACAACATCTCGACCTTGCTTTGATGTTGGATCAATATCATCTGGCAAGCACCAATCCTGCGAGCCATAATCTATTGACGCTATCTTTTTTGCTACTGTACACCCATCCGATGATTCATTCAGAACTTCATCAAAACGAACATCAAACTTCTGTGTTGCACGAAATTGCGCATATAGTTTCAATGCAGCAGAACACCAGCCGTTTCGATAATACGAACCGCAATGCCCACTATGCGGGACAAAGAGTCCCTCACCACGTCTCAATTTGTTCTGCTCTTTTTTGACAATCCCATGAAGACGCATTATCTCTTTAGGATCCACAATACTCCAAACATTGTATTCATTCGTGAAGCTCGACTTCTCTTTTGCAAGCATATCTGACAGAAGCTGCAAGGCCCTGCGCCACGAATGCGGCGAACCACCAGCTGGCAAACGCGATTGCGTGAGGACATAGTCCTGAAATTCAAATGCAACCCTTGGAATATTGCTTCTTCTCGCACTCATGGCATCAATTCCTTCCGTCTTTACATCACCTTTTCGCATATTCTCGTACCCGTTCTTGGGCAATGGCGATAGCACGCTGGAGCTTGCGTTTGAGAACGGCTTTGGACGGCAAGCCAGCGAAATACTGCGCCACACGGATGTCATGCGCCTTATCATCAAGCATCAGGTACTCAATATGCTCAGTGTTACCCTCAGAACAGAGAATCAGCCCCATCGGCGCATCCTCCCAATCTTTGCGCTCATGCCTATCAAGGTATCGCAGATAGAGCTTCATCTGCCCCTCGTATTCGGGCTTGAACTTTCCAAGTTTCAAGTCAACCACAATGATACGACGTAATGATCGATGGAAAAAGAGCAAATCCATCTTATAGTCCGTCTGATCAATGGTAATGCGACGTTGCCGCCCCATGAATGCAAAGTCATGTCCAAGTTCTTGCAAATTTGCTTCAATCTCGCGTAGTACGGCATTTTCCAAATCTGTTTCGGAGTATTCGTCTCGCAATCCTGACAAAGACAGGAAATAGCTCGAACGAAAGACAAGGTCAGGAGTCAACTCTCCTTCGGCGTGCGCCTTTGCCAGTTCTTTCTTGATTATCCTTTCCGGCTTTTTTGAGATCGCCGTGCGCTCATAGAGCATACCATCAATCTTTTCATCCAGTTCACGTGTACTCCAATGCTCATATGCGCACATTTCAAGGTAAAACTGTCGTTTGACAGCATCCTCAAGATACATGATTGAACGAAGATGCGTCCAAGACAATTGTCTACGCAATGCGTAGACAATCTGTTCCCTAGTAAAAGTCTCCGCACTGCGTAGACAATGTTGAACTGTCTTCAGCCCCCAGCCACTGCCAAATTCGTTAGTAAGATACACCGATGATTTCTTGACGAGTTCTTCGCCATACGCCGCTCTTTTGTTTTTAAGAACATCGGTTTTGATGCGTCTACCAATCGACCAGTACAACATAACCACTTCTGCATTGACCGTCGTGGCGATGTGACGCTTTGCCGATGCAACCAGTTCTCGCAGATCCGAAAAGAGCAACTTCTCACTTGTCGAAGGATGCGTTCCTGCAAGTCGTGTAGAATCTAACTTTCCCTTGCCGCCACCAACAGCTGCCATCACATGAATGGGACTACTTTTCACGGTCTTTCATTCCTTTCATCGTCCAGGACAACATCCATTATGTCGCCCACATTGCAACTAAGCGCTTTGCAAATCCGGGCCGTCAGATCACCCGAGATAAATTCTCCATGCGCAAGTTTCGAGAACGTCGAAGACGAAGCCCCTATGGCAAGGCGAAGATCTGTCTTCGTCATGTCTTTATCAATCAAAAGCTTCCACAATTTTTTGTAAGATACTGTCACGATAGTACTTCCTCTGAAAGGACCCCAATATTATATCACATTTAAGAATAAAAAGCGAACGTGTCGTTCGTTTTTCCGAACGGCACGTTCTTAATTTTCAGCTGAATACTTCTTATCAGATCAATCGATCCCCAGGAGCGCGTGTTGCTCGGACCAGAGGGGAAGCGTGATGAGCTTGTCGGCAACCGCCGTGAAGCGCGGGAGCGGCAACGTGCCGTCGATGAGGTAGGCCTTCGGCTATTGCGAATACGCAATCGCTCGACGATCACGATGCGCCGAAGAGCGAAGCTCGGAGGGAAGGTTGCGAAGCAACGGCGAAGCCGCCCGCAAGGACCCGCGCGAGAGAAACGCCGTGCGGCAGAGTCGGGACACCTGCGCCTGGCTCATGCCGAACATGTCGCCGATCTCCTGCTTGTTCCTGTACGTGCCGAACGAGAGCATCTCGATCATCTTCCGCGCCAGGGCGAGGCGGACGATGATCGGCACGTTCTCGAAATCGGGAATGAGCTTCGAGTCGATGCTCTTGTACCCGTAGGGAATCACCCCGCCCGTCCAGATGCCCTTCTTGCGGCTGGCGGCCATCTTGTCCCGGACGCGGTCGGACGTCATCTCGCGCTCGAACTGCGCGAAGCTCATCAGCAGGTTCACGATCATCCGCCCCATCGAGGTCGAGGTGTCGATCTGCTGGGTGACGGACACCATGCTGGCACCGTGCCGTGAGAAGATCCCGTCCAACTCCGTGAAGTCCCGGAGCGAACGGGAAATGCGGTCGAGCTTGTACACGACCACCACGTCGATCTTCCCCTCGTTCACGTCCTTCAGCAGCTCCTGGAGTCCGGGACGGTTCATGTTGCCGCCCGAAAACCCCCCATCGTCGTAATGCTTGTCCACAATCGTCCAGCCCTTCCCGGACTGGCTGTGGATGTAGGCCGCGCAGACGTCGAACTGGGCTTCAAGGGAATTGTAGTCCTTGTCGAGTCCTTCGTCGGTTGACTTGCGGGTGTAGATGGCGCATCGCTTCGCCGTGTTTTTTTCAGTCGCTTCGTTCATTTCTTTATCCCGAAGAATGCCGGACCGTTCCAGTGGGTTCCAGTGATCACCTTGGCGACCGCAGTGAGGGACTTGTACTTCTTGCCCTCGTATTCGACCAGCGAGTCGTTCACGACGAACACCTCGTAGTCCTTGCCCTTCCAGTTGCGGACGAGCTTTCGCCGCGAGGATCGGACATCGTCCGCCGGGGCGTGAAGGAGCTTGTCGCCCTCCACCGCCTTCTCCATCAGCCGTTCCGTCTCACGCGAAACACGCTGCCCGTAGAACTTCTCCTGAATGCGGTAGATCACAATCGCCCGGAGGATCTCGATGCGGTTACACCC
Organism: Kiritimatiellia bacterium; assembly: GCA_045617985.1. Lineage (GTDB taxonomy): Bacteria > Verrucomicrobiota > Kiritimatiellia > RFP12 > UBA1067 > RUG572. The sequence continues at coordinate 22,564 of JAZLJP010000097.1, forward strand.
CTCGCAGTCCTTGAGGTACTCGGCGTACTGTGCGCGAATGCCTTCCACCGGCAGCCATTGCAAGGCGCTGATCGCCGACCTCTCCTGTATTCCAAGTTCAATCATGCTCTCTGTCTCCTTATCGAATCCACTCGATCTTCTCGCCCTCGATCAGCTGGGGACGTTCCTCGCGCAGCCGACGCAGGAACGAGCGCACGACATCGACCGCTTCAAGGATGTGCGGCGCGGGCGGCGTCTCTACTCTTGTATTCTCTTCCATAATCGCTTCTCCATCGGGGTTCCGTGATGTCGGCGACTATAGTACCGTAAACACTCTTACAATAGTCGCTCGA
>JAZLJP010000098.1:0-36215 GCA_045617985.1 Kiritimatiellia bacterium
TTCGGGAGCCCGTCCATGTCCCAGTCATCGGGATGGACGCGCTGGAACACCACTTCACTCGTGTTCGACCCAACAGTGACGAAGTGGTTCGTCCCGTTCGCGACAACGCCCGCCGTGTAGAGTGCGTCACCGACCGTCCGCAAATCGTAGCGCAACGCGATGCGTCCATCTTGCGGGAAGAGTTCGAACTGGACGTTCACGATCTTCGAAGGATCGTCATTGATCGCCGCGCCTTCGAATGTCGCAACAAGCCCGCCTACATCGTTCGTCGCGGCCCACGCACGGCTCGCCACGAGATTGTAACGAGACCAATTCACCTGCGGGCAGAGTGTCAGGCGCTCGTTGAGCAGTTGAATCTCATTCGACCGATTCGCGAAGGCGGAACGAAAATAGCCCTCGCACCACAAGAAGGCATTCGTCCAAATTACTTCACCGAATGTGAACCGCCATCCTCCAAAGGGAATTCGCCAACTGCCGTAGCCGGTACCGTTGGCGAGAGCTTCGGCCCAAATCGCGGGAGATTGTTCGAATGATACCGAGGTGACGGGATAGGTGAATACAGACGCATTGAGTGTGTTTGAAGAAACAGAGACCACACGCCATTGGTTCGAAATGTCTTCGTCTGTAACAAAAGTAATCGCTGGCGGCGGATTTCCAAGGTGCAGACCAAGTAGAGGTTGACCCAGCAAGTTTGGTGGTGCGTTCGTTCCCGAATCGTCACCTCCAACTTGGTTTACGACATTCGTTCCACCTTCCAATTGGCCGACATCGTTCGTGTTAGAAAGGTCGCCGCCGACTTGTTGGGTGTCGTTCGTCTTGGCGGCGGCATAGCGGGTGTTCGTCACGACCATCCAGCCAATGATGAGCGCCCCAGCAAGAGCCCCCGCCGTGACGCATTTCACACCGCCCGAAACGACCTTCGCCCCGCGCGCGACAATGTAGGCAGCGACGGCAACACCCACGCCTGCTGCGCAGGCGTATGCCGTATTGATACAAATCGATTGGATGTTTTCAATCATTTCGTACGATCCAGTCTCGTCGTCTGACGAATATTATACTCAATTTGTCCCTCTCGTAGCAAATGAATCTTCCAAGTCTTCTAGGCGAAGGACAGAACCGCCTGGTTCCGAATCGAAACGGAACCGCCCGTCGCAATCACGAGATGTAGCTATCCACATATCGTACCATCGAACGCCAGTCAAGCGCCGCCTCCGGGCTGTCCCACACCGAGTTGAGCGCAACGCGCAGGCGATGCGCCAGCTCAAGCACATCGCAACCCTTCACGCCGTGCCCGAGCAACACCGCCAGAAGCTCGGCATCGGACAACGCCTCCACATTCGCCTCGCGCTTCATCCGCTCACGCGGCCTCATCCCCTCCGGCAGTTCCGCAACTCCAGCCTTTTCGTCCATATCGTCTTCCCTAGTCTGTCACCAAGGATGCTTCTTGCGGCATCGTGAAGTCGTCCCCCGCCTGCGGCGCAGTCACGCCAGCAGCGAGCAGAAAACCATTGGTTCCTTCCGAACGAGTGTGACGGCGCCAATTCTTTCGTGTTCTCGAATTCATTCAGAGCCGCGATGACACCGTCCACGTCGGACGCGATCGTATGATAGAGATTGATCAACTCAGGATTGCTATCGGAAATCAAAGCCCGTTCGGGCTGGACGGCAAAGAACAACGCACCACCGCCAAAGAACGGCTCGACGACCTTATCCCGGATCGCAAACCTCCCAAGGTCGAATGACACAACACCCACCACCCCACCTTGAACAAGGTTGGATTAAATGAATGCTTTTAAAAGAAATTTTTTGCACAACTAAAATCATGGGTGGAACGTATTATAGCATATCCATACGCGGTTAGGAAACGAGTTTTTCTAGGCATTGCCGGTGGGCGCATCCGTGAATCGTGCAGAGGCTACGAAATGTCGGCGTGGTAAATTAACGCAAAATGCAGTAGGACGGGCGCCCAGCGCCCGCCGCGAGGCTGAAAAGCGAAAGGACGGTAGACGGGAAACCTCCGCCGCACGCGGCGATTCCAAACCAAGGGGCCCGAAGTGAAGCTCCGCTCAAGTCCGCCGCGCGTGTTCTTCGGACCTATCTGCTTGCAGCTTTTCTTCCGCCATCAGACGACTTCCACGACTTTCGCGGCGATGAATTTCAGGCGGCCGTTCGGGAGGCGGCCGTTGAAGGCGAGGCCGATTTTTTTCGGGCACCGCTTGCCGAGAGTGAAGGGAAGCGCGTAGCGGAGAGGGCCGCAATCGCCGGGCGGCATCTGCATCCAGCCGGTCGTCTTGCGATCGAACGACGGGAGCGTCACGCGCCAGCCATGCCACTCCTCATCGGCGCACACCGTGTGGAGGTCGACGACGAGCACAAGCTTCGCGCCGGGTTTCGCGTCCCCGAGAATCTCCTTCGGAAACCATGCCGTTCCCTGGCCGGTGGTCGGCGCGAACCAGCCGTTCGCCGAACGCGGAACGGTTTTCCTGTTTTCCGTAAAGGCGATCTTCTCGGCCGCGACCTCGCCCACCGTCGCCGGCGCGGAGGGTACCGTGTACGCCGTTTCAATCGCCTTCGAGGGCCGCTCGAAGCAATCGAGCGGCGTCACCGAAACCCGAATCTTTTCGCCCGCCGCGAAGAGCGCACCGCCGAGCACGTAGTTCGCCTGCCCCGTACGCTCCTTCTCCGCCTGCCAGAAGTCGCCGAACATGTCGTCCCGCGTGAACGGCACCCACGTGCCCGCAGCCGTCCGGCGCGAACAGACGAGACGGTAGGCGAAGGCACGCGACGGGGATGCGGCTTCCGGGAACGCGATCGAAAGGCCCTCCTCGACCGCCTTCACCGTCACCTTCGCGCCCGGCGCGAACGTTGGGAGCGGCCGCCGCGCCGCCACATGCCGAAGATGCGCCTCGCGCGCGTATGGAGCGCTCTTCGCCGCGAACGGAAGCGGCACGATCCATGGATCGTCGGGGAAATACTCCGATCCGTCCCGCACGTCGTAACGGCGGATCACAAGGCGGTCGGCATAGACATCCATCACCGCAACGCCGTAATTCGGCTTTCCCTGCGGCGGCGGCGTCGACCCTGCGGCAAACCCGCCCCACGTCTGGAGGCAGCCGAAGTTGATCGCCGTAAAGGATCCCTGCCAGATCTGGCGCTCGCTTGCGAGCGAGCCGTGCACATGGCCCGAAATCGAAACAACCTGCGGATGGCCCTCAAGCGCCTTCCGGCAGCCTTCGCTGCCCCAGGTCCAACTGTGGAATGTCGTTCCCGCCGGCGGCACGTGGTCGATCACGAAAACGGGTTTCCCGGGATTCGCCTTGCAGGCGTCGTCGACGGCCTTGGCGTATTCCGCCCACGTGAGATAGCCGGGCTTCCCGGTGAACTGCGGAAAGACGAGGAACGGAAGTCCCTTCCACGTAAAGGCGCAGGTGGGATCGTTCGGCGCCTCAAGGAGACGTTTCAGCTCCTTGAACGCGCCGATCGAGCCATCCGGCCCCTTATAGCGCCCGACGTCGTGGGCCGCGTAGGCGTAGATTTCCTTCGGGCGCGTCGCGGCGGCGGGATAGACGCTGTTGAACGTCTGGCGATAGAAGCGATAGCCCTCGGGGCAATGCCAGTCGGCAATATCCCCGCAATTGATCACCATCTCGGCGCCCTGGGCCTTGAAAAGTTCCAAAGCCGCCTTCACGCGCGAGCAGCTTTCCAGCTCGTCGTAGACGTGCGTATCCGTCATGATGCCGATACGCGCCACGCGCGCGCCCGGATTCGACGCGAGAAGAGGCGCCGCGGCAAAAGCAAGCGAACCGCCAAGGAAATGGCGGCGACTGAGAACGAGTGGTGCAGACGGGGTCATGCGTTGTCCTTTCATTTGGCGCGTGGATGCGCTTTCATGTATTCGTCTTTGAGGCGTTCGATGGAAACATGGGTGTAGATCTGCGTTGTCGCAAGCGACGCATGGCCGAGCATTTCCTGCACCGTTCGGAGGTCGGCCCCCGAATCGAGGAGGTGCGTCGCGAAACTGTGGCGCAGCTTGTGCGGCGTAAGATCCGTGGGAAGTTCGGCCGCGGCGAGCCACACCTTCATCCGCCGCTCCACATCGCGCGGGGAAAGCGGCCGAGCGCGTTCGTTCAAAAAGAGCGCTTGATCGTCGGCCCCGCCGCCGGGCCAGAGTTCGTTCGCCTTGGCACGCGCCGCCTCGAGCGCCGCGCAGGCTGGCGCACCGAGGAGGCAGAGCCGCTGCTTCGAGCCCTTGCCGGTCACGATCACGGAACCATTTGAAAAATCGATCTGCCCCCACACGAGCGCCGTCACCTCGGAGATACGGCAGCCGGTCGAATAGAGCGTTTCAAAGACGGCCGTATCGCGCAGGCGCACGTACACCTCTTCCGGCGGCAACGTCTTCCCGGCGGCGGCAAAGCGCTTCAAATCCTCCTGCGGCGCCTCGAGGAAACGCTTCGCCTCCTCGACGGTGAGAACCTTGGGGAGGGGTTTGGCCAGTTTAGGGCCGTGGAGCCCGTCGAAGGGATTGGCGGCCACCAGTCCTTCGCGCACGAGAAAGCGATAGAACGCGCGGAGCGAGGCGAGCTTGCGGCGGGTGGTCGTGGGTTTGGCGCCTTCGGCGGCGAACGCCATGAGGAAATCGCGCGCGTGCTCGCCGGTCACGCGCGTCCAGTCAAACGGCGCCGGGGCCTCCTGCCCCCAGCGGAAAGCGACAAACTGCCCGAGGTCCTGCTCGTAGCCGAGAACGGTGTGCGCCGAGGCGTTCCGTTCGGCGAGCAAGTGAGAACGGAAGCGGCGCACGGCGGAATCGTCGCGCGCCGCAGGGTTGACCGTTCTGGGCAGAACGTCGCTCACTCGCCCCGAGCCTTTCTCGTTTTCCGCTCGGCGCGCGCGGCGCGCTTCGCATCCCGCTCGGCGTCGCCCGCCTTTTCGGCTCGCGGCAGATCGCGTAATCCGAGGCGATCGGCCTCCTGCTCGAAGGTGGGGATCTGGTCGCGATAGTTGATGCACACGCGGCGCAGCGCCACCACCTGGCGCGGCGAGAGCGAACTCCGGCGCGCGTACTGGTCGCGCAACGAGGCAACGAACTCCGCATCGTTATAGGTGCGCCGCCCACGCCGCACGGGCTCCTTCCAGGTTGTCACCGCCTCCAGGAGCTTGAGCAGATCCGGCACCGCCGGATCGACGGGCGCGATCTCGAATCCTTCCGGCACATACGGCGCAAGGCGCGCGCGCACCTGGTCGGCATCGTCAAGCGCACCCGCGTTCTCGCCCACGCTACGGGCAAGGATCTGGAACTGCTTCGGCGAAAGAAGCCGCCCGCGATCCACCTGCTCGCGCAGGGAATTGAGGAACGGATTCTTCGAAAGGCCGCCGATGCGGTCGATCGTCTGGAAACACCACTTGACGAGATCTTCCGACGGCGCGTTCTTGATGCTGTCGATCTGCGGGCCGTACCCGAGATCGATGAGGCGCATTTCGCCGTTCTGAATCTGGTCGCGATAGGCGATGGCGATTTTCGCGAGGGCCTGCAGCTGGCGATCGGAGGGATCGATCTTCTTTTCAAGAAGCTGCTGATGCAGGGATTCCACGAAACCCTGGTCCGAATGGAGGCGGTTACCCACCTTCACCGGCGGCTTCCACTCCTTCACTTCCTCGAGGAGGATGAAGAGCTGCTCGAACTTGTCCGACGGCGGCGGCGGCTCCTTGGTGCGGCCGATCCAGTCGGTAAACTTGCGGTAGAAGTCGGAAAGCATGCCATCGCCCTTCACGGCGCCGTCTTCCACCTTGTCGAGATCGGCTTCCATCTCCGCCGTGTAGCCGACGTTGAAGAGCGGCTCGAGCTTCTTCACGAGCCAATCGGAAACATCCATGCCGCGCTGCGTGGGCACGAGCTGACGCGCCTCGCGCGAGGCATAGAGGCGCCCAACGAGCACTTCAATCGTCTGCGCGTAGGTGGAGGGGCGCCCCACGCCGTTTTCCTCGAGGGCCTTCACGAGCGAGGCTTCGCTGTAGCGTGGCGGCGGCTTCGTTTCCTTGCGGTCCGAGAGCCAGCGGTTGGCCACGAGCACCTCGCCTTCCACAAGCGGCGGCAGGGACTTCACCTCGTCGCTTTCCTCTTCGCCGCCCTCTTCCTTCGCCTTCTTCGCCAACGCAAGCTTCATCACGGCGAGGAAACCTTCGAAATCGACCGACGTCGTCGACGCCGTGAAGAGGTACGAGTGGCGCAGCCCCTCCTTTTCGGCCGAGAGGCCCACCGTACGCTGCGAGAGCTTTGCATCCGCCATCTGCGAGGCCATGAACCGCCGCCAGATGAGCTCGTAGAGCTTCGCGCTCGCGGCATCGAGGTCAAGATCGCCCGGCTTCTGCGCCACATCCGTCGGCCGAATCGCTTCATGGGCTTCCTGCGCCCCGGCCTTGGACTTGTAGTAGTTGGGCTTCTCGGGCACGAACGCTTCGCCGAACATCGTGCCGATCTGGTTGCGAACGGCCGTGAGCGCGACCTGGGCCACGTTCACGCTATCGGTACGCATGTAGGTGATGAGACCGGCCTCGTAGAGCTTCTGCGCAAGCGACATCGTGCGGTGGGGCGAAAAGCCGCACACGCTCGACGCCGCCTGCTGCAGCGTGGAGGTGGTGAACGGCGGATAGGGATGGCGCGTCTTCGGCAGCGTCTTCACCGAGGCAACGCGCAATTCCGACCCGTCAAGGTCGTCGATATAGGTGGCGGACTGCTCCTGCGACTTCACGAGCGGCTTCTCGCCATCGAGCCGCGCGAGTTTCGCGACGAACATCGTCTCTTTCGTGCCCTTCGAGGCCTCCACGCCCAAAATCCAATAGGCCATCGGCGTGAAGGCGCCGATCTCGCGTTCGCGCTCGACGAGCAGGCGCAACGCCACGCTCTGCACGCGCCCCGCGCTGAGCGAATAGCCGTAGGGCAGGTTCTTCCACAGAAGCGGCGACACCTTGAAGCCCACGAGACGATCGAGAATGCGCCGCGCCTGCTGCGCATCGACACGCGCCAGATTGATTTCGCCCGGATTGGCTACGGCCGCGAGCACCGCGCCCTTCGTGATTTCGTTGTAGGTCACGCGATGGACGGGCTTCCCCTTCGTGACATCCGCCAGAACTTCGCCCAAATGCCAGGCAATCGCCTCTCCCTCGCGGTCAGGGTCAGGCGCCAGAAAGATCTCATCCGAAGCCTTCGCCGCCTTACGCAGCTCGTCGACGACCTTCTTCTTATCCGGGGAAACCTCGTAGCTCGGCGTGAACGTCCAGGCCGTGGAACCCTCGGCCGCAGGGGAAATTTTAATCGAAAGCCCTTTTTTCGGCAAATCGCGCACGTGGCCCACGGAAGATTTCACCGTGAACTCGTCGCCAAGGTATTTTCCAATCGTCTTCGCCTTGGCGGGCGATTCGACAATCAGCAGTTTCTTGCTCATTTCAACAGTTGTCTTTCTTTTTTTGATGCGCTATCTGAAGCCTGTCCTAATGTGTGCCACTATAGTACTATAAAGGGGACGAAAAATCAATAACGAAATGCGCCCCTTGCAAACAAGGAGCGCATTTGCTAATCTTCGGCAAATATCAGAAGCGGCTGATCCAACCTTTAAAGTGCGGCCCGATCGGCAAGCGCCGAAACGAACAGCGCCTTGATCGTGTGCATGCGGTTTTCGCTTTCGTCGAACACCTTCGAATACTTCGATTCGAACACTTCGTCCGTCACTTCCAAAGCGCCGCTTTCCTTCGTCACCTCGGTGTTGAAGTCGTGGAACGCCGGGAGGCAGTGGAGGAACATGAGCTTCCCGTCGAGGTTGCCCGTCGCCTTCATGAGATCCATGTTGATCTGGTAGGGGCGGAGAAGCTTGATGCGCTCGGCCGTCTTCGCCTCTTCGCCCATCGACACCCACACGTCCGTATAGAGGACGTTCGCCCCCTTCACGCCCTTCACGGGATCGTCGAAAACGCGGATATCCACGCCGTTGCGCTTCGCCACGACTTCCGCCTCGGCCAAGACCTTCTCATCCGGCCAGAGCTCCTTCGGCGTGCAGCACACATAGCGCACGCCCGCCTTCGCACAGCCCATCATGAGCGAATTCGCCACATTGTTGCGGCCGTCGCCCACGTAGGCCACCGTGCAGTTCTCGAGCGAACCGAACGTTTCGCGCACCGTGAGGAGGTCGGCCAGGATCTGCGTGGGGTGGTAGGCGTCCGTCAGGCCGTTCCAGACCGGTACGCCGCTCCACTTCGCCAGTTCCTCCACCGTGGACTGCTTGAAGCCGCGAAAGAGAATGCCGTCGTAGATGCGCCCCAAAACGCGCGCCGTATCCTTCACGCTCTCCTTCTTGCCGAAGTGGATGTCGGGGCGCGTGAGATACTCCGCCCCGCCGCCTTCGTCGCGCGCGGCGATGATGGAGGAGTTGCGCGTGCGCGTGGACGATTTCTCGAAAATGAGCGCGATATTCTTACGATGCAGCAAATCGCCCCGCACGCCGGCCTTGCGCCGCGCCTTCAACTGCGAGGCAAGATCGATCAGGTTCAACATTTCACAATCGGTGAACGAGGTCATCCGCAACAGGGACCGCCCCTTCAACTCAGGCATCCAATTCAACATTCTCGTGTTCCTAATCTTATGATCAACAGTTCGTGGTTGATGGTTCTTGATCGGGAATCGGCCATGAAGCCCCCAATCATTCTACACCTTCCATTTTCAATTCTACGTTAGAACAAACCATGCACGTGGCCCGTTTCCACATCCACGTCGATGCGGCGGTAGGCCGGCGAGGCGGAGGTGCCCGGCATGAGCTTGATTTCGCCCGCCACCGGCACGATGAGGCCCGCGCCCTGATAGATCAGGATGTCCTTCACCGGCATGCGCCAGCCCTTCGGCCGCCCGAGGAGGTTCGGATCGTGCGAAAGGGAGTATTGCGTTTTCGCGATGCAGATCGGGAGCTGCGCCGTATCGGGATTCGCCTGGAAAAGCGCGAGCTTCTCAAGGGCGAGCGGCTCGAAATCCACGCCGTCGCCGCCATAGACTTCCTTCACCTGCTTCTCGATGCGGTCCTTGAGCGGCTCGCCAAGATCGCACAGGTAATCGAATTTGTTCGGCTCCTCGCACGCCGCGACGACCGCCTTCGCGAGCTCAAGCGCACCTTCGCCGCCCTTGAGCCAGTGGTCGGACACCGCAAAACGCGCCCCTGCCGCCTCGGCGATCCGCTTCACGAGCGAGCGCTCAGCCGGCGTATCCGTGTAGAACGCGTTGAGGCACACGACGGGCTGGATGCCCGACCGGCGGATGATGTCGATATGCGCAAGAAGGTTCGCGCAGCCCTTTTCGAGAAGCGCGAGATCTTCGTGCGTATAGACGGGGTCGAGCGGCAGCCCGGCCTTCACCTTCGGCGCGCCGCCATGCGCCTTGAGCGCGCGCACGGTTGCCACGAGCACCACGGCATCGGGCTTGAGGCCCGAGCAACGGCACTTGATGTTCCAAAACTTCTCGTAGCCCATGTCGCTCGCAAAGCCGCTCTCCGTAACGACGTAGTCGCCGAGCGCGCAGGCAAGGCGATCCGCCACCACCGAGTTCTGGCCGATGGCGATATTCGCAAAGGGCCCCGCATGCACGAACATCGGCTGGCCTTCGAGCGACTGCATGAGCGTGGGCTGGATCGCGTTCACAAGGAGCGCGCACATCGCACCGTCCACTTCAAGGTCATGCGTCGTCACGGGCGCACCGCTCTTCGAGTAGGCCACGATGATCTTCCCGAGGCGCTGGCGCAGGTCCTTCAGATCCGCCGACATCGCGAGAATCGCCATCACTTCGGAGGCCACCGTGATGTAGAAGCCCGACCGGCAGGTGAACCCGTCGAGCTTGCCGCCGCGACCGATTTCGATATCCCTGAGGCCCTGCGCGCAGAAGTCCATCGCCCAACGGAACTGGATGCGCTCGGGGTCGATATCGAGGCGCTTGAGCCCGCGCTCCGCGAGCCATGCATCGTCATGGTTGCGCTCGTGCTGCATGCGGCTGTTGAGCGCGACCATCGCGAGGTTGTTCGCGTTCGTAATCGCATCGATGTCGCCCGTGAGGCCGAGCGAAAGAGAGGTGAGCGGCACCACCTGCGCAAGACCGCCACCGGCCGCGCTGCCCTTGATGTTGAAGGTGGGCCCGCCCGAGGGCTGGCGCACGCAGCCGATCACCTTCTTGCCGAGCACGCCGAGGCCTTCCACGAGACCGAGCGTGGTCGTGGTCTTGCCTTCGCCGAGCGCCGTGGGGGTGATCGCCGTCACGTCGATGTACTTGCCGCGCTTCTTTTCACCGAGGCGCTTCAAGACCTTCGTCACATCGACCTTCGCGAGCACCTTCCCGTAGGGCGTCCACTCGTCGTCGTTGAGCCCGAGCTCGGCCACCAGATCCTTCGCCGGGCGCAACGTCGCCTCCGCCGCCTCGGCGATCTGCCAGTCTTTCAACTTCGTGGGATCAAGCTTCTGCATTCTCTCTTTCCTCTCTCCAGGCGCCCGGCCGAATTAGAACGGGCGCTTCGGCTGATAGTTGACGGCTCCTCCGATCACGGACCCCGTGAACTTCGTATCCGGCGGGAACGTGAGCGAGCAGTTCGAAATCTCGATGAGGCCCGCGCCGGAGAGAAACTCCGCAAGACCGCCGATTCCGTCGAGCTGCAAACGGCCCTTGCCGCCGATTTCAATCGGATAGTCGACAGGGAAGGCGCCGCCCGGCGCGAGCTGGAACATCTTCCCCGCTTCCGTGAAACGCGCCTGCGGCGCCTCGAAGCCCCGCTCCACGCCCATGACCTGCCACACGATGCGGCCGTTCAGCTTCTGGCCGATCTCGAGCGTCCAATCGCGCGGATCGCGCCCGATGGCGTCGTTCGCCGTCGCGTAGGAGTAGGCGTCGAACGTGACGTCCTGGCCGAAGTCGAGGATGAACGGCGAGCGCTGATAGCACTTCGTTCTCAAATTGCCGTCAAAGCCCTTGTCCGCGCCTTCCGCAGCCGTGTGGTTGTGGCTCGTCGAAATCGTCGTAGAGGGAAATGAGACGCTCTTCCCCCGGTAGAACAGGCGGAACTCGCTGAACTGCGGGCCGCTCCCGGAGAACTGCGCGTTCGGGCGCGTTCCCGTGATCGTCCACCGCAAATAGCGCGTCTTCACCGTGACAGGATCCCCCTTCACCGCGGCGGAAAAGCGCACCGCGCCTTCGCGGATGAAAAGCCCCTTGTTCTTGAGGGGCACACCGCTCAGATCCAACGTGCCCGCACCGTCCTTCACGAGCGTTTCGCCCGTGATCGGCTGCGTGGGACGCATCGTCTCACCCGCCGGAACCGTAATGGTTTGCGCATTTAAAACGCCAACCGAGGCCGCGAGCAACACGGCCGAAAAGATGTTTCTAGTTTTCATAGGCGGTCATTATATCAAAAACAAACCTAAAGAGCAACGCATCAGCGCGCAAGAGATTCGATGCGCGCGAGGAGGCCGGCGGGCGTTGCGGCGTCGACGATGCCATACGCCTTGCCCGCCCGGGCGCCCGCCGCCCAGCCGAAGCTCCGGCCGCCCGCGGCATGGAACGCCGCGAGGTCCTTTTCAATCCCCTTCAAGTCGCGCATCGTGCTCTTCTCGCTTCCGTTCGGCACCACGAAAACGTCGATGCCGCCAAACGCCCCGTCACGAACGCCCCACGTGCTGACGGCGCTCAGATTGACGCCCGGCATCACCGCGAGCGCCATCAGCGTTTTCGCCGTCTCGACGCCGTTCATCTGCCCCGTAAAGACGCCCACGTTCAAGCCCTTCCTCTCGCGCCGCGGCAGACGGAACTCCACCTTGCGCCCGGTCAGATACTTGAACCCGCCCGCGACGAGATCGTAGGTGCGCGGCGACATTTCAGGATGCGCGCTTGAAACGAGCAGCCGTCCCTTCCCGTATTCCACGCCCACCATCGCCGGATAATCCGCCATCGCGAGCAGCTTCGGGTGATTCATCAGAATGTCGCCCCGGTAGGTGGCGAGCACTTCGCTCTTCACGCCCTCGATCGGGGCGGGCACCATGAGCGGCCCGTTCCAGTACCAGATGAAGCGGGTGAGCGCGGGTACGCCCATCTTGGCCGCCCCCGTCTCCGTCATGCGCATCGTAATCTGCGCGTGGCCATGCGCGAAGTTGTTGTTCTTCGGATCCTGCCGGTAGGGCGCAAGCCCCACGCCGTTCGCGTCGTTGAGCGTGATGAACGCGCCGGCGCAGGTGCCAAAGTAGCAACCGCCCGCACGCAGGAACTTCTTGACTTCCTCAATGCCCTTTTCGCCGATGTCGGCCCGGATCTGCGGCGCATAGCCGCCCGGGCACACGAGCACGTTGCAATCGGCAAGCGCCCCTTCCCGAATCATCCTGCCGTCGACGAACTTCACCTCCATCTGCGGCGAGAAGCTGAGAAGCTGCATCCACGAGAAGCAGGCGCCTACTGCGCCCTGCCCCACCATCAAGGCGACGCGCAGCTTTGGCGCCTCCGCGAGCGTCGCCGGCGCAAGCCGCGCCCCTTCCTGGAGAGGAACGCCCGCACACCCCGCCCAGAGCGCGCACGCCGCCGCCGCAAATCCCGAGAGAACCGACCTTCGATCGATGTTCATACGCACCTCTCAGTTGAAACGCGTCCGGTCGATCCACAGGCCGAGCGCGGGATTGGGAATGAAATAGACTTCCTCGCCGTCCACCGTGTTGTAGCCGGGCGTCAGGCGCGCGGGATCGTACTTTTTCACCATCTCGTCGTAGTCGGCCGCCTGGAAGCCGACGCCCGCCACTTCTTCCTTCGTCATCTCCTTCACGCAGTAGGTGATCGTGAAGCGCCCGTCGGACGACCCGTGGATGAGGTGCGCCGCCGCGCCCATGTTGTCCCGCAGATCCTGGTTCTCGGGCTTTTCGAAAACGTCAAGCGTGTGGAGGCGGCCGCGATAGCCGTACTTGCGGATGAGCCTATCCACCGTTTCGTCCTCGCCGAAATGCCGCACGCCAGGCGCGAGGATGATGAGTTCGCCGCCGTCCGCCATCGCCATGCGCGTACGGTACACGGCCTTGTTGCCGAGCCAGGTGGAGGTGAATTCCGAAGGATCGAGATAGACGACGCACTTCTTGAGGCCGTGTTCCACGTAGTCCACGTTCTTCTGCTGGGCGAGCTTCACCGCCTCGGTGAGGCAGTTGCGGCCTTCGCCGATGAAGAGGCCGTGCGTGCGGATCTTTCCGCCCGGCGCCGTCGTCACCGTGAGGCAGAAGAGGATCGGGCGCTTCCCGTAGAGGTAGTGCTCCATGCCGTAGTCGAAGAGGCGGCGCACGGGCGTGTTGTCGCGGCCCATCGCCTGCTCCATGCCGCACACGGCGCCGATCATGTGCGAGCAGTTGATCATCTGCGAGCCGCCCACGCCCACGAAGAGGTTCTTCGCGTGGTTCGCCATGCCGATCACCTCGTGCGGCACCACCTGGCCGGGGGAAATGACGAGGTCGTACTTCTCGTCCATCACGAGCTTGTTCACTTCCACCGCCAAGGGCGTGTGCCAGAGCCCGCCCGAGATGTCCTCCACGGCGGCCTGCGGCACGTCGCCGAGCTTCACCACGTCCGTGCGCCAGTGGTGCACGATCATCTTCGAGTAGGGAATCTCGCCGAACATCGTCTTCCACTGCGCCTCGCTCACGGGTACGTGCGTGCCGAGCGCGGGAAGGATATCCACGTTCACGCCCTTCGCCGTGAGAAGGCGGTACAGCACCTGCGTGATGAAGCCCGCATTCGAATGGAAGCGCGTGAAGTCGGGCGGCAGGATCAAGACGTTCCTGAGCGCGCGATCTTCGAGCGCCTGCGCGAGCGCCGCTTCGATTTCGGCGGGGGTGAGGCCGGTTTCGGCCTTGGCAATGTTGAAAATGTCCATGGGATTCGTCTCCTTCTCTCTCGGGGGGTTAGTAGATGAACAGCATTTCGCGGTATTTCGGCAGGGGCCAGCGCGCGTCGTCGACGAGATGCTCGAGCGCGTCGACGGTGCGGCGCAGGTCGTTCATCTTTTCGATCTGTTCGGCCGGGGAGCCCTTCGCGAGCGACTTGTCGAGCCGCTCGCACTTGACATGGAGGTCGTCGAGGCCGGCGCCCAGCTTGAGCGAGAGCGCCTTGAGGCCCGTCACGCCCACCTTGAGGCCGTCCTTCACCGCAAGCGAAATCGCCGTGGCGAGCTTCGAGAATTCGTCCGCCACCACGGGGCGGATCATCGAACGCGCGATCTCGAGCGCCACCGAGCCTTCGATGCGGATGCGGCGCAGATAGTCCTCGCGCGCGATTTCGTAGCGGCTTTCCAGTTCGCCGCGCGTCAACACGCCGTATTTTTCGAAAAGCGCCTGATTGGCCGTATCGCGCAAGGGTTCGATGGCCGCGAGCGTATCGGGCAGGTTCGGCAAGCCCCGGTGCGCGGCCTCGGCCGCCCAGTCCGCCGAATAGCCGTCGCCCGAAAAGAGCACGCGCTTGTGCGCGTGGATGATGCGCTGGAGGAGCTTCTGGAGATTCGTGTTGAAATTGCCGTGCGTGCCGAGGGCGTCGATTTTATCCGACATCGCATCGAGCGACTCCGCCACGATCGTATTGAGCACCATCTGGTTCATCGCGCAGTTGTGCGAGGAGCCCGGCGCGCGGAACTCGAACTTGTTGCCGGTGAAGGCGAACGGCGAGGTGCGGTTGCGGTCCGTCGTATCCTTCGGCAGCGGCGGCAGCGTATCCACGCCCACGCGCAGGTTCGCGTGCTTCGAGCGCGCGGCCTTCGCCTTGGCGACGATTTCGCCCGATTCGATCTGATGGAAGATCTCGTTCAATTCGTCGCCGAGGAAGATGGAGATGATCGCCGGCGGCGCTTCGTTCGCGCCGAGACGGTGGTCGTTGCCGGCGCCGGCCGTCGTGGTGCGCAGGAGATCCGCATGCAGATCGACCGCGCGGATGATCGCCGCGAGAACCGTGAGGAAGATCGCGTTTTCCTGCGGGTTCGAGCCGGGCTCGAGCAGGTTGCGCCCCGCGTATGAAATGGACCAGTTGCAGTGCTTGCCGCTCCCGTTCACGCCGTTGAACGGCTTCTCATGGAGCAGGCACTCGAGGCCATTGCGCTCGGCCGTCTGGCGCAGCACTTCCATCACGAGCATGTTGTGGTCCACGGCGAGGTTCAGCTCCTCGAATACGGAGGCAAGTTCGAACTGCGCCGGGGCGACTTCGTTATGACGCGTCTTCGCCGGGATGCCGAGCTTCCAGAGCTGGTCTTCGACCTCGGTCATGAACTTGAGGATGCGCGGGCGAATCGCGCCGTAGTAGTGGTCGTCGAGCTGCTGGTGCTTCGCGGGCGGCGCGCCGAAGAGCGTGCGGCCGGTCTGCAGAAGGTCGGGGCGCTGCAGCGAAAAGCCGCGGTCGACGAGGAAGTATTCCTGTTCGGCGCCGAGCGTCACGGAAACGGGCGCCGGCCCCTGGCCGAAGTGCGCCATCAGGCGAAGGACGGCGCGCTTGAGCGCCTGCATGGATCTCAGAAGCGGCGTCTTCGAATCGAGCGCTTCGCCCGTGTAGGAGCAGAAGGCCGTCGGGATGCACAGGGTGGCGCCGTTGGCATGGCGCTTGATGAACGCGGGGCTCGTGGGGTCCCAGGTCGTATAGCCGCGCGCTTCGAACGTCGAACGCAAACCGCCCGAAGGGAAGCTCGAAGCATCCGCCTCGCCGCCCACGAGGTTGCGGCCGCTGAAGTTCTGCACCGCCTGCGCCGAGCCGCGCGGCTCCACGAAACTGTCGTGCTTTTCGGCGGTGCCGCCCGTCAGGGGCTGGAACCAGTGCGTGAAATGGGTGGTGCCCTTCGAAATCGCCCACTCCTTCATCGCGTGCGCCACATCGTCCGCAATCGACGGATCGAGCGGCTCGCCGCCATTCACCGTGGCGAGCAGCTTCGCCGCCGTCGCCTTGGGCAGATAGGCGCGGATTTCCTTCTCGCCGAAAACGTCCTCGCCGTAGGTCACCATCGACTGGTCGGGCGGCAGATTCCGATTCGGCGCGTCGGGGACGCGTGCGGCAATCGCGTTGATGGCAGTCGTGCGCGTGTTCGCGTTCATTTCCTGACCCCTCTTCTATTTGCGCACGAAAAGCCCCGTACGCCATTCACCCACGAGTTTGTTGGACGCTTCCACAAACCCCTGCGCCGCGTAGGCGCGTTCGACTTCGGGATAGACCTCGTCGAGAATGCCGGAAAGAATCAGCCGCCCGTTCGGCGCCACGAGGGGCGCGATTTCGCCCGCAAACCGCACGAGGATCGGCCCGAGCACATTCGCCGCCACCACGTCGAACGAACGGTCGTTCGTCTTTTCCACGCTCGGCAACGTCGACTTGTTGCAAAGGTCGCCCCGCACGAAGACGAGCTTCTCGGCAAGTCCGTTCTTCGCCGCGTTCTCGTTCGCGTTCGCCACGGCGTCCGGATCGATATCGAACCCCGCCACCTGCCGGAACCCTTCGAGCGTCGCCGCGATGGCGAGAATGCCCGAGCCGCAGCCGACGTCGAGGAACGTGCGCGCAGGATTCTCCACCGCAAGCTCGTCGATGTACTCAAGGCAGGCGCGCGTCGTCGCGTGCTGGCCCGTTCCGAACGCCATGCCGGGATCGAGGATGAGCGCTTTGATCGCCGGGTGTTCACGAACGACGGCCGAGGCGCGGAACGCCTCCACTTCCCACTCCGGCACGATCGCAAGCCGCGGGGAGAGGACGTCCGTCTTGAAATGCTTCCGATAGGCGAACTTCCAATCCTCGTCGGCAATCTCGCCCGTCTCCAGCGCGAGTTCAAGCCCCACGATGCGCCCCGCCGCCTGCAGCGCCTCCGCCGCCCGCGGCGCGTCGGCCGCGTCCGGCACGAAGATCTGCATCGTCGTGAACGTATCTTCCACATCGCGGTACGAGGATAAAATAAAATCCCCTCCATCGAAGACCTCGAAGAGGGGATTCACGTACCGTTCGTCGATCGAACAGCGGACAAAGGTCATTTCTTACTTGGCCTCGGCCTTCTTCGCGATCATCTTCTTGACGACCGTGGGGCGCTGCACGAGCACGCGCACGTTTTCGTCGCTCATGAGCTTGACCTCTTCTTCGCCCAAACCAAACTTCACGAGACGCTGACGCTGCGCCTTGGAACGACGAGCCTTGCCGGCCGGCGTCTTGCACGGACGGACATGAGACTCTTTACGGAGTGTACGACCTGTACCCATTTGTGAACCTAACCTTTCTTGAAACGAAAATTGAGTCAATATTATACCGCGTTTCACCTCTAAAAATCAAGTAGAAAAATAGAGGCTGGTACGATTTTTTTCGGGATTACCTGCCGAACACCTGATCGGAGAAATCCATGATCCACTTCCAGTCGTAGGCCGAGATGCCGTGGCCTTCTCCGCGGCGCACGTAGCCGGCGCGCTTGCCGATGGCCGTGGTCTCGTAGTCGGCCGGCCACGCCACCTTCGGGAGGCCTTCGCCGAAGAGCTCCCACGCCGGGCTTGCCGCCTGCATTGCGAGGAACTCGCCTTCGGTGTCGAACCAGGCGTTGTCGTACCCGAGCACGAGAAGCGCGCGCGGCGCGAGGCTCGCGAGGAAGAGGTGCTGGTCGAAGGTGAGCGTGCGGTGCGGATCCTTCGCGTATTTCGCATAGGCGGGGCAAAACCAATGCGGGAAATTGCGGTTCTCGGTGGACGTATTTTCACCGTAGTCGCGCTTCGCGAGCGGGCAGCCGCCGCCGCCCGTCTGCACCGGCGCGCACACGGCGAAGCGCGTGTCGCGCGCAGCGGCGATGAGCGCCGCCTTCGCAAGGCGCGAGTAGCCCGTCACCACGGCCTTCTTCGCGTCGATTTCGGGAATCGTGCAGGCGAGGTCGAGCCCGCGCGAGAGCGCCCACCCCCAGGCGCCGAGCGCCGTCGTGGTATCCTGCCGCGCCGGGTCGTATTTGCCCCAGAGGGTGAACACGCCTTCGGAATAGGCGTGCGCCACGTTCTTCTGATCGTCGGGCGACACTTCGCCGTAGCACGCCGTCATCACCGCGTAGCCGCGCGCGAGGATCGTACCGAGGGGGAAGAGATTGTCGCCCGTCGATTTTTCGAGCTTGCCGCGCGTGGCGGGATCGGCCTTCTGGCCGGGCGAAATGCCGAGCCACGCCGTCGTGACGGGGATTTCGGGATCGGGCACGAACTCGTGGTTGCCGGCGTAATTGAGGAGGAGGATCACGGGAACGGGCCTCTTCGCCGCGCGCGGCAGCCAGAGCGCCCAGTCGATGCGCGGGCCCGTCTTATCCTTCTTGAACCACATGTGGTACTGGCGGCGGATGGCAAAGCCCGCGCCGGAGACCTTGTCGTCGAACTTCTCCGTAACGACGGCTTCGGGCGGCGGCGGTTCAACGCCGTACATCTCGTGCGCGAAGATGTCGAGAATCTCCTGGCGGCGCGCGGGCCACGTCTCCTTCGTCACCTTGCGCCCGTCCTTGAACGCGAGCGGATCCTCGAGCGTGTAGGGCGCGATCTTCTTCACGTCGTAGTTCGGGTTGTGCACATAGACCGTACGGTCGCTCTTCTTCTGCACGGCACCTTCGCCCGCGAATACGAGCGCAAGGGCGGCGCCCGCGAGCAGCAGCAGTTTCTTCATGTCTCTTCTCCTTCCATCGGGGGTGGACGATCCTTGAAAAGGTCGTTGAGGATCATCTCGGCCGGCGTGTAGGCCTTCTTCGCGTTGTTGCAGGCCTTGCAACAGGGCACGCAGTTGCCGCGCGTCGATTTGCCGCCGCGCGCCACGGGCACCACGTGATCCATCGTAAGATTTTCCGCGCCCACGGTACGCCCGCAGTAGTGGCACACGCCGCGCCGCAGCAGGTCCTGCCACCACGGAGAGGCCCGAAGCGCGCGCGCCTTCTCCCGCTCGCGCTTCACATGCGCGGGATCGGGGCGAAGGTCGAGCCAATCGTCGAACGGTGCGGTCATGGGCAGCCCCTTCCCGCCTAGCGCCCGGCGGCGTAGTTGCGCACGAGCGGGCGATTCAGCATCCGCTCATAGAGGGAAATGTATTCGCGCGCGCACGCTTCGTGGTTGAAGCGCTGCAGCGACTCGCGCATGATGCGCGAAATCTCGGCGGCACGCACATCGTGCGGATGCGCCCAGAAGCTCATCGCCTGATCCATCGCCCAGAAGAGGCCGTTCGAATCGTAGGTGTCGAACACGAACCCGTTGCCGCGATGGTTGGCGACATCGAGCGGCTCCACCGTATCGTGGAGGCCGCCCGTATTGTGGGCAACGGCGAGCGAGCCGTAGATCGGCGCCTGCATCTGCGGAAGGCCGCAGGGCTCGAAGAGGGAGGGCATGAGCATGAAGTCCGACCCCGCGAAACCGAGTTGCGAGAGGCGGGCGTCGAAATTGCTCACGGCGAGACGGCGATCGAGGCCGTGGAACGAGCGGATATCCCAGAAATGCTGCTGAAAAGCGCCGTTGGCGATCACCGCGACCTGCGCGCCGCTCGCCCAGTGCTTGTCGAGGAAACGGTAGAGGATGTCCGTCAAAAGCTGCGGCCCCTTCTGCACGGGATCGAGGCGCGAGGGCCAGAAGAAAAGCGGCACATCGGCATTCTCTTCAAGGCCGAGCGCGTGCTGGAGCGCGAGCTTGTTCTGGCGCTTCATCTCCACGTGGTTCTCGGGGCCGTAGGGGAACGGGATCTTGTCGTCCGTCGCCGGGTTATCCGAAGGATCGGGGGCGTTGAGGATGCCCGCCGCGCACCCGGCGGTAAACTTGTTGCGGATTTCGTTCCGGATGGAATCGGGTATGAAACCGTGCCAGCCATCCACGATTTCCCGAAGGAACGTGGGGGAAACCGTGTTGATGTAGTGGGCGCCGAAGATGCCGGAGGCCTGGAGATCCACGGGATCGCTGTCGCGCGTGCTGAAATAGTCGTAGGGCGGCTTCTCGTAGTAGAGGTTGCCCCAGAACTCCGCCGCGTCGATGCCGGCATCTTCGATCTGCGCGAGCGTGAGCTTCTGCGTGTGGATGTTATGGACCGTAAAGAGACACGGAATCCCCCTGCGGCGCGCGGCCGCGGGGATGAGCCCCGTCATCCAGTCGTTGCAGTGGATGAGATCCGGCTCGACCTCGGGGATGACGTGGTTGATCACCTCGCGCTGGAACGCGAGCGCGAGGCGCGGGTTCGCGCCGCTCTGGGAATAGACGCGGTCGCGATAGTAGAAGCAGCGGTCTTCGGCGAGATGGATGTGTTCATGCGGCATGCGCCGCGTGTACACGCGCAGTTCCTCGGCAACGAGCTTCGCCGTCTCCTCGTGGAACATGCGCCGATAGTGGGGGAGCGCCACGTGTACGTCCGCCCCCAGATCAAAGAGCGCCGCGACGAGCGAGGCGGAAACATCCGCCATGCCGCCCGCCTTCGCGCTCATCTTCCCCGCGAGGTTCCCCATGCCCTCGGGAAGATAGGTTATCTCCGGCGTAACGATGAGAATCCGGGGATTCTTCTGTTTCCGAACCGGCATCTTCGCTTTCCGCCTCACGCTTTTGCCGCGAACCGTCACTCCGCCGCGCCGAAGAGCTCGTCGAGGGCGTCGCCCATCATTTCCACGGCTTCTTCGAGATGCGCTTCCGACATCGAGAGCGTGGGCAGGAAGCGCACCACGTTGCCGCCGGCCGTCAGCGTGAGGATGTTGAATTCGGCGAACTTCGCCACCACCGTCTTGGGGTCGCCCTCCACCACCATGCCCTGCATGAGGCCGAGGCCGCGCACGTCGAGAATCTTCTCGTACTTCTCGGCGAAGTTCCGCAAGGCCGCCCCGAGGAGTTCGCCCTTCTTCGCCGCCGCGTCGATGAGCTTTTCGCCTTCGATGATCTTGATCACCGCGAGCGCCGCCGCGCAGGCAAGCGCATTGCCGCCGAAGGTGGAGCCATGGCTGCCGGGGGTGAAGACATCCGCATACTTCGCACTCGAAACGAGCGCGCCCATCGGGATGCCGTCCGCGAGCGACTTCGCCACGGTAAAGAGATCCGGCTTCACCGAATAGTTCTGCCAGCCCCACCACTTGCCCGTACGGCCCATGCCGCACTGCACTTCGTCGCAGATCATGAGGAGGTTCTTCTCGTCGCAGAGCGCACGCACGCCGGCCATGAACTCCTCCGCCGCCGGCGTTACGCCGCCTTCGCCCTGAACGGCTTCGAGCAGAATCGCCACCGTCTTCTCGGTCACGGCGGCCTTCACGCTTTCGAGGTCGTTGAAATCCGCATACGCAAAACCGACGGGAAGCGGCTCATAGCCTTCCTGGCACCAGCTCTGGCCCGTCGCGGTGACCGTGGCAAGCGTACGGCCGTGGAAGCCGTTGCGCATCGTCACGATCTCGTAGCGGCCGCCGTTGGCGGCGCCCCAACGGCGCGCGAGCTTGATCGCCGCTTCGTTCGCCTCGGCGCCCGAGTTGCAGAAGAACACCTTGCCGCCGAGATCGGAAATCTCCACGAGCTTCTTCGCGAGCTTCACCTGCGGCTCCGTGGCAAAGAGGTTCGAGCAATGGCCGAGCTTCGCGACCTGCTCCTGAACCGCCTTCACCACGCCTTCCGTGCAGTGGCCCACGTTGTGGCAGCTGATGCCGCTCGTAAAATCGTAGTAGAGCGTCCCTTCGGGATTATAGACGCGCGACCCCTTCGCCTTGTCGACCACAACCGTAGGGGCATAGGTCGGCATCAGATACTTCTTATACTCTTCCAGGACTTCAGTGCTCTTCATCATCGATGATCTCCGTTCCAACACCCTCGCGGGTGAATATTTCCAACAACAGCGAATGAGGCATGCGCCCGTCCACGAGGTGCACCTTACGCACACCGGCGCGGATTGCGTCCTCACAACCTTCGATCTTCGGCAGCATGCCGCCGGAGATCACGCCCTCCTTCTTCAGCTTCGCCACCTCGTTGAGGTGAAGCGTGGTCATCAGCGTCTTCGGGTCGGCCGGATCGCGCAGCAGCCCCGGCACATCCGAGACCACGGCGAACTTCCGCACCTTGAGCGCCTTCGCGAGGGCCGCGGCGGCGCTATCGGCGTTGATGTTGTAAAGATGACCGTCCGCCCCCGTTCCGATGGGCGTAATGACGGGAACGATGCCCGCATCGAGCATCTCGAGAACCGCACGCGTATCAACGGCCACGGGATCGCCCACGTAGCCGCGATCGGGGCTGGAGATCTTCTCCGCCGTGAACATCCAATTCCCGTGGAGCGGCCGCGCGTTCGTTTTGAACGCCTGCAGCTTCTTCACGAGATCCGCGTTCACGACGTTGTTGAGCGTACGGCGCACGATCTCCATCGTGGGCTCATCCGTCACGCGAAGCCCGTCGACGAACTTCGGTTCAAGGCCGCTCTCCTTGAGGGCCTTCGAAATCGCCTTGCCACCGCCGTGAACGAGCACGACGCGCATGCCAACCGCGTCCATGAAGGAGATATCCGCAAGGAGCGAAACGAGATTCGCTTCGTTCTCCATCACGCTACCACCCACCTTCACAAGGACGGTCGAGCCGAGAAAGTCCTGAATATAGGGCAATGCTTCCGTCAGGACGGCGGCCTTCTGCATCGCCAGATCGATTTTTTCCATGGAAAGGTTATTATAGCATAAACCGAACGAAGGCGCTAGCAGAAAAATATCATTTCAAGGTTGCTTTTCATCAAAATATTTGATACAATTTGCGAGCTTTTCACCACAAAAGTGAAACAATCAAGGAGAAAGTATCGTGACGAGTCCCGTGCCTGCCGAAAAATCCGCTTACGCCGCCGCCGGCGTGAACATCGATGTGAAGATGGATGCCCTGAAGGCGATCAAAACGATGGTCGCTCAAACGAAGACCGTGAATGTCGTGGGCGGCATCGGGTCCTTCGGCGGGCTCTGCCGTTTGCCGCAGGGGAGCGCCAAGGATACGCTCCTCGTTTCGTCTACGGACGGCGTGGGCACGAAGCTCAAGGTCGCCGTGATGATGAAGAAGCACGATACGGTGGGCCAGGACATCGTGAACCACTGCGTGAACGACATTCTCGTGCAAGGCGCGCGCCCGCTCTTCTTCATGGACTACGTGGGCGCCTCGAAGATCGACGGCCAGGTGTTCCAGCAGATCGTCTCCGGCCTCTGCAAGGCCTGCAAGGAAAACAACATGGCCCTTCTCGGCGGCGAAACGGCCGAGCTTCCGGGCCTCTATCCCGCGAATGAATACGACCTTACGGGTACGATCGTCGGCACCGTCTCGCGCAAGCAGCTCGTCACCGGCCAGTCCATCCGCGCCGGAGACGTGGTCATCGGCCTTCCTTCGGGCGGCCTTCAAACGAACGGCTACTCGCTCGCGCGCAAGGTGTTCTTCGACATCTGCCAGATGTCCCCCTTCGACAAGCTCCCGGGCACGAACCAGACGATCGGCGACGCCCTTCTCGCCGTCCACAAGAGCTTCCTCAAGCCCGTCGCGCGCCTCCTTGACAACAAGATCAAGATCACCGGCATGGCCCATATCACGGGCGGCGGCTTCCAGGACAACATTCCGCGCGTCCTTCCGAAGGCGACGATGTGCGAAATCGACCGTACGACCTGGGACGTTCCGACCATCTTCAAGTTCATCGAGCGCCAGGGCAAGGTCGATCACGACGAAATGTACCGCGTCTTCAACATGGGCATCGGTTTCGTCTTGATCGTGCCGAAGGCCTCGCTCCCGCGCTTGAAGACGGTGTTCAAGAACATCAAGCAGCCGTGGTACCAGATCGGCGTCATCCGCGTGAAGAAGCCGAACATGGAACAGGTCTACTTCTCGAAGTAAGTCGTTGCGTTTTTTCAAGAAAAGATGCAAAACGGCGCCCGCAAGTTCTTGCGGGCGCCGTTTTTTCCTTTAAGGACGTCTTCCGTCACCAGGTACGGTAGACCGTCGTCGCCATGACGGGGGTTGTCACGACGGGCGTCGCGACGACAGGGCTCGCCACAACGGGCGTCGTCACGACGGGTGTCGTCACGACAGGCGTTGTCACAACGGGCGTCGTCACGACAGGGCTCGCGACCACCGTCGTCGACGCATACGGATAGTACCCGCCGTAATAGCCCGGGTAGTAGCCGCCGTAGTAGCCACGCGCGAGCGATCCCGCAACCACACCGGCCGCGAAGCCGCCTACGCCCCAGCCCCAGCCGTGATGACCGTGGTAGTAGCCCCCATGACGGAAGCCGCCATGATGGAACCCACCATGGAAGCCGCCGCCGCGGAAACAACCGCCGTGGAAGCCACCGCCGTGACGCACCACGCCGCCGCCACAAAGCCCGCCGCGCGCAAACGCGGCCGTGCAAGCGGCAACTGCCAGAACCGTAACTGCGATTTTCTTGACGTTCATGTTCTCACCTTCTTTCTGTGCCCTCAGGCACATGGAGGATAGGACGGAAATCCCATCCGTTCTGACAAACGAATTCTCAATGATTCTGGAATGTGACCTGCTTGACAACCGGAGCTGACTGCGGGCCCGGCTTACGGATGAAGACGAGCGTATTGCCCTCCGGTACCACGAACTGAATCGGCGCGCCATCCGCCACGATGTTCAAGGCGCCGTCCGCCGGGCGATCGATGCGAATCGCCTTCACCGTCTTCGGAAGCGCCGTCCAGCTCCGCACGTCCGCCGCCACCGCCGTTTTGTTCCATACGGCCACGCCGAGCTGCGAGAGATGCAACGCCACGCGTGTATTATGATCGTTCACCTGATCGGCCGTTGCCTGAAGCGCGATCTGCATGCAGGCCTTCACGATGACGCGCGTGATTTCGCGCGCAAGCGCCCCGCGCATGTAGACGTCGTATTCGGTCTTCACGAGGCGATCGACATTCGCGAGCTCCACAAGCGGCGCCATGCCCGCCGCCGTCTGTACGCTCCAATCCGCCGCTCCCCATGTGCGCTCGCGCAGCACGGGGAGCGCCATCCCCACATACGGGAGATAACGCCCCGCGCCCGGCACGAAGTAGAGCGGCAATTCGGTACGCCATTCCACACGGCTCGGGCAGAGCCCGTCCTCCACCCAGATCCACACCTGGTTGTGCGGCTTCGCGCCCGCTTCCGCTTCGGCGCGATCGCGCGCGAGCGTAGGATGCTGCGGCACGAGGTCGGCCGCCGCCTTGAGGAAGGTCGCGCCGCCATCCCCGTCGAGCCAACGGAAGACGCCCGTCACATGCTGCACGTATGTATTGACGTAATCCGCCGCCGCAAGCGTTGAAAGGTCGCCGGAAGTCGCCGGATTGAAGTTGCAGTTCTGCTGAATCTGCGCCATGAAGTTCGCGTCGGCCATCACCGGTGCCGTCTGCTGCGCAAGATTCCCCTGCTGTACGGCACCCGGATGCTGCTGCGTGTACGCCGCCGCGTCCTTTTCCATCCGCGCCTGAGCCGCCTCAACATCCCGCCGACGGTCGTAGATCCAGTTCGCCTGGTACTGCGCGGCGCGATTGAGCTCGGTGCGCGCCCCTTCCACCTGCCCTTGGGTCATGAAATCGACCGCCTTGTAAAGGCAGGTGAAGATGCGGTCCAAGCCGCCCCCGTCGTATGGAAACGCCCGATCGTTCGTCATCATCGCGAACGTCCCCTGGCCCGCCCGCGAGAAGACGCTTGCCGCATCGTTCTGGCGCACCGCCTCCTCGGCCTGATCGTATTGGGCGACCGCCGCCGCCTTGTTGCCGTTGAGGTCGTTGGCCGCTCCCGCCATCAGATGCCACAGCAGGCGCGAATCATCGCCCTTGTGCGCCAACGCCGCCACTTCCGGCACCGCCGCCGCATAGTTTCCCGTCGTGAGGTTCGCCTCATAGTCGCGTAGCGCGTCTTCGGTTGTACGACAACCAACGACGAACGCAAGTGCGCACGCCGTCAATGAGAAAGGAAGTGCCTTCATATTTCCCATCCCTGCACTTTACCACGCCACGTTGATGAACGGGAGCGTCCACTGCGAACGCGCGAAGTTCAAAAGGCCGATCTGCACGCCAACCAAACGGTCGACATGGTTGACAAGGCCGATCTGCAACCCGCGCGCCACGCCGCCCGCGTTCACGAGGCCGATCTGCAGCCCCGAGGCGTCCCCGGCCACATTGCCGAAGAGGTTGACGGCAATACCGCCGAAGCTTCCCGCATCGGAAAACGTTCCCAGATCGACGCCGTAGGTGCCGGCATAGCCGCCCCAGCCGAAGTTGAGGCGCAGGCCCTTCACGGTCGATTCGAAGTTCGGGAAGCTCCACGGCAGGAACGTGAACCCGAGCACCGTATCGTACGAGCGGTAGCCGTAGCCATTTCCACCATCGCGCGGGATGAAATGTACATTGTGCCCTTGCGGCCCCACGGCATGATCGTTCGCCGGCCCCTGCCCCGGCTGCCACTGCGCGCTCGCCACGAGCGCCGCACACACCGTCATCGCTGCCAGAATTTTCTTCATGATCGTCATTCCTTTTCTTCGTCCTTGAGTTGACCGCCCACCTTAGAATGGTACCACCACGCCGCCCGTGGGCGTCACCTTCACCGGCGTATTCGGCGGCGGCTGCGCGGCGGCGCCGGCGGCCGTGGGCGGCACGCGGCGGAGACGCGACCCCACCACCATCTTGGCCGCCTCGCCTTCCACCACCTGCGCGTAGCTGAGCTTCGGCGAAACGCGCACGATCTGCACCGTGCCCACCGCCTCCTCGACTTCGTCCAGCGTCTCGCCCGTACGCGTATCCTTCACCGTTTCGCCGAGAGCGAACACCGTGAAGAACTCGCCGGAACGAAGCGACTTGCCGCCTTCGCCGATGACGAGCATGCCGTCCTTCGTGCGGCTCACGATCTCAAAGGGCAGGATGTTCGCCATCATGCCATCGGCGATCGACGTAGCCGCCGCCTCGGCGGAAAGCGACACGAAAGAGGCGACGTCGTTGACCGCAAACGCGCTCGCGTCGATCTTCACGACATCCGTCCACTTGAGCTGCCCCGTAGGCGCGATGAGCACGCGATAGGTCACCTCCGCGAAGAGCCGCGGCCCCACCGGCAGCGCACGAGCCGTGAAGGGATTGACCGGCGGCGGCAACACGTCGTGAAGCGCCACTT
The DNA here is from genome assembly GCA_045617985.1 of Kiritimatiellia bacterium. Taxonomy (GTDB): domain Bacteria; phylum Verrucomicrobiota; class Kiritimatiellia; order RFP12; family UBA1067; genus RUG572. The sequence continues at coordinate 27,101 of JAZLJP010000098.1, forward strand.
CGCCCACCACAAGGTAGTCCGTCCCGAGCTTCGCCGCCAGGCGCGCGACATCCGCCGGGGCGGCGTTCGCCCCCGAAAGGCGCGCGAGTTCCGCTTCGACTTCGGCATCGTACTTGCGGTCGAGCATCGCGAACTTCCGCGTCTGCGTGAGGCTCACGTTGAGCTTGTCGGCCAGCGCCGAGGTCCAGTCGAGCGCGTTGCCGTTCTGCCCGTACCAGGAGAACGCCGCTCGCGCCGGGCGGAACGCCATCACCGCCATGCGCCGCCGCTTGTCCACGGCTTCGGCGTTGGGGTCCTTGTAATCGGAGAAACGGGCCACGAGTTCCACGCGATACTTGTTCGTTGCCGTATCGAACGCGTCCTGCGTCACGGTGAAGCCCGCGATCCGGCCTTTCGCCCATTTCTGGAGGTCGCGCGTAATCGAGTCGTTCAACTCGAGCTTGCGCTGGTCGTCGAGCTGACCGTTTTCAGCGGCGGAAGAGGCCGTCGACGCCTGCACGATCTGCGCGCGTTCGTTCGCCGAAATCGTCACCCCCGTACGCTGCTCGAGCGCCGAGACGAGCGCCTCGTTGACGGCCGACCGATAGGTCGGGCCCATGCCCGTAGCCCGAACCAAGACCTCCTGCGCCGCCGGCAGGGCCGCCGTGAGAACGGCCACCGCAAGAAGAACGAATGCTTTGGTGATTTTCATGTTCCCTCTCCCTTTCCGGGTCCACTCTGCCCACTCGCCCCGCTTAGAAGTCATAGCCGCGGCCGCGGCGCTTGCCGGGCGTACCGGGCGTCGGGGTGACGACCGGCGCCGGCGGCGGCTGCACCGTCACGGGCTCCTGCGGGCGCTCAATGATCCGCTTCATCGCCTCGTACTGGCCGAAGCTCCACATCCGCACGCACACGGCGATCTTCTGGCCCGAGGGATGCTTGATCACCTTCTCGCACACCGTGCTGCGGCCGATCATCGTATCCGACCCCTTCTGGCGCGCCTCCTTGAGCGTGGAATCGACAATGCCCTTGACCGACTGCTCCATCGGCACGCCGTTCGCGTCGAACACCGCCGCGTTCTCGTACACACGGCCGCGGTTCGATTCCTCATGCACCGAAATCGTGCTGTTGATGAACATCGTGAGCTGGTCGTCGGCCTCGGCCTTCGCCTGCTTGAGCGCGTGCTCCATCGCATCCTCGGCCATTTCTTCATCCGTGCCCGTGTAGGCGCTGCCCCACTGGCCGAAGCTCAGGAGAGCCGGCACGCCGTTCTTGTCGAAGAACATCCGCACGCCGAACTGCGAGACGAGCTCCTCGTCGGTCGGCATCGCCTCTTCAACCGTAAGGCCCTTGTCGGGGCGCGACAGCACCGGCCGCTGCTTGAGGCGCAGGCATTCGGCGATCGTCTCGGTCTCCTCACCGCCGCGGATCACACACCCGAGCGCATATTTGCCCTTCCCGTCCCAACCTTCGAAAGTCTGCACCGGGAGCAAACCGGCGGAGGAGCCCATCGCGTCGTTGAACGACTTCTTCGTCAGTTCCTTCAGCGCCAGCTGGCGCTTCTCCGCGAGCGACCCCGCAGGCGTCACGCCGAGCTTCTTCAGGCCGTCGTCGAGCTTCGCTTCCGTAAGCTGCTCCACCTTCTCGGCGATGCGCTCCGTCGTCGTCTTGACGTCCTTGCTCGGCTGGAGCCGATCAGACGACTCGTCGCGGAACGTCTGGTTGAACTGCTCGGCCTCCGTCTTTCCCATCTTGTCCATCACATACTTCGTCACCGCCTCGGAATAGGCCTCGGCGAAATTGATCGCGCGCATGCGAATGAAATCGGGGCTCGCCGCGTTCGCTTCAACGCGCTTGAGACCTTCGAGATAGATGGCGCCCTTCGGCGTCACCTCGCCGATCGTAATGCCCACTTCCTTGCAGTATTCGGCCATGTCCTTGCGCACGATGCCCTGCGCCGTCGCCGGCACATGCGTTGTCACCGCCTTGTTCATTTCCGTTGCGACTTCGGCAGGAACGGTCGCCGGAGCCGGGGCCTGAGCCTGCACGGGAACGGGCGCCGCGGCCGGCGCCGCCGGATCGGCCAGTACGGGAGCCTGGGCGAACATGAGAGCCGGCAACGTAGAGGCGGCAACGGCGAGAGCCTTGAGTTTGAAATTCATCTTTACATCCTTTCGATCACGTTTAAATGGAGAACGGGGGGTTAGGTGAGGCCGCGAAAGATTTCTGACACGTCGATGTGAAAAAAATCTTCCGCAGCCCTCGGGCACGTCACAGGGCGTTCGCGGGATCGGCGATCTTCCGGAGCGGGATGCGCTTCTGCCAGAACTCGAGGCCCGTCGCGAGATCGATCAACTGCAGGTTGAGCGAATACTCGATTTGGATGTCGCCGTTGTCCTGGCGGAGGTTGCGCTGCGTGAGGCGCCCGTAAAGGGTCATCTGCGGATCCACCTTCACCGTGGCGTACTGCGCCACCTGCTTGTTGAACACGAGGATCTTGCCGCTGTTCGTGAGATTCTCGCGCAGGGAAAGGCCGATCGCCTCCGCAAGCGCATCCGCCTGCGACCCGAGCGAAAGCGTATCGTTCTTCACGTTCTCGACCACCACGACCTTGCGCGAACCATCCGTGCTCGCGAGGCGCCCCTGGGCGAGCATGGACTGCACCGCCTGCGAAACCGTGTAATCGATATCGTCCTGCGAGAAGCCGCCCACGGCCGCCACCGTTGCGCCGGCCGGCACGTAATGGGTCGTCGTCGCACAGCCCGTCGCGAGCGCCATCAGCGCGCAACACGCCACCACGGGGACAAATTGAATCATCTTCATCTTGATTATCCTTCCTCTTCCTGATTTCGAAATTACCGCACCGTACGGCGCACGTAGAAGCGCATGTCCACGGCATCCGGCCGCGGCGCCGTGCCCGTGAGGGCCTTGATGTCCTTCGGCGCGATCGCAGCGCTCGACCACGTGCTCGCGAGCGAATCGATTTCCATGCCGTCCGCCGTCAGCCACACGACCTTCCAGTCGAGCCACAGTTCATGCGAGGTGAGATTGGCCACATTCGCCTGGAATGTGTAGTGGTCGGTCTTGCCCTTCGTGCAACGCACGTCGGTCACGCACAGATCGCCCGAAACGTTCTCGGCAATCGTCACACGCCGATCCGGCGGCGGATAGGAGGTCGCCACGCATCCCGTGAATCCCAGGCCCGCCGCGAGGAGTCCTACTGCAATGAGTTTTGTCATCATGATTGAACCTTTCTCTTTTCTCGACTTGAAATCGATGTGTTTAGAGCCCGCCGCTCCACCGCCTCAGCGTATCCCTAACGGCATACACCACGCGGTTGGCGAGAAGCCCCGCCCGATCCGTCCACCGCTCCCGCGCCGGCCCCGTGTAGTTCTTCTTGAGCACCTCGATCAGGCGCTCGTAGACGTCGTCTTCATTTTTGAGCACCACCCTGAGCGCGAGCACGCTCGAGAGGTTCTGCGGCATGAACTCCACGGGGAACGGCACATTCTCCGCCGCGAAGGCCTCGCGCAGCGCCTTGCGCTCCTTGATGTTGGCGCAGGAGAAGAACACCTTGTAGCGTACGTGCTGCAGGAGGGGCCGGCCCTCCGCCTCGGCGGCCGGCGCAGCCGCCGGCCGCACCTCGCTCGGCCGTTCGCCCGGCCCGTTCCGCCGCACGGCAACCATCACGGCGACCGTGAGCGCGACCAGGAGCGCGCCAACGAGCAGATTGACGGCCAAGGGCGAAAACCGAAGCCTCGAGGGATGCCCCGCCCGCCCCGAGGCCGTCAACGCGCGCTGGCCGTCGTACCCGTCGCCTTCATAGTCCACGCGATCCTGGAGAATCGTGCCCGCCTCCACGGCGAAACACGCGAGATAGGCATAGGGAAGGCGCCCGTAGCCCTTGTCGCCCCACCCTTCGCCCAGCGAGTTGCGGATGAGGAACCACCCGCCGCCCGGCGCCTTTTCGGCGTCTTCGTAGCCGACGATCAGAAGCCCGTGCCGCCCACGCCAGGCGTTTTTGGAGGCAAGGCGCCCATCGGCCAACTCCTCCGTTTCGGGGAATGCGTAGGTCTCGCCGTCGCACCCCGTGAAGAAGTTCACCGTCACCGCCACCGGCATCGCCCGCCGTCCGTTCGCCCCCGCGAGAATGCCGCGGATCTCGTCCACGTTGTTCGGCATGCCAAGAAGATAGAGGCCGCACGTCATCCGCCGCTTCGCCGCGTCTTCATCCGCCCCTGGCGGCACCTCAAGGGCCGCGCCCACCTCGCCGAACACGCTCGCCGTGCGCGAGGCGGCAGACGGCCAGAGCGCGTAGCGGCACACGCCGCGCGTCTCCACCGCATGGAAGCAGCTCATGAGCAGGCTGCCAGGCGCCCGGTTGAAGCGCACCATCACCCCTTCCTCGAACTGCTGGCGATAGGGCCGTACGACCGGAGCCTCCATGCCGCCGTTCGCATCCGCAAGAAGCCGCAGCTGCATCAATTCGGAATGGAAAAGCGTCTCGAACCCCTTGTCGAGCGCCCCGCCCGTCTTCAGCGCCTCCAGGTTCCGCACAAGCCCCGCGCGTTCGATCTCCTTCGTGGCCGCCGCGAGGTACTGCACGCTGAGGCGCGTTTTGCAATCGCCGTAATATTCAAGAAGCGCGGTCACTGCGTTCGCCACGCACGTGCTCTGCAGCGCCTGCTGGTAGACGGGCGGCATCGCCGCGACGAGCGACACCTTTGGCGGCACCCGCCGGGAGAGACCGCTCGCAGGGCACCGCCCCGCGCGAAGCTCGCGCAAGAATTCCGCCTGGGGCTCTGGGAAGATGTAGGACGCGTCGCCCATGAACGTTGACCGCTCCCGCTTAGAAGAACATCAACCGCCCCGGCACGCTTTCGCCGCTCGCCGTCTTCAGGCTTACATCCGTATTCTTGATCCCCGCGAGGAAAAGCCCGAAGGGAATCTTCGCCCGCCCCGCCGCAAGCGGCAGAGCCACCCCCGCAAGCGCGAACACGCCCGCCACCGGCGCCCCGGCGCGATCGATCACCGAAAGCGGCAGCATCGTTTCCGTATTCGCCTTGGGCGGCACGGTGAGTTCCGCCCGCCAGGCATTCTCGGCATCGGCTTCGCCTTCGCTCGCGAAGACGAAGCGCACCTCTTCGTCTGGCGCCTCCACGTTCGCCGCCGGCGCGGAATCGCCCGCCGCCAGCGCAAAATCGCTTCTCCCGGCGAACACGAGCCGCATCTGCCGCGCCGCCGCAAACGCCGCAAGGCGCTCGGCCATCACGTCCGCGTGCGGGCGGCAATAGGCCGCCGTGAAGCGCGCGATGAACGCGCGTTCTTCCGCCGTCATCTCCACCTTCTCTTCATTGGCCTTGTTCATGTTCCACCTTCAGTTTCCGCATGTCCTTGATCGCGCGCGAGAACGCCTGGTCCACATTCGCCTCGCTCGTCATCCCGAGCATGCTTTTTATTTCCGTTGAAGACAGATTCATGCGGAGCTTCAGCAGATGCACGTAGGCGCGCATCGGATTCTTCTTCCAGAGGTCCCCGAAACATTTCTGCACGAGGTTCCATTCATCCCGCCGCCGCACCGCAGGGTCTTCATCGGGCAAGGCCTCGCGGCCGCGCGAATCTGACACCTGTTTTGAAACTTTTTCTTCAAAGCTACGCCCGTCGTCCTCGCCGCCTGGCGAGCCCCCTTCGCCGGCCCCCTCAAGGGAGACGAGCCGCTCGTCAGGACGCGCCCGATGCACGTACCCCCGCACGTAGGTGCGCATCCACCCCCAAAGGCTCCCGCCGTCGTCGCGATAGAGGTCGATCTTATGCGCGCCGATCATCTCCACATAGAGCAAACTCATCAATTCTTCGGCGGTAATGCCCCATTCGCGCGCTTTTCGCCCGCTGCGGAAACTCTGCGCCTCCGGCAGAACGGCCCGCTCCCACGCGAGTTTCCACGCATCGGCATCTTGCAGTTTCAACGCCACCCAGATCTGATGGTCGCTCGCGGATTCGAGTTCGTTCGCCATGGGAGAGGGGCCTTTCACTTTTTCGTCTTGCTCGGCACGAGAATGTACCCGCGCAGCTGAAAGGGCGCCCAGTCGTTCGTCCAGGTCGTATCCTTGAACGGTTTCTGGAAAAGGGCGGCCTCCGGGCGGATGTCGTCCGCCGTTCCGCGCAAGCCGTCCGGCCCGAGCGACAGCACGACCGGCGGCTCGTTCGTGGGCTCGTACACGTAGGCGTGCTTCCAGGGGTCGGGCACCATCTTCTTGATGTAGGGCCCGATCCAGCCCGGGTAGCGCGACTGTTTGAGCGCAAGCGCCTCAAGGCCCTCCTCCGCCGTGGGATAGACGCCGCAGTGGAACTTGAAGCGCCCGAGCGCCTCGGCAAAGGCGTCCACACTCTTCATCGCCTGCGTAATCTTGCCGTTCCGAACGCGCGTCGCCGTTTTGCCGCTCTCCGTCGCCTTGATGACGGAGAACCCGAGAATCGCCAAAACCGCCATCAGCCCGAGATAGAAAACCGGGCCCTTCCGCATCGAGGGCGCCACCATCCCGAGCTCGCAACGTTTCATCTCGAGCTCGCTCTGGATGGCCTTGATCTTCTTGAGCCGTTCCCGCTTGGACGGAATCGGCTTCGACGCGGCTGGCGCATTCGCTTCCGGCATGGCACGTTTCTCCGTTGCTTCGATTAGGCAAGTACCTTCGTGAGGCGCCCAACCGCCTCTTCCACATTCGCGCGGCTGTTGAACGCGGAAATGCGGATGTAGCCCTGGCCGTCCTTGCCGAAGCCCGCCCCCGGCGTCGTCACCACGTTCGCCTCCTTGAGGAGCTTGTCGAAGAATTCCCAGCTGTCACCCTTCACGTTCACCCACAGGTAGGGCGAGTCCACACCGCCCGTCACGTCGTAGCCCGCCTTCGTGAGCGCGTCCTTGACGATCTTCGCGTTTTCAAGGTAGAAGTCGATCGTCGCCTTCGTCTGCGCCTTGCCCTCGGGCGTGTAGATCGCCTCGGCGCCGCGCTGCGTGATGTAGCTGCAGCCGTTGAACTTCGTCGTCTGGCGGCGCGTCCAGAACGGACGCAACTCCACCGGCGTCCCGTCCGCCGTGTAGCCCATGAGCCCCTTCGGCACCACCGTGTAGCCGCACCGCACGCCCGTAAAACCCGCCGTCTTCGAATAGCTGCGGAATTCGATGGCGCACGCGCGCGCGCCCTCGCACGCGTAGATGGAGTGCGGAATGCCGGGCGTACGGATGAACGCCTCGTAGGCCGCGTCGAAGAGGATGAGCGCCTTGTTGGCCCGCGCCCAATCCACCCACGCCTGAAGCTGCGCCTTCGTCGCAACGGCGCCCGTGGGATTGTTGGGGTAGCAGAGGTAGACCACATCCACCGGCTCTGCGAGATCGGCGGGCGTGGGCACGTAGCCGTTCGCAGCCGTGCAATCGAGATAGACGAGGTTTGCGTAGCGGCCGTTCGCGTTCGCGCCCGTACGGCCCGCCATCACGTTCGTATCCACATACACGGGATAGACGGGATCGCCCACGGCGATCTTGACATCCGCCCCGAACAGTTCCTGGATGTTGCCGCAGTCGCACTTCGCACCGTCGGAAATGAAGATTTCATCCGCCGCGATGTCGAGCCCCTGATTCTGGAAATCGTTCTTCGCCACGGCTTCGCGCAGAAAGGCGTAACCCTGCTCCGGGCCATACCCGTAGAACCGCTCGCGCGTCGCTTCGTCATCCACCGCCTTATGCATCGCCGCAATCACGGCCGGCGCGAGCGGCTCCGTCACGTCGCCAATGCCGAGACGAATGATCTTCGCCTCCGGATGCGCCTCCTGATGGGCCTTCACGCGATGGGCGATTTCGGTAAAGAGGTAGCTCGCCTGGATCTTCAAGTAGTTTTCGTTGACGCGAATCATCTTTGCTTTCCTTGTTCGTTAAAAATCAGGAGAGAATTATATCATCTTCAGCGAAAGTTTGCCACATGAAAGCGAGTGTGATATAATCTTCCGCCATGCGAAATTCACGTTACAATCTCATCCACGCCCTTCTCGCGTCGGGCATCCTGATCGTTGGCGTCTGTGCGAACGGTCTCGGCAACTTCTGGCACCAGTTCATCTATGGTCTCTCACAACCCCTAACGCCCCAAGCCTGGCGTGCGGGGCTCATCAACCAATGCTCGTTCTTTGGATTGTTGATCGTTTCCCTCTGGCTCTCCACCTACATGCCCACCGTGCCCGGATTGCCGAAACGGGCCGCCCCCTCGGCTTCTACGCCCCCCCGACGGCGGAAGGCGGTCCTCTTCGCGCTCAAAATCGCCCTTCCCGTCGGCCTCGTCGCGCTCGGCCTCAATATCCTCGGCGCCCATGTGATCGAATGGATCTCGGGCGTACGCCCCGCAGACCAGGAACTCGTCAAATTCTTCACGGATTCCTCCTACCCTTTTTGGCTACGCCTCTTCATGACTTTCGACGTGGTCGTTCTCGCCCCCCTTCTGGAAGAATCCCTCTTCCGCGGTATCATTTTCCGCGGTTTCGCGCGCAAGATGCCGCTCGTCCTCGCGATGGCCCTTTCCGGTTTCATCTTCGCCATCGTCCATGACAATGCCGCCTCCCTCTTCGCCCTCTGGTATCTCGGCGTAGCCTTCGCCCTCCTTTACGCACGCACCCGCACGATTCTCGCACCGATGACGCTCCATTGCCTTTTCAATGTCACGAATCTCGTGCTTCTCTCCTGTTTCCCCAACCTCAACATCTGAGATGACCATTGCCTTTAAGATCTTCGGGTGCCGCCTGAACCGTGCCGAGGCCCTCGACGAAGAGGCCGCCTGGCGCGCCGCCGGGCACACGGTGGTCGAATTGGACGGCTCCTCCCCGCCCGACTGCATCGTCGTGAGGGGGTGTTCCGTGACCGCCCGCGCCGTGCGCGACTGCGAAAGGGAAATCACCCGTCTTCGCGCCCTCTACCCCACAGCCGAAATCCGCCGTACGGGTTGCCTTCCGAACGCCACCCCGTCGGTCGCTGTCGCCAACACAACCTCCCCAACCGCCCACACGGCCTCCCCTCCCCCCTCCCGCTTCCCCGCCCCAAACGCGCCGATTTCACTCGCCACATCGCGCGCCTTCCTGAAAGTCCAGGACGGTTGCAGCG
>JAZLJP010000099.1:0-24230 GCA_045617985.1 Kiritimatiellia bacterium
CGGCGAATATATCGCGATAGTAGACCTTGCCGCTCTTCATACACCGATCCTCACCTTCAGGCCAAGGACATCCGCCACCTTGAGCAAGATGCCAATCGTCACATTTCCATTTCCCGTCTCAAGATTCGAAAGCGTATGGACGGAAACCCCGCACAACGCCGCCAGCCGCGTCTGCGAAATTTCAAGGGTTTGTCGCCGTTCGACAACATACCGTCCTATCTCTGCCTTATTCATTTGAATGAATAATATCATTTTTCATCGCAAAACGCAACCCCAAACAGGCCAGTTCATTCATTAAAATGAATCGCGCAAGGACTATCCCCACGATTTCTCAATGAATCACCCGGGGACTGTCCCCGCGATTTAAAATTCGCGAGCTACGGGCGAGAAGCGCCCATTTGACTGTGGACTACTTGGCCGTCTCGAAGCGATCGGCGATCTGCTGCAGGAAGTCCGCCGTGTCCGCATCGAGCCGATAGCACGCGCGGGCCTTGCCCTTGCTCGGCCATTTGACCGTCGGCAGGACGAAGGGCAACCCCTTGGCGGATTTGCCGGCGAGCGCCCGATAGAACAGGCACGCCGCCAGGTACGAACCGCGATCGTTCGGGTGCGACTTGTCGGGATTGTGCAGTTTCAGTCTGGGTTTCGCCTTGAACGCCGCCGCCCAGGCCTCGCCCACGGGCACGACCTCCGCGCCAGTCGCCTTCGCCAACTTCGCGTAGGCGGCCGACAGCCCCGGCTGCTGGGATGGAATGTGCTGACGCGCCCAGGTCTGGTAGAGGAGTACGCGCTGTACGCCCGCCGCCTTGACCTTTTCGATCAGCTTCTGGCCATTCGCCTGGAATTCCTCCGGCGCGAAGAACGCCTCCTGGCTGTTCGCCTGCATCACCACGACGTCCCAGGGTTGCTTCAGCAGTTGGTCGAGCCCGCCCTTGCGCTTTGGATCGTACTTCATCCCGTTCACGCCGCGATTCTCGGCCAGGCCGGCATTGTCGCACCAGTGCGTACCGAAGGTCGCACCGCCGCGCAGGTAGCGCCCCACCTGCCACTTTTCACCATCGCGCGCCCCCAGCGCCGCCACGGTGTCCGGCAGGTTGTTGAAGAAAGTGTAGCTGTTGCCGATGAACAACACGCGCTTCGCCGGGGCCTTCTCCGCGGCGAGCGCCGCCACACTCGCCAGAGCCAACAACATCATCAGAATCTTTTTCATGGTTTTCGCTTCCTCTAGTTGAGAATCGCATTCGCTCCATTTTGGGCAATGTCGCCGAAATGGCCGACAGGGACGACAACATACCTCTGCCTCATCCACTTGGACGAATGATATCATTTTTCATCGCCAAACGCAATCCCAAGCGAGCCAATCCATCCTGAATCGGGCGCATCTGAGTTTTTTACCGTATCCTCTTTGGGGACTCCAGCCTGCTGCGCAAAAACACGGAGGGGACGGAGGCACGAAGACGCGAGGAGGTGCTTCGCGATCCTCAATCACCCTTCAAAAACCCCAATCCCTTGGTATTGTCGCATGTTTGGTGATGGCGAAACTGGGACAACGGGTATCTTACCCGTTGGTAACCCACTCCTCAACGGGCGGGACGCCCGTTGTCCCAGTTTTTCCGAGCCTTGCGCCAACGGGCGGGACACCCGTTGGGCCAGTTGTTTGCGACATGCCATCCCCACCGTTGCAACAATACCAATCACTTTGGATCATAAAGTTTTCGGTATAGCCCGCAAAACGCCTCTTCACCGCCTCCTGTCTCCTGCCTCCATTCCTCCTGCTCGATGCCCGCGGCAGCGAACCCTCTAAAACCTATTCCCTATTCACTATAACCTGAATTCGCCTTCCACCCATGTATTGACAACCTGGCAGATGATGGTGTATACTATCTCCATTCTCTCCTGTTCAAGGATGGGACGCAAGTGAAGAGAATAGAATAGAGGATCATGTCAAGAATTTCAATTGTCAGACAAATTGTCCTTGCCGTTTTTTCATTGTCGTTTCTCCCCCTCTCGGGAGTTACAAATTCGTACATTCGCGTCAGCATCGTTGAATGTGACCGTTCGAGCGAGCGGCAGACGGTCTCTGCCGAAGGCGCACGAAAATCCCTACTGGAACAATTCAAGGAGGGCAAGACCAAAACGATATGGTCGGGTGCCGTGTCGGGTACCAAGGCAAAGTTCTCGGATGCCAAGTCGATTCTCATCCCAACGGGGTTTCAATATAATGAAGACGTCTCGCCGAATGTGATGAATTATTCAAGACGGCTGCTTGGAACGCAAATCGAAATCACGGGATGTCGTGACAGTTCCGTGTCGTTGTGTCTGAAACGCGAGTATGTCATTGGCTTGAAAGAAGCTCTGGCCGCGAAACCGAAGAACTTTGTTCCCCCCACGGTCAAGAGTGTGCAGTTTGAATTTGAAGTGGCGCGCGATCGGAAGACGGTGATCGCCGGTGGCGAATGGCGTGAGGACGGCGGGGTTGAATGCTCTGTCGTTGTCGAACAATTGCTCGAAGATGTCGAGGAACGCCGGTGAATCGCACAGGGACTGTCCCCACAATTTCCACAGAACGACTTGCGTTCCCTTCTCATCCACCCGTTCACTAACAGCTTGCACGTTAGCGCGCCCGGCCGGTTCCTTTGACCCAGCCGCCGCCGCGGCCCCAGAGATGGAGGGCGAGATTGAGCCTGCCGTCGTCCTTGAATGTCAGCGTGCCGTCGAGCCGGAAGAACGTCTCATGCAAGTAGGCTCGGAAAGTGAAGGTGCGTCCCTTCCACGCGCCCGATGCCGCCGTGGGCTGGTTGCCGATAATCGAAAAGAGCGATTCGTAGGTGGCGTCTTCAAAAACGGACGCCCCTTCGCGCCAGGTGCCGTAGCCCACGGGGATGCGTACCGCCTTGCCCTTCGCGCGGCCGAACACGATCTCCCAACCATCGTCCTTTTCCTCGAGGCGTACCGTCTTGAAACCCAGGCGATGCTTGAGACGAAGGTCGTAGGTCTTCCCGAAAGCGCCCGCAAACGCCGCCGCTTCGCCCCGGACGGGCTTGAGCGAAAGACGTGCCGTGCGCTCCCGCAAGAGCCGCGCCGCCACGGGATCGGGCGGCAAGGGCGCGGGCCTCATCGCGGGGAGCAGATGTTTCCACACGAGGTCCAGCTCCTTTTCGATCGGCTCGAGCCCCCCCTGGAGCGAAATGACCGCATCCTGGTCGGGAAGGACGATCAAGAACTGCCCGAGGTGCCCATAGGCCATGTAGCCGTTGTGGCGGCAGCGCCAGAACTGGAAACCATAGCCCTGATGCAAATCCGGCACGGCCCCGCGCTGCGAAAACGTCTGCTTCGAGGTGGCGAGGCGCACCCAGTCGCGCGAAATCACCTGCCGGTCGCCCCAGCGCCCCTCCTGCAAGAGGAGGAGGCCGAAACGCGCGAGCTCGCGCGTGGTCATGTTCATGCCCCAGCCGCCGCAAGCGATCCCCTGCGGGCTCTTGGGGGTGCACGCCTTTTCGATGCCGATCGGTTTGAAGAGACGCCGCCCGAGAAGGTCCATCACCTTCTCGCCGCTCACCTTCTCCACAAGCGCGGCCAGCATGTAGGTGTTGCCCGAATCGTAGTAGAAGCGCGTGCCGGGATCGAAGGCGAGCGGGTTGGCGAGACACTGCGCCAGCCAGTCGCCGGCGGGATGGCGCAATTCGGGTTCGCCCCTGAGGTTGCCCGTGTTCATCGAAAGGAGGTCGCGCACGCGAAGCGCCTGGAATTTCGGCGACTGATTCGGCGGTATCTGCCCGGAGAAAAGATCCGCCACGCGCGCGTCGAGGTCGAGTTTGCCGTCGTCCACCAGAAAACCGACCGCCGTCGAAATGAAACTCTTCGATTGCGAGTAGAGGATGTGCGTATGGTCAGCCGAAAACGGCGCCCACCAGCCCTCGGCGATCGTCTTGCCATGGCGCACGATCACGAAACCGTGCAAGGCGTCCAATTCGCGTTCGCAGGCCGTAATCCAGTTCCCGATCGCCGCCGAAGAAACACCCTCGGCCTCCGGCGTGGACCTCTCCATCTCCGCCGCGTGGCAGGCAACCACCAGCCCAACAACGGCCCCCCAAAAGCAATTCACTGTTTTCATGCCGCTATTTTATCATATCTTCCGAATCCAGAGCAAGAAAACTCTGACCTCCGACAAACGGCGGGGCTCGCGCTTCAACCGCCTATGAGGCTCTCGGGGCCGTCCGCAGCCGATAGCCGACATTGCGGATGGTCTCGACTCGGTCGGCATCCCCGCCCAACTTGCGACGAATGAGCGCAATGTGCTGATCGAGCGTACGGGTGTTACCGTAAAACGTAACGCCCCAAAGTCGATTCAGGAGCCAATCCCGCTGCAGCACCTCTCCACGGCGCTCGTAAAGGAGCTTCAGTAGTTCATATTCCCTCGCGGCCAGAGGTTCACAAGAACCGTCCGGTCCCCTGACCTGCATGGCCTTACCGTCAACGGAATGATCTCCGACGAGAAAAACGGATGCATCTCCGGGCGCATGCCGATTCCGAAGCAGCGCGGCAATGCGGGCAAACATCACCTTCATTGAAAACGGCTTGGTGACATAGTCGTCCGCGCCGCAGCCCAATCCCTCCACGACATCTTCGTCCTTGTTTCTCGCCGTCAGCATCATAATCGGCAGAGAGGCGTCTACGGCACGAATGGCGCGGCAGACATCAAGGCCCGACATCTTCGGCATCATGATATCCAGAATCAGCAGATCCGGACGGCGCGCGCGAACAGCGGCCAGCGTCTCCTCGCCGTCGCAGGCCTGGCGGACAGCATGGCCCTCCGTCTCCAGTGCGATTCCCAACCATTTGCGCACATCGGGATCGTCCTCGCCAATCAGGATCTCAGCCATGCCGTCCTCCTTCGATGTGGTCCAGCACCTCGCCGACGATCTGATCCAATTTGGCGGCCTCGCAAATGATCGTCTCGGCGCACTCGCCCTTGCGTTCCTCGCTTATGCGCCCGTCCCGCGCAAGTTCCGCGCAGAGGGAAATGGACGTGATCGGCGTCCTCAGACGATGCGAGAAATCGCGTACGCAGTCCCGCTGGTCCTGCAGCTCGCGCCGCAGAACAAGGTGCCGTCGAACGAGGAATCCGGCGACCAGCAGAAACAACGCCGCCGACCCGCTGAACACGGCAAACTCAACCCTGCGGAGCCGCCGCGCCCTCTGGAGGCCCGGGCTTTCCTCGCCCGCCCACATCACTTTCACGTCGAGCTCGGGGAACTTTGGCGCGAGCGACGCCAGGCCAAAGCAGCGTCCGTCATCGGACAGCGCACCGCTTCGCACCGTTCCATCCTTGTCCACAACCCCGACCAGGACCGGCAAGGCCGACGCCACAGGCGACACCTCCGCCTGCGCAAGCGGCTGCATACTCGCCGCGATGACTTCAGCCTGCGCCTGCAAATAGGCACGCCCAACGGTTCGGCCCCGCTCGACCTCCGCCAAAACCAGCCGATGCGCAGCCAGCGACACCACACCCAGCGGCATCGCAAGCCCCACAAGAAAGAAGATCGGCAAACGGACTCTCATCTTCACTCGATGTTCTTACGCGCCTGCTGAACCGTGAAGCCGCACGGATCGAGCGTGCCGACATAATCAAGGCGCCTGGCCGGCGTCGAGGTGTCAACACGGAAAAGGAGAATGTACTGGCGATAGAACTTCTTGATCGGGTAAGTCGCCAGCGGAACCGCTTCGAGACCGGCGAGATTGTTTCCTATGATCGTCGCGTCTGCGCCCAGTCCGAACGCGAGCAAAGCGCCCCCCGTGGCCTTGACCTGTTCAAATGCGGCATCCTCGTCCGTCACCGCACCGTTCGCGTCCGTAATCGCCTCCGTGTCAAGAAGCTTCTGGCCCATGTCGCGGTAGATGTCGCGCCCGTTCTTCGTAAGCGGTGAAATGGCACAAACGATCATGCCGTTTGTGACAGCACGGGCAATGCAGGCGCTCTCGTGCGGATCGAGGATCTTCGCGTCCGTCATCGTCAGACGAACCCCATCCTCGCCGACCGAACCGGCTCCGGCCTGATTCGCGAAGTCGACATGACGCATCACATAGCGGAAATTGCGGTTGTTGAGACGAGCAACCTCAGCCGGACTCAGGCTATACGGGATGAAACAGTTTCCGCCTTCCGCACCAGGGCCATAGAGGCGCGGCGTCAGACCCGCGTTGGTCTCGGAATAGTCAATTCCGTTCCGCAGGCCCGCGCCTTTGTAACAATATTGGGCCGCCGCCAAGGTTTTCTGAAAACCCTTGCCGTCACCCTCCCTGAATCCGGACGCCCCCCTGTCGGTGATCAGGGAATCAAGATAGTCGATCTTGCCGTCGGCCTGTGCCGCCAGGAACGTCGTCACGGCGCGGTCAAGCGCGTTCTGGTTCGCAAGCGAAACCGTGCGAGCCGCATGTTCGCGCAAAGATCCGAGCTTCATCACGGCAAGCGAAGAGACAATCGCGATGATCGCAATGACCATGACGAGTTCAATCAACGTGAAACCTTTTTTCATTTCATCCTCCTATTGGTGGCAGACGAACTGTATTGTAGCATAATTTAAACCCCTCTGTGTAAACTACATGTAAAATCGGAGGTTTCACGATTGCCTCACAAGTTAATCCTGTTTGAGTTTCGAACTTCTCCCCCGTTTCGCATCAGTAAGCACAATCGAACAATCCGAACAATCAACACCTCCTGTCACCGGGGAACCAAAACACATTGGGGCGACCGTTTTCAGAGACGGCAAGTCACAACAAGACAGTATTCTATCTTGCACCTATTCACTATCCCCTATAACCTGCAAAAGGTCCGCGACAGCGAAACGAGGCTTCGTACGGACCCTCAACTCGGCGCGCAATCCCCCCAAAAAACTGTTGCAATCGGTGGGCTGATACGCCCAGCGCCTCCGCGTTCTCCGCGCCCTCCGCATGAGACATCATCCTCACGCAGAGAGCGCTAAGAGCGCAGAGGCCTACCCCTCGGCAGTACACCAGGCCGTCTGGTCCACGGATGACACGGATTTCACGGATTGCGCGCCGAGCCCTCTCACATCCCCCCATTCGGGCATTCGCCCATTCGGACATTCTGAGGGCGCATAGGGACTGTCCCCACGCCGTCTGAACAAATGTTGATGGAAGTAGATATTGTCCTTGACCAGACATATCGCAAATGATATACTTCTTTGTGCAATGGGCAAAGAAGTCATATATACTGATGAAGCATTCACTGCGGAATCACTAATGAATGAAGACGAAAAAACGAGTTTAACCGGCTCGTTCAATTATTGGAAGAAACAGGAAGACTTACTTACCCGTTTGCTGAAAAAGTTGAGGGAGAAGACAATCTCTTTGCCATCAGAATTCGTAAGGGAGGTAACTTTCGAGAATTCTATGCGTATGATGACGGTACATCCGTCTGGCTACTCAATGGGTATGAAAAAAAGACGGCTACGATTCCACGCAATGAACTCCGACAGGCCAAAAGATTGAAAAGGAAGTATGGATTATGAAAAGAGAACTGACGAAAGAACAAATCGCACTTCGAGAAAAATGCCGTGCGGCAACGCGCGCGCACCTCACGAAAATCCGTTCTGCTCCTGGCTGGAAGGAGGGAATGGACGAATTCCGCAAGGAATACGCTCTTACCGTGGCAATGCATGAAGCCAAAGCACGGAGCGGCCTCACGCAAAAGGAAATTGCCAAGCGGATGGGCATCGCCCAACCTAATGTTTCTCGTATTGAACATTGCCGCACGGTGACCATTGACACATTGACTGAATATCTGAAGGCCTGCGGTTTCACGTTCACGCTCAAACTTCAGCCGCTTTCGTGATCTTCACATCTGGCAATTGCGTGCGAATGACGAACTGCCATACTCCCTCAGTCGCAAGCAAGGAAACGCCAGCGTGGCCGAGAAGACCCCAACCGCCCCGCACCCATTTTACATTCTCCATTCTCAATTATTCATTTGGCATCATCTCCACCATCACCTTGAAGAACCGATGCGTGACATTGGTCTGAAACGCCCACGCCTCGTCGGCGTCGTCAATCCGGGTCTTCCCCCACACCTTGTAAACGCGCACCACGCCATTGGTATTGAGATTCGGCGCCCAGATGACCACCGGCACGTCGTTCGAGAACGTAATGGAGGCGGTAAACAGATCATCCAGCTTTGTGGGGTCTGTCCCCGCGACAAAATCGTGCCACACGAGAAGCGGAGTCCCTGCCGCATCCCGCTTGCAAGTCGACGATAATCGTCTCCTGCCACCTATCATGTCGGACAGGACATAAGCCACGCGCGGCACACACATACCGTCTCTCCAAGCTCGGGAATCTCCTCCTCCGCGTTCTCCGCGCCCTCTGCGTGAGACATCTTCCTCACGCAGAGAACGCCGAGAGCGCAGAGGACCACCCCATAGGGCACATGGGGACAGTCCCCAATTGATTGGTGTTGTCGCAAGGTTGGGGATGGCGAAACTGGGACAACGGGCATCTTGCCCGTTGGGAACCCATTCCTCAACGGGCGGGACGCCCGTTGTCCCAGTTTTTCCGACCCTTGCGCCAACGGGCGGGACGCCCGTTGGGCCAGTTGTTTGCGACATGTCATCCCCAACGTTGCGACAATACCAACCTATTCACTATTCCCTATAACCTATTACCTGCAAAAGGCCGGCGGCAGCGATGCCAAAAGGAATTTGCCATTTGCCAGCGACTCTGCGTTCTCCGCGCCCTCTGCGTGAGCCATCTTCCTCACGCGGAGAGCGCAGAGCGCGCAGAGACTTGTTTCATTCCAACGCGGAACACGCTGAAACCGGCTCCGCCGGACGCGGAATGCGATTGGAAGTTTTCGCTCCGCTCGTCCATCGGCCCTTGCCCGAAATCCGTACAAGGCGGGAAGATTGCCAGTACCGGGCCCGAAGGGTGATTTTTCAAACTGCTTTCCACGTCTCGCGAAGCGGGTTTCAGCACATTCCGCGGTTTTGTGGTCCCTGACGATCTGACGTGCTGCCGAGGGGTCAATCTGCGATGGGGACACTTTTCAGATAGCAGGCGTCTCTACAAAAATCAATTCGGTTGTTCCACACAATCTCGCTATCAACAGTCGGGTCAATATCCCATGCGATATTACCTGCAGAATCTACGAAGACTCTTTCAAAATCTGACGGAGACGCTAAACGCTTAAACAACGAACCGTCCGTAAACTCCAGACGACAATCCAACGAACGTATCTCCCCATTGTCAAAAGTCAAAACCAAGGTATAGTCGGGTTTGGTTCTGACAGCAACAACCCGTCGCCGCCCGTTCGAAAAGTAACGGGCGGTCTTTTCATCCATTCCCATTGCAAGATATTGTTCGTATGTTTTCTTCATATCACCGCATCGGTTCTATCTGGAACAGTTCCTTCTTCTGTTCTGCCAATTTCCAATTTTCCATCAGTTCTTCATGGCGCAAAACCGCCCAACCAAGAATGAGTTTTTTCTGCTTGGCCGGCAAGTCTCCAGCAATCGGTTCGGCGTCCTCAATTCGCACCAACATTTCCTCACCACCATATTCGACATGAAAATGAGGCGGATTGTGGTCATCCCAATTGATGAACACCTTAAATCCACGATACATCATAATTGTCGGCATATTCCAAACCTCCTCCAATTAAAACGCAGTATATTTTAGCATTTCAGCGGATGGATTGGAAATGGAAAATTGTTTGAATTTGAGTTTCGAGCCTGTCCCCATTAACACGTCAGCAAACACAATCGAACAATAAATGAAGCACCCCAAGCCGTAACACCGACCACGCGCAGCGGAAAATCAAACCACGGAAGGAACGGAAACCGGCTCCGCCGGACGCGGAAAGACGATGGGGGGATTTCGTTTCCCCAGAACGATTTTTCATTTTCCATCTTACATTCAAAAGGCGGTTATGGTATAATTTCCTTTTCCTTCAATAGGAGGTTTTTTATGGACAAACCTTTGGTTATCATGCCGTGCCTTGATATGATGAACGGGCGCGTGGTTAAGGGTGTCAACTTCGTTGACATCAAGGATGCGGGCGACCCCGTCGCGTGCTGTCAGGCGTACTGTGCAGCCGGTGCGGACGAAATCGCCATGCTTGACATTACGGCTACCGTGCAGGGCCGTGCAACAATGCTCGAAGTCGTCAAGAAGGTGGCGGCCGTGAAAACGGTTCCCTTCACGATGGGTGGCGGCATCAACTCCGTGGCGGCGGCTGAAGCCGTGCTGACGGCGGGTGCCGACAAGGTCTCCACCTCGTCGGCCGTCTTCCGCGAGCCGCAACTCATCGCCGAAATGATCAAAGAATTCGGTGCGGAGAAGGTGACCGTGGCGATTGACGTGGCGCAGAACAAGGCCATGCCGAGCGGCTACGAAGTGTTCATCGACGGCGGCCGCACCGCAACGGGCAAGGACGCGCTGGAATGGACGAAACAGGTGAACGACTATGGCGTGACGTGCATTCTGCCGACCTCGAAATCCACCGATGGCGCGCGCACGGGCTTCGACCTGCCGCTTATCCGCCAGATCCGCGAAATCACCACGGCCGACGTGGTCGCCTCCGGCGGCGCGGGCACGATGGAACACTTCGCCGAAGCCGCTCAAGCGGGCGCGACGGTGCTCCTCGGCGCGAGCGTATTCCACTTCAATCTCATCGCGATTCCCGAACTCAAGCAGTTCCTCGCGAATCGCGGGTTCAAAGTGCGCCTCTAATCGATGTACTTCACGGAAACGCGTGAAGGCGTAATCCTGAACGTCAAGGCCCAGCCCCGCTCATCGAAGGCGGGCCTTGACGGGCTTTTGGGCGACGCCGTGAAGGTGCGCATCCGCTCGGCCCCCGTCGACGGGAAGGCCAACAAGGAACTCATCGAAACCTTGGCGGATGCGTTCGACCTTTCCAAGAGCGCCGTCGTCTTCAAAGGCGGCGAAACCTCGAAAACGAAACGGCTGCTTCTCACCGGCCTCACGGCCGCCCAGGTGAAAGCCGTCGTGGAGGGGTGATGGCGCTTTCGCTCGATTTCGAACGAGCCCAGGGCGACACCGTGATGGGCATCGACGAAGCCGGCCGCGGGCCTCTTGCGGGCGGCGTATACGCCGCCGCCGTCACCGTGCCCCTCGCCCTCGCGTGCGATTTGCTCGCCGGCCCCTGGGCGGGCGTCAACGACTCGAAGAAACTTTCCGAGAAGAAGCGCGAAGCGCTCGCCGAGGTCATCAAGTCGACCGCCGGCTGCACGTGGAGCATCGCCTCCGCCACTCCCGCCGAAATCGATCGCCTGAACATTCTCAGGGCCACGCACCTGGCCATGCGCCGCGCCGCCGAAGGCGTGGCGGCGCAGCTCGGCGTTGCCGCCGAAGCCGCCGCACAAGGGGCGCTCAAGATTCTCGTCGACGGGCTAGCGGTGCCCACCCTCCCCTTCCCTTCGCAGAACATCGTGAAGGGAGATGCGAAATCGCTCTTCATCGCGGCCGCCTCGATTCTTGCCAAGACGGCACGCGACGCCGATTGCCTTCGCCTTGAGGCGCTCTACCCCGGCTACGGTTTCGCCCAGCACAAGGGCTACCCCACGCCTGCCCACCTCGCAGCGCTGAAGAGACTCGGGCCCTGCCCCGAACATCGGCGCAGTTTCGAGCCCGTCGCGCAGCAGACGCTGTTCTAGTGCGCCGCTGCGCGCGGTTCATTTCCTCATCTCCCTGCGGCCGTGCGAATGATCTTCTTCGCAAACGCGAGCTGCAGAAGGCCCACCGCCGTCGTCACGATGACGAGCCAAATGAAGACCGTCTTGTATTCAGCCAACGTCTCCGCCTTCGCGCCGATGCTGCCGGCGAGGTAACCGGCCACGCCCGTCACCGCGTAGTAGCACCCCATGATCAGCGAGGTCATCCGTTTCGGCGCCGTGGAGGTAATGAACGAGAGCGCCACCGGCGAAAGCCAGAGTTCGCCGATCGTGCAGCTCAGGTACACGAGCGCAAGCCAGATCATCGAGCACTTGCCGGTTGCAGCCTGCGTGACGGCCGCCACCATGAAGAAGAAGCCGAGGCCCTGGATCACCGTGCCAATGCCCATCTTCACGATGGCGTGCGGATTCTTGCCCCGCTTCGCGAGCCACGGCCAAAGCATCGCCATGAGCGGCGAGAGAAGGATGATGTAGAGCGGGTTGAACGACTGGAACCACGCCGTGGGCATCTCCCACGACCCGATCATGCGATTGGTATGTTCTTCGGCAAAAAGGTTGAGGAGGCCGGGGCTCTGCTCGAACGCCGTCCAGAAGATGATCACACTCAAGAACGAGAAGACGATCACCCCGATGCGGCGCCATTCGGCCGAGGTGAGCGGCTGACGCGGCTCCTCGACCGCCACTTGGCCGGGGCCGGTGACGGTATCGGTGTGCTTCAGATAGCGCTGCCCCCAGATGTAGAGGAACTGCCCGAAGAGCATGCCAATGCCAGAGGCAAGGAAGCCATAGCGCCAACCCCACTTCGCGGCGATCAAACCCACGACAATGCCCGAGAAAAACGCACCCACATTGATGCCCATATAGAAGATCGAGAAGGCCGACTCGCGCCGTGAATCGCCGTCCTTATAGAGGCGCCCCACAATCGCCGAAATGTTCGGTTTCAGGAAACCACCCCCGAGTGCAATCAACGCCAGGCCCGTATAGAGGGCCCGCTCGTCGGGTAACACCAAGCAGAAATTGCCGATCATGATAAAGAGGCAGCCGAGCCACACGCTCTTCCGTTTCCCAAGCCATCGGTCGGCCACAAAGCCGCCCGGAATCGTCGTCAAATAGCAGGACATCATAAAGACTTTGAGCACGTCATACGACCACTCGCGCGACCAACCGAGCCCGCCTTTCGCCACCTCCCCCATCATGTAGAAGATCAGGATCGCACGAATGCCGTAGTAAGAGAACCTCTCCCACATCTCCGTAAAAAAGAGGATGGCGAGGCCTATTGGATGCCCCATTATTTCTCCAGTATCATTTGCCATTGCATTACCTTTCGTTGTCTTGTTTTGTTTCTTCACATGGGAAAACTCACCAAACTCATTTCACCCCATTGCCGTCGCACTGGCGTACGTCGCGGAAATCGACGTGGTTGCGGAGGTCCAAGAGCGGACGCGCCTTCACGATTTCATCGAGAAGCCGTTTGTAGTCGGGATCATCGGTGCTCTCGAAAATGCCGCGGGCGAGGCCGCGCGCGAGCCACGCGTTTCGCTCGGGATGGTCGTAGCGCACATAGAACTGATACGGCAGCGCCACGCGCTTCTTCCGCTCGATCTCCGCCTTCACGGCATCGATCGCGGCCGGATACACGCGGCGGCAACCGCGCAGCTTCGGCTGTTTCGACTGCGAAGTGCCGTAGAACGGCACGTTGAGGTCGATCCACATGTGGATGCGCAGCCGCTCGTCGGCCGAGAGCGCCACGCGCCTCTTCCCTTCGCCGTCCGGATGGCCCGAAGCGATGACGCGCGAGAGCAGGCTCGCGGGGCTTCCCCAGAACTTCGGCGTAATCCAGAGGATGTTCTCCTCAAGGCAGTTCAGCGTGGGGATCCAGCTCGTGTAGGGATTGCGCCCGTACCGCGCCATATCGGGCCCCACGTCGCCGCCGCTTTCAGCCCCCGTGCCTTTCCGCGCGAGGTTTTCGTAGGAGACGCAGAAGTAGTCCGTGCGGTCGCCCGTGAGCTCGGGTTCGGGCGCGCCCTCTTCGCCGCTGTGGCATTTCACGCAGTGGCGGTCCAGAACCGGCTGCACCACGCGCATGTAGCTGAAGCCGTCCTTCGCGCCCCACGAGGGTTCCTTGAGCGGCGCGGCCGGGCGCTGCGCGGCGAGGGACTTGCCGATCTGCGCGGGCGAGATGGAGACGTAGTTGCGGTCCGCATGGCACCCGATGCAGCTCTGCCGCTCGCCCGGCATGAAGTGCGTGAACGTGCGCATGCGCTGCAGGGCGCGGCCTTCCTTATCGAGCGGCAGGAAGTAGATCGGCACGCCCGCCGGCGCAAGGAAGTGCGCGCTTCCATCGGCTTCCACATCTGCAAAGCCCCACACGCGCTTGGGCGCGTAGGTGGCGCCGCAGCTCACCACGGGGAACTGGAAGCCGAACTGCCGCTGGCTCGTTTCGCTGCGGATGTCCTTTTCCATTTCCTGCACGATCGCAAGGCGCTTCACCTCGCCCGGCTTCACGTATTTTTCAAGCCCGATGCGCACGTCCTGCACCACGATTTCCGCAAACGGCGGCGCCTTCGGATCGAGCAGCGGCGCACGGTGCATCACCGGCTTCGCGCGCGGCGCAAGCGGCATCGGCGAATACCAGCCGAGGCGCGCATCGTCCTTCGCGAGGAGCACCTGCACTTCGGGCGAATCGATGTACCGCAGCTGAATCTCGCCCGCCTTCGAAACGAGGTAGCGGTCGCGGTCGATCGGATACGGCGTCGTGTAGGGCCCGCGCACGTGGTTCCCCCTCAACCCGCTCCCCACGGGCGCCACGAACACGTCGGGCGTGAGGTTGCGGATGGCGGCCTGCGCGTTGCCGCCCTTCGCCACGTCGATGAGGCCGATCGCGCCGCTGCAGGGGCCGTTATGCGCCGTCATCACGCAGAGGTAGTGGCCCGGGCGATCCGGTACGTCGTGCGCGAACATGAACGTGGCCGGCGAGAGGACGCGATTGCCGAACACGCCCGAAAGCCCCGTGCCGTCCGCCTGGATCGCCCAAAGCGACTGAATCGGAATCGCGGGACGATCCACGTATTCCCAGCGGCTGTAGAGAACGCGGCCGTCGCGCATCACGGAGGGCGTAAAGTCCGTCAGGTAGTTCGCCGAAATCCGCGTCACGTTGCCCCCGTCGCCGTCCGCCCGATAGAGAACGGGCGACGTCGACACCCAGCAGTAGGCGAAGGCGGGCTTGCGGTCGCTCGTGAAGACGATGCCGCCATCCGGGAGCCAGCAGGCGTTCTGGTTGTTGCAGGGCCCCCCGATGACGCGCGTCAAGCCCCTGCCATCCACGCCGATGCGCCAGATCGCAAACGGCTCATTCATCGTACGCTTCCAACTGAAGAGAATCTCGCGGCCGTCATACGAAACCTGCGCGTCGAGAATGATACCCTCCGTGGCATCCACGAGGCACCGCGTCGAGAGCGCCACGGGGTCGCACACATAGAGGCCGCCCCCCTTTGAAAGGCCTTCCACATGATAGGTGTAGACGTGCGAGGGATGGAGGGAGGCACGCTTCACGACGACGATCGGATCGGCCCCCGGCTTGACGCGCATCGGAGCCGACCACGGCGAGGCCGCGCCTTTCGCATCGACCGCCCGCACGGCATACTCGCTCGCGAGCGACCCCGCGCAATCGCGCCAAATCGCCTCGCGCACGCCTGTCGCACACACCGCCCACGCTCCCGTACCCGCCGCGCGGCGGCGAATCTCGTAGGCCACGTCGCCCGTCGTCGAGCCGAAGCGGAGCGCCGCCCCCGTCGCATTTCCCCTCGCCTCGTGGATGACGGGCGTCACCGGCACGGGCGCGCCGCCCACCTTGACGAGTTCCATGCCGCAGAGCTGCGGATGATCCACCACGCAGGTGAAATCGAGCGCCAACACACCGTTCGCCTGCGCCTTCACGTTCTTGAACACGCGCTCGCTCGCGATGTTGCGCCCGCCGGCCTGCGCCACCGAATCAAGCGGCGGCGCCTGCTTGACGCCGTTGATGGCGAGCGTCGTCACGCGCTTGTTCGCCTCCGAATAGAAGGCCTCCGCACAATAGAGGCGCAGCTCGTAGGTGGCCGCAGGATCGAGGTTCGGCAGCCGGTAGTTGAGCGCATTCGCCTTCCCTTCCGAATACCGCGCGCTCTGGAACACGGCCTGCGGCACCGGGTACTCCAGTTTCTCCACGCCCGCCACCGGCGAGCGGAAATTCGGGTCGCGATGCGCCGGCTCTAGCCCGATCTCGCGATGATCGTCCGGCGCGAAGCGTCCCTGCCGCGCCGGATCGAATCCCGCATTCAACGCGTACACCGTATAGCGCATCTCCGCGCCCGGGAGCGTCCACATGGCCGCGCACACGCTTGCGGCCATGACCAAACGGCAGAAGTCGAACGTCATCGCTGACCTCCTTAAACTCGGCTTACTTCGGCAAATCGGCGCGGAACGGCCCGAGCGGCAGACCCGCTTCGTTCTTGAGGAAGCCGTGCCAGCAGCTCTTACGCATGTAGGCGACCTTCGCGGGCGTCATGCCCGCCGGCACGACGAGTTCCACCGTATTGCCCTTGAGCGCGCTCTTCACTTCCACATACTTGCCGTCGGCGCCGGCGAGTTCGAAGCGAAGCGGCGAGGTGCCGTTCAGGTTCCAGGCCGCCACGTGGTCGAAGGTGAGCGTTACGCGGCCACTCTTCACGGGCGAGACGGCCTTGAACTTCGGCGCATCGCAGATGAGGTTCTTGAAGCCGTAGAGGCGGTTGAGCGCGAGCGCCGCGAGGCGCGTGCCTACCGCGCGCTTGTCGCCCGGATGGATGTTGTCGACTTCACCCACGTCGGAAATGACGGCGAGGCCGCAGTTCTTCTCCTCGGCGGCGAAGCGTTCCATTTCCTCGCGGATCTGCGTCTCGCCCGGATCGGCCGCTTCCGACTGGTAGCCGTACGGCGCGATCTGCACGAGATAGAACGGCATGTCGGGGCATTCGAACGCCGTCGACCAGCCTGCATGCAACGCCTTCAGAAGGTCGTAGTAGCGGCGCCACTCGCCGCGGTTCGATTCGCCCTGGTACCAGATCGCACCGCGCAGCGTGTACGGCGCGAGCGGCGAGACCATCGCATTCCAGCAGGCGCGCGGCAGCTGATGGAGGTCGGCATTCTTGCGCGGGTTCCTCGAACGGTCCACGATCGGCTGGGTGGCAAGCGCCTTCACGCTCGGCACCGCCTCGAATCCGCACGGCGGAATCCACGGCTCGATGCGCGAACCGCCCCAGGCGGAGACGATTACGCCCACGGGAATCTTGAGCGCCTGATGGAGACGGAGGGCGTAATGGAACGCCGCACCCGAGAAGTTCCCCATCTTGCCTGGCGTAAAGGCCGTCCACGTTTGGCGCGCAAGGCCGCGCGGCTGGGCGCTCCAGCTCTGGCGGATGTTCACGCCGCGGATCTCCGGCTCGTTCGTGAGCCAGAGATCGTAGTAGCCGTTCTTCTCTCGGCCCGCATGCTGGAAAACGCGCGGCGCCGGCCACAGGCTGAACGTCATGTTGGACTGGCCGCCGCAGAGCCACACTTCGCCCACGACGACGTTCTGAAACGCCATCTTCTCGCCCGAGGTGCTCGCGAAGGCGAGCGTCTTCGGCGTGGCATCGGCCTTCATCGCGGGCAGGTTCCCGCGCCAATTGCCCGCCGCATCGGCCGTGGCCTTCACCTCGGCGCCCGCAAAGGCGATCGTCACCGTCGCGCCCGGATCGGCCTTCCCCCACACCGCCACCGGCTTCTCGCGCTGGAGCACCATGTTGTCGCTGAAAAGAGCCCCCGGCTCAAGAACAGCCGAAGCGCTCAAAGCCGCGGCAAGCGCCGCGAAAAACATCGTCACCTTCATTCTCATTCTCCTATTTGCAATTGAAATGGGGTCTATTATACCAAAAAGCCATTCCGCTGTGTGAAAAATGTCAAGTCCCGCGATTTCGCTTCAAAACAAAAAAGGGGCACGATCAGGCCTGCCCCGATCGCGCCACACGTCCTCCGCCCCGGAATTCACTTTCCGACGACCAGGGGAAGCAATTCCCGATCCGCCTGGCAGAACGCGAGCGCGCGCATCTCTTCCGGCGTAAACCAGCCGAGATCGGCGTGCTCTAGCGCCGTCGGCTCCGCGCCGGATACCGGCGCGCAGTCGATAAGCGTGAGATGGATCGTACGCTCGGGATAGGCATGGGTGACGGCCGTTCGGATCTTCTGGCCGACGATCGGAAGGGCGATCTCCTCCAGGCACTCGCGCGCGAGCGCCACTTCGGGCGTCTCGCCGGGCTCGATCTTTCCGCCGATGAACTCCCAGAGCCCGCCCTGCGATTTGCCGAGCGGACGCTTCCCGAGGAGAAACTTCCCGTCGCGGCGGATGATCCCGCCCACGACTTCGATCACCTGAGGCGCCATCTCATCTTCCACGCTTCACGAATTCGCGGATGCGCTGGAAGAGCGCATAGAGCGCCGGGGTGAAAACGACGCCCACAAATGTCGCCAGGAGCATTCCCGAGAAGGTGGAAATGCCGATCGCCTTCTGGCTGCCCGCGCCCGCGCCCGTCGCGCAGACGAGCGGCAAGACGCCGCAGAGGAAGCTCCAGGCCGTCATCATCACCGCGCGGAAGCGAAGGTCGGCCCCGCGCATCGCCGCCTCTTCGATCGGCCAGGAGCCCTTCTCGCGCTCCTCCTTCGAGAATTCGACCATGAGAATCGCGTTCTTCGCCGCAAGGCCGATGAGCATCACCATGCCGAGCTGCGCGTAGATGCTCATGGGCGTTCCCGTCACCCAAAGGCCCATGTAGGCGCCGCCGATGGCGAAGAGCACCGAGCACATCACCGGCAACGGAATCGCCCAGCTTTCATACTGCGCCACGAGGAAGAGATAGGCGAACAAGGCCGCCATGCCCATCAGGAGCCCAAGGCGCCCCTCGTTCTCCTTCTCCTGCCGGCTCATTTCGCTCCACTCGATGTGGTAGCCCGCCGGCAGCTTGAGCTGCTCGATCGCCCGAATGAGCGTGAGGCCCGCGATACCCGGCGCCGTCTGCGCGTTCACCGAGGCGCTCGGCATCTTGTTGAAGCGGGTGATCTGCTGCGGGCCCACCTCGTACGCGATCGTCGCGACGGCGGAGAGCGGAATCATCGCCCCGCCCGTGCCGGGCACGTGGAGGGACGACACATCCTCCACCGTCGCCCGGTAGTCGGAGAGCGACTGCACGATCACCTCGTAGGCGCCGCCGTCGAGGTTGAAGTCGTTCACATACACGCTCGCGAGCTTGTTCTGGAGCGTTGCGAACACCGCCTGCGGCGTGACGCCAAGCGCTTCCGCCTTCCGCCGGTCGAGCGTAAGCCGAAGCTGCGGCGTATCGGCATTGAACGAACAGGAGGCGAAGGCGCATTCCTTCAGGCCCATCACCTGCCGCACCACCGTCTTCGCCGCCGCCGCGAGTTCCGCGCTCGTCGCGCCCGTATCCGAACAGAGGTTGAACCCCACGCCGCCCACGCGGCCGAGGCCCTGGATCGCCGGCGACGTGAAGCACGTGATCTTCGCGGGGTAGATATCCGCCGTGCGCTTCTTGATCTCGGCGATGACCGCGGCCAGGCTCTTCTCGGGCGTCGTGCGCTTGTCCCAATGGTCCAGAAGCACCATGCCCTGCGCGCAGTGTTCGCCCGTGCCGCACATCACGCCCGAGCCGGAAATGAGCATCACGCTCTGCACGCCCGGGATGTCGCCGATGCGCGCTTGGATGTCGTCGAGCACCTTGTTCGTGCGCGCGAGCGTCGCCCCCTTCGCAAGTTCGACATCCAAGCTCACCATGCCCTTGTCTTCGTCGGGGAGAAGCGTCTCCTTCACGCAATCCTTCACGAACCACGTACCCGCGCAGGCAAGCCCGAAGAGGAGCGCCGTCAGAATCGCCCGCCGCACAAGCATCCCTACGACCGTGAGATACACCTTGCGCGACCCGTCGATCAGGAAATTGACCGGCTTCCAGATCGCCGCCGGCTTCTCCGGCTTGCGCAGGAGGAGCGAGCAGAGAACCGGCGAGAGCGTGAGCGCCACGCACGTCGACAGCGAGAGCGACACGCACATCGTGAACGCGAACTGGATGTACATCTTCCCCACCATGCCGCCGTAGAAGACGAGCGGGATGTAGCACGCGACCGTCACAAGCGTCGTTGCAATGACGGCACCCGTGATCTGGCCCATCGACTTCTTTGCCGCCTCCTTCGCGCTCAGGCCCTCCTTCGCCATGAGCGACTGCGTGTTTTCAACGACCACGATCGCGTCGTCAACGAGCGAGCCGATCACGAGGATCAACCCGAACATCGTGAGGATGTTGATCGTGTAGCCGAACGCCCACGTGAAGATGAAGCTCGCCAGAAGCGAAATCGGAATCGCCACGGCCGGCACGAGCGTCGCCCGCCAGTCCTGCAAAAACACCCAGGTGATGAGCACCACGAGCCCAAGCGCCATGAAGAGCGTCGAAACGATCGCCTTCATGAACACCATCGTGAATTCAGTCGCGTCCTTGCCGATCTTCATCGAGACGCCCTGCGGAAGGCGCGTCATCCAGTCGTCGAGGTTCGCCTTCACGCGCTGGACGACGGCGAGCGAGTTCGCCTCCGGCGTCTTGTAGACGGCCATCGCGATCGAGTCCTTGCCATTGAACGCGGCGCGGCCCGAATAGCTCTTCGCGCCGAGCTCCACCCGCGCGACATCCCCCAGGAGCACCTGCCCGCCGTTCACGGGGTCGTTCCTCACGACGATCGCAGCAAACTCCTCCGGCGTCTTCAGGCGGCCGTCCACGTTCAGCTTGTAGCTGAGGTAGCGGTTCGCGTATTCGCTGCCCACCGTACCCGCCGCCGCCTGGATGTTCTGGCTTTCAATGGCGCTGGCGATATCGCCGATCGTGATGCCTAGACCGCTCATCCTGACAGGGTTCAGCCACACGCGCATCGCATACTCGCGCGCGGCCATCACTTCCGCAACGGAAACGCCCTCCACGCGCATCACGCTTTCCTTGATGTTCTTCTCCACGTAGTCGCCGAGCTGCTGGAGCGAGAGGTTGCGGCCATCCGTCATGAACGAGTACATCGCAAGCATGTCGGCATTGCGCTTCTGCACGGAAATGCCCTGCTGCTTCACCGCGCTCGGCAGTTTCGATTCCGCCCGCTTCACGGCGTTCTGCAGATTGACGAGCGCCATATCGGTATCCGCGCCCGACCGGAACGTGACCGAGCAGGAGTAGCTGCCCGCGTTGTCGCACGTCGAAGAATAGTACACCACGTTCTCGACGCCGTTGATCTGGTCTTCGATCGGAATGGCAATCGCATCCGCCACCACCTGCGCGCTCGCCCCCGGATAGACGGCCGACACGCGCACCGTCGCCGGCGCGATTTCGGGATACTCCTCCACCGGCAGCTGCATCAGGGCGATGGCGCCGCACAAGCTCGCCGCGATCGAAAGAACGAACGCGAAGCGAGGCCGTTCGATGAAAAATTCGCTGAAGCTCACTTCGCCGCCTCCACCACGTCGCCCGCGGCGAGCTTATGCGTGCCGTCCGTCACGATGCGTTCGCCCACCTTGAGCCCCGTCTCGACGAGCTGGAGGTCGGGCGTGATGTGGCCGCGCGCAATCGACCGCCGCTCCGCCTTGTTCCCTTCGCCCACCACCCACACGTAGGCGCCCTCGGCATCCTGCATCACCGCGCTCGGCGGCACCGCACACTTCACAACGCCGTCCTTGTTCCTGAGCGTCACGCCCACCGTGCCGCCCGGCTTGAGCACGCGGTCCGCATTCGGAAACGTGGCGTAGACGCGCATCGTATCCGTGAGGTCGTCCGCCAGGTTCTCCACATACTCGATCGCCCCCTTCTCCGTGTACGCGGCCCCGTTCGCAAGCGTGATCTCCACTTCGCCCTTCTGCTGCAGCGTACTGCCCTTCCCGCCGAACATCGTGAGGTAGTCGCCGTTCGAAATCGCGAACCGCACGCGGATGGGCGTAATCTGCACCACCGTCACGAGCGGCGTCGCGGGCGAGGCGGGGTTGCCGCGCGTGAGGCGGGTCGAGCCCGTCTTGCCGGTGATGGGCGTACGGATTTCGCACCGCTTCAGGTTGTACTCGGCCACCGCGAGATCCGCCTTCGCCGCATCCAGGGCCGCCGTCGCCACCGCAACGTCGCTCTTCGCATTCTCGAGCGCGTCCTTGCTCACCGCGTTCGCGCGCACGTTCTCATGCCGCTTGAGGTTCCCTTCGGCGTAGAGCTTCTTCGCCTCGCACTCGGCCACTTTCGCCCGCGCATTCTTGACCGTGCTTTCGTACTTGATGGCGAGAAGGCGGTAGAGAACGTCGCCCTGCTTCACGATCTGGCCGTTCGAGAAGCACACCTCCACGATGTCGCCGCTCACCTCCGGCGTCACGTCCACGCGCTGCACGGCCTCGACCTTTCCCGGGAACGAACGCGCCTGTTGATCGGGTACGCCCTTCACCTCGCCCACCGGCAAAGTCACCGTCGCCGCGCCGCAAACACCCGCCGCCAGCACCGCACTCAAAAAGAAACCTTTCATTCAACCTCTCCTTTTCTATTTCTTCTCACGCATCAGAGAAAACGTTCGTACTGACATTCTCCTACAACAGGCACCGCCACTCTTTCCTAGAGCAGCTGACTCGTCTCGCGGAGGCGCTTGGCAAGATCGTAGGCGAACGCGCGGATTTCCGCAAGCGGCGGCTTTTCCATCTTGCGCCAGGCGGCGATTTTCGCCGTGGGCGGCACCGCCATCGGCACGAGGTCGCAGCATTCAAGGAGATTGGCGGCGCGTTCGCAGGCCTCGAGCAGCTTCTTCGCATTCGCGGGGCGATAGTCGAACGCATCATCGGTCTTCTCCGCGAGCGCGGCCTTGATTTCGCGAATGCACCGTTCGGCCGCCCCTTCACGGTTCGGAAGCCCCGGAATGATCGTTGCAAGATCGCGGTTGCGGTAGCAGCCCATCATCGCCGCGATCGTCGCGGGATCGCGCACCGTACCATCCGGATAGAAGATGCCGTGCTCCGAATCGCACCGGCCGCGAATGACGAGGTTGAAGAGAAACCAGCCCATGCGATGGCGCTCGCAGGCCCCCAGCGCGAGGTCGTATGGATTGCAGCGCGCGAGGCAGCCGGTTTCGGTTTGCATCACGGCCTTCCCCGCCTTCTTGGCGATCGCCGCGGCGTTCGCGAAATTGGCTTCGATCGAGGCGAGCGTGCCGCTATAGTCGTGGAAAGACACCACGTCCACGCAATCGACGGTCGGCGGAATCTCCCACGAGGTCGTATAGCCCACCGTGATCACCGCCTTCGGCGCCACGGCCTTCACGTGCCTACAGGCGCGGCGAACGAAGTTCTGGATGCGCTTCTGGCGGGCGGCGCGTTCTTCCTTCGGCGCGCCATAGATCCACGGATTGCATTCCGGCTCGTTCATGACGTCGATCATCAACAGCCCCGGTTCGTTCTCGAGCGCACGGGAGATGGCCGTTGCGAACGCCGCCAAATCCGGCCAGTTCTTTTCCTCGAGGAGATAGTCCGGCCTCAGGCCGTTGCCGTTGAAGAGAATCGGCATCGCCCGATAGCCGTGGGCGAAACCGAAGCGCACGGTATCGCGCACCCACTTCGTGTACCCTTCGGGATTCTTCTTCCAGTCCCAAGGCGCCAACCAGAAGCGGTACGCGTTCAAGTTGACGCGCTTGCCGTAGCCGAGTTCCCGCGCCGACCGTTCCGGCTGGCGCACATCGGGCGTATAGTTCACGCCGCGCACCCAGGAATAGTCCTCGACCTTCTTCACATCCGCCAAACCGGCGAACCCGGCAAGAGCGCATAAAGCGCCGAAAATCAGTGTCTTTTTCATATCTGCTTATTGTACCATAATTTTCCCCCGCCGCCAACCAGACATTTTTCGGAACGACTGCAAATCGTAGAAAACGGCAGTCCGAGGACCGCCGTTTTCTACGTCTGCAATAGTATCAGTGATTATTGTTGAGAATAAAAGAAAGCCATAGCATCATTGTGTTTCTCTCACAAAACCCAATGGTGAAACTATGGCTTTTAGGGAAAAGGAATTCCCACATTCTGATTCGCACCGGGCTGGGCATGGTCGTACCGCCAGAGCGCGCGCCCCGCGTCAAGAACGGCACGAGATGCCGGGGAGAGTCGAATCTCACGCGGAGATCGCGGAGAACGCAGAGCGTTCGTACGGCCTCCATCTTCCCCCTCCGCGCCCTCTGCGCTCTCTGTGCGAGACATTCGCAACGTTGGAGATGACATGTCGCAAACAACTGGCCCAACGGGCGTCCCGCCCGTTGGCACAAGGCGCGGAAAACTGGGACAAAGGGCGTCCCGCCCGTTGAGGAGTGGGTTCCCAACGGGCAAGATGCCCGTTGTCCCAGTTTCGCCATCACCAAACATGCGACAACACCTAACATTTTACATTCTCCATTTTCCATTCTACATTTGACATGTCTGCGGATGTC
>JAZLJP010000100.1:0-44110 GCA_045617985.1 Kiritimatiellia bacterium
AAGGGGGAAAACAAAAAAAGTCGAATTTTTTTTCGCGGCCCCCTTTCCCCGGCCCCCGGCCCGGGCGCCGGGCGCCGGGCGCGCGGCGCCCCCCCCCGTGGTCTGCGGCGCGCACGGTGTGCGCGCCCTACCGACGTTACGACGCACCAGGCACCAAGCACCAGACAAGGCACCAAGCACCAAGCACCAGACCAAGCACCAGTTAGCGGAGAATGAACATCAGGCCACGACGGCGCACGTAGAGGCCATCGGATTCCACGCGGAGGGCGTAGAACGCGCGGGCGGCTTCGTCGAACACAAACGAGAGCCCCGAAAGATTCGCCGGCGGCGTGGTCCAGCCGATCAGCTTTTCACCGTCGGCCAAACGGCGCCGGCCGATGTGCAACGCGATCTTCGCACCGTCCGCGAAGTTGATCCGTTGGTTGGCTTTCACCGTACTTTCAATCGCCCACGTGCCCGTCTGTTCGGCCACATCGAGCGTTGCGCCGTCGAGCAGCACGAAGTTGTTCATGTAGCCCGTGCCAACCGAATAGACGCCCTTGATGTAGACATGGGCCGTACCATTGACGTCATTTAGATTGCCATAAGCCACCTTGAAGTCGCGCACCGTGATATCCGCATCCAGCCACAGCGCGGCGCCCATCTCGAAGTCGACCGTCGAGCAGTCCGCCGGGTTCCGGCACGGACGCCACCAGCCGCCCGACACCACCTTCACGGCGCCGTTCGTGAAACCGAATCCGTTGAGGCACACCTGGTTGCCGCTGCCGCCATGCGCATCCATCCTCAGCGTATGGCCGCCTAAATCCACCTGCGGTTGCTCGATGTTTCCGCCGTTGAACACCGTGTGCTTCACCACATCGACGAACGCCTCTTCGCCAACGATCGTCAGCCACCCGATACCGCCGTTGCCCGCATTCGACGTGGCGTAGGTCGAGGACGTCAACGTGCCCGCCAGGCGCGTCGGGTACACGAACAAGTCGTAGTTGCCGAAAATGTCGAGCGTGGCGCCCGCCGCGATCTCAAGCGAAGAACCCGCCGCGCCGAAGTGGAAATAGCGCACGAACGAATAATCCGTCGTGCCGTTGTTGAACGTCGTCCACTTGCCTTCCGCAATCACGGTGCCGCCCGTGTAGCTGCAGGACATCTTTGAAAGGATTCCCCCTTCGCCTTCCTTGACGAACTTCAAGTTACCCGTAAACAGCACGCAGTCGTTCGTGACCGTCGTGTTCGCCGGGACCGCCAGGTGGAACTCGCCCGGATGCTCGACGTCGGTCGTGGAGTCGGTAATCTCGCCCGTGCCGCCAGAGATCATCCCGAACGCCGGCAACGTGAGGGTGTGGCCGAGCAGGTCGATCTTCGACCGGTCGCGCAATGCCACCGCGCCGAGTCCACGCCAGTCGCAGTCCGCCGCCAACGTCACCTGCGACGCCAGCAGCAGACCCGCCGATGCGACGGGCGTTCCCGCCGGCACGTTGAGCGTCGTTTCGCCCGAGAGACGGATATAGGTTTCCGCATCAGGCGTCGCCCCCGGAATCTCTTCGCCGTTCGCACCCGTCACCACCCAGTTGCCGGCATCTGTCGGATCCGTCCGCTCGCCGTTGCCGGTCCAAACGGCGATCTTCGCCCCCGTCGGCAGCACCGTGAGCTTTACATCTCCCGCCGGAGTGACGCTCTGCTCGATGCGATACTGTTCCGTGTCGACGTCCGTCGCCACCTCGATCCGATCCGCCGAAAGTCCCGAGTTCGCCAAAACGAGATATTCGCCCGTCGGCGTCGCCGTGCCGAACACATAGCGGAGGCGGAACTTCTCCGTGCCCGCCGCGAACGAGACCGGACCATCAAGGCAGCTTTCAACCGTGAGCGAAAGCACGGCCTCCGCCGCCTGCTCCAGCGTGTAGGCCCCGTGTGCGCGGCCCGTGAACGTCGCCGGCTCGGCGAGTTTCAGCGTTGCCCCGTCGAACACCACCGACGGCACCTGCGCCGCACCGGCGAGTTCAAGCGTCGTGCCCGCCGCACACTGGATTTCGGACGTCTTGAACTCCACGCCGTCCAGCAACTTGAGCGCGCCGCCCTTTACGCGCGTGGGGCGTCCATACGAATACGAACCGCCCAACACGAGCGTACCCGCATTCACCTTGTCGATGCCCCATTTCGCGGCATTCGCATCATCTCCCGCGAGGGTCGGGCTCACATTCAGCGTCGCCGTATGCGCGGTCACGCCGTCATCGGCATCAAGCGTATCGATCTGCAATGTGATCTCCTCGCCCCGATGCACCTCCGTGAGGAACTCGACGGGGATGCCCAGTTCGTCATGCGGCAGAATGATCCAGTCGCACGTGGACGCAAACCGCGTCACCGATTCACCGTCGATCGAATGCGCGCTCTTCGTGCTCGCCTTGTTGTTGCGCAACGGACGCGCAGTCGTCCAGACCACATTCGAGACGCCCCAGCGGAACCAGGCGTTTTCATACACGCCGGCAAAGCCGGTGCGCAGCGTACCCGTGCCAAGGAAATACGGCCCGTTGTTGGCCGTCGCGTTCACCGCCGCAACGTCCACGAGGCCGTCGATCACATACTTCTGCTGCGCGAGCTTGAGGTCCTCGGCGAGCTGCAGCGTCACGCCCGCGCCAATGCCGAAGGACTGATTCACATCCTCCTTGTACTGCCGCGCCGTGCGCGCCTTCAGCACGGTCGGCGCCTCCGGCACCGCCGCGACCAGGTTCGTCACCGTCGTCTCGTCAAACGCCAAATCCGCTTCGCCGAAATCGTTCACCCCCGCCAGCGCAAGCTCGCGGTCGACGGACTTGAACTGCGCCGACGTCCCCACGAAGCGCACCTCGCGCAAGGTGAGCGCACCGGCCGACTCGATCGTAAACGGCGTGGGCTTCGCATTCGTGGAACCCTCGATCTTCGGCACCCGTACGATCCCGCCCAAGGTGAGCGCGCCCGTGCCGCCTTTCTTAAATTTCGTCGCCTTCGTGAAGACGATGCCGCCATTGAGCACAAGCGGATTCGCGCTCTCGAACATGTGATCCGTCTCGGGCATCGTGTAGACAACCGGTTCGTCGTAGGTGAGATGCGGATTCACGGCGAACCACTGATTGTAGATGCTGACGAGCTGCCCGCCCGTCCACTTGTAGACGCCCTCCGGCACGCTCGGATCCTCCGCCGCCGCCAGGGCGGCCTCGAGCGCGCTCGGCTCGGCCGGCGCCGGCCCCGTCGCGAGGCGGAACCCGAGATAGGTGGCCTTGCAATCGGCCGTCATCATCTCCGGCGCATCCGCCGCACGCGTCCAAGTGCCCGCCACCGCGCAGGCCGGGCCGCCCAGGATGCGGCACCGTCCACGCGCCGGTTCGACCGTCGAGGTCCATTCCGCCACCTCGCGCGCGAACACCCCCTCAAACGCCGCCGTCAGTTCCGCAACCGTCGGCAACCGGTAGGTATTTGTACTTCCATTGAGCCAGACGAGGAAGGCTTCGATTTCGCGCTTCGATACGCCGGTCACGGGTTTGTCGCCCGCGCCTTCCGCAAACGCGAACGCCAAGCCCACGGCATCGGCATACTCTTTCCACTTTGCATTCGTCACCGGCTTCGTCGTGAATTCGGCGAAGGCCGACGCATCCGCGCACGGCGGCTTCGACTCTTCCGTTACCGATGGCGCCGAGACCGTCTTCGACGTCAAACGCAGCGAGTCGAACACGCCAATGTAGCTACCGTCCGCATTGAAGCCGTGCGCGAGGTAGACGAGTTCGTTGTCCTTCACCTGCAGTTCGCCGTAACCCGTGATCATGCCCATGCGCGCAGGTTCGGCCGCCCCCAGCACCGTGGGATCGGCGAGGCTCTGGCGCGCCCAGAGGAACGGCGCATTGAGGTGGCCGCCCACGGCGGTTGCATCGCCCCAGTTGTGCCGCACGGAGAGCGGATGGTCGAGAGAACCGACCCCGCCGTTGACAATATAGTTGACGCCGCTGGACTTAAAGCGCTCGTACCCGTGCATGTGGCCGTTCAGCACGAGATCGACGCGCCCCGCGACGAATGTCGCTTCGAGGGTGCGGTCCATCGCGCCGGAGACTTCCGTATAGATCGGCTGATGGTGCAATACGATGCGGAACTTCGCCGCCTGCGCGCGTTCCGTCGCGAGCAGGTTCTCGAGCCACGTCTTCGTTGCGGCAGCCGTGCGCACGCTGTCATCCAAGAGGATGAAGAGCACATTGCCGCGATAGAGATAACTGTTGCCGACTTCGGACGTGCCGTAGTCGGGATCGTCGATGCTCGGCGTTTCGAAATACGGCTTGTTCGCGGGATAGCTCGTATCGTGGTTGCCCCACGCCACATAGTATGGTTTCCGCCAGCCGAAGATGCCGTCCATCCGCTCGAGGACGAGCGGGCGAATCTGTGTCGCGTAATCCGCGCTCGAAGCCATATCGCCCATCGTCAGGCCGAAGTCCACCTCGCGCGACAGCATGTGTTCAAAGAGGCGCGTCACGTAAAGGAACGGATCCGCATCCCAATCGCCCTTGCACGCGCCTTCCTGGTTGTCGCCCCAGATGGCGCAGCTGAAGGACTCGTTTTCGTCCATGCTCCACAGCGTCACCGTGCCGGAGGAGAGGCCTTCGTCGTCATTCGTCAGGGCCCCTCCCGTGAAGCCCAGGCGATAGGGAATCGTCTCGCCAGGATGGCCGTCGAGCGTCACCCGCCCCTTGTAGATCCACGTGTTGCCGGCCTCCGTCAGCTTCCCCTCCATCTCCACCGCATTCGCGTAGTCTGCACCGTACTGAAGCTGTAGTCCCTGCCATTCCTTCACGGCTTCGACCATGATCGTGAAGCGGTTCGTGTAGACGTTCTGCTGCCACGGGCGCCGCTGCAGCACGTCGCGTACGTCGGCCGTGACGGCCGTCGTCGAGATCGCCGGGCCGTTCACCCAATCGCTCGTCTGCCCGTTCTGCGAAATCACACGGATACGCGGCTGCAATACGCCGGCCGTACGGTAGACATGCTCAAAGGTCTGCGGCACGCCCGGTGGCGTAAAGCGCATCGTCTTTTCCTCCGTGCCGTCACCGAAATCGATCTCGTAGGCGGCGTATTCGCCTTCCGCATCCGTGAAGTCGGCCGTGAAAACGACCGTGTCCAGCACCGCCCGTACGGCCGTCGTCGCGGTCGTGAGGGTTGGCGCCGGCGCGGTGTTAGGCGTTCCAAGCGCCGTGCCCGCCGGCCCGAGCGCCGCGATTTCGAACGGCGTCAAGGCGC
This sequence comes from Kiritimatiellia bacterium, assembly GCA_045617985.1. Taxonomy (GTDB): domain Bacteria; phylum Verrucomicrobiota; class Kiritimatiellia; order RFP12; family UBA1067; genus RUG572. The sequence continues at coordinate 5,248 of JAZLJP010000100.1, forward strand.
AATCGTACGCTTCGAGGCGCGTCACCGCCGCACCGAGGTTTTCAAAGAACGTCATCACGGCCGTCGGCGTCGCGACGGCATTTTCGTTCGCGTGGAAAAGCTGGCACCGCATCACGCCGTCCTCGTAGTACGACACGCGGCCCGAGGCGCTCCACACCACCGCCAGGCGATGCGTCTCGCCGCGCGTCACGGGCTGATAGGTCCAGTAGCCCCACTTGTCCGAACCATTCCATTCGGTGGCCGACGCGAAAATCGACGGAACATCCGAGGTGATGAAACTGCCGCTCAAATATCCCGCCGTACCATAGATGCCGGAGATGACGCCCTTCGCGTTGGCAACGAGCGTGCCGCCTGCAAGCTGTTCCCACGGCAGCGTAAGATCGGCCACGTATGTTGCGGCGGCCGGGGCTGCGTCGCGCGTCCACGTGTAGCCACCCCTCTCCGTCGCCACGAGGTCGCCCCCCTTCACCGTCACCGGTGCGCCGTCCTGCCATTCCCAGAGACCGCTCGATTGCACCGTAGGCAACGCGGCGTCGATCGCTTCGGTCCTTTCGACGTGCGCCGTCGGCCGCGCGTGGAGTTCGGCGACTTCCGCATCCGTCAGCACGCGATCGTAGATCGCCGCGTAGGAGATGTCGCATGTGTTGTCCTCGCCGTTGTTGTCGATGAGGAAGAAACAGTAGGGGCCGTTGATCGCCATGTTCGCGAAACCGCGCGCATCGATCTTGACGCCGTTCAGGTAGAGCGTCTTGTTGCCGCCGTAAGTGTAGGTGAGTACGGCTCGAATCCACTCGCCGCGCCGGTAGGTAGTCGCCGTATAGGTACCGCCGGCGACCCAGGCATCGAGCAGATCGTCGGCCGCATGGTCGCGCAGGAAAAAGCAACAGTCGGTCGAGCGATAGGTATTGGCGAGAAAACAGCCATGGAGCCCCGTCTCGTTCAAGCCGTTCGGCACGCGCACATCCATCACCACCGAATAGTTCGTGTTCGTCGTCGCCCCCAGCCCGTGACGGCAGCGGAAGCCGCAGCCCTTCCCCCCGCGCCAGGCCGTGTCGCCCGCCAGCACGCCGTCCGTTAGCGACGTGAATTCATCGAGGTCGTTCAGGTGCCAATACTCGAGGTCGAAGCCCTTCGCCGCACGCAACGGATTGTCCGCCGGGAATGTCCATTCGCCCGTGAGGCCGGCGCGCGAATAGGCGCGCTCGCGTCCGCTCGCCGCCCCGCCCTCGCGCCAAAGTTCAACGCTGCCGAACACGATGAGCTTCTGCGCGGCATCCGAATTGTCGCAGCCCAGAAGAAGGCAGTCGCGCCCGTTCCAGTAATCAAGTCCGGTGCTGTTGTAATAGCGGATCTGCGTTCCCTCATCGAGCATCCAGTCGTACCGCCCCGGACCGCCCGAGACCGTGAGCGTATGCCACTCGTCGAGCGACACCGCGACCGGATAGCTCCCAGTCGCGCCGATCTTATCGCTTTGGTTCAAGAACATTTCTGCGTCGTCGGTGTTGCCGGCGTCGCGCTGGTAGAGCGGGCGCCACTGCTTCGAACCGGCGGCGGGCGCCAGGAACTTGATCTTCAAGGTCCACGGGCAATTGTCAAGCGCCCCCGCCGGGAACGGCAGGCGGATATGGTGGTACTGCGGAATCTGGATACCGTAGAAGCCGGCGGGGAGTCCCGTTGTCACCACCTGCATGTTGCCGAGCGTACCATCGCCGATCGCCGTCGAACCTGTACCCGAGCAGCTGCACGCGACACCGTCCTGTCCCACGGTCGCCTTCAGGATGGCGTCGCTCGCGGGATTCGCCGGATCGTAGTTGGTGAAATCCCACTTGCCGATGAGCGTACCGGCCGGGTGCATCTCCACGGTATCGCTCTGCGCGGCCGTCACCAGGGGCTTCGCGATTTCAGGTCCCTTCGTGAAGTCCGTCGCAGTCTTGTTCGAGAAGACCGTACCCGAGACGGCATCGTAGAGCGCGCCCTTGCCGCCCGCGTCTTCGCACGGCGTGAAGTCGCGCACCAATTCGCCGTCGAACCAGACCTTCGCATGGTAGAGGCGGAAATTCGAATGCTGGCCCGGATTGCCGTACATGTTCGCGGCGAAGAGGAACATGTTGATTCCCGTGTTCATCGGCGCGGCATCCGTACGTTCCACGAGACCGGAGCCGACCGCCGAGAGCGACCGCCCGCCCGTGTAGGTATCCGCCTTCACAAGGTAGCGACAGCCCGGCGTATACCACACTTTGCAATGGTCGAAGGTTCCGCTGGCCTGCGCGAACTCGCTCTTTTTGTCGGCGGTACCGAAGTGAAGCGGAAAGAAGCGCGTGTCATTCTTGTCCTTACGCGCGCCGATCGCCGTCACATCCTTCTTGTCGTCGAACGGCATGACGTCCATTTCAACACTCACGCCCGTGCGGCCGATCACGCCGGTATCGATGTACTGGCTGCTGCCGGACTTGATCCACGCGAGCCGCTTCGCATAGGGCAGCGTTGCATCCTCCGCCACGAGGAAGAAACGCACCACGCGCCCTTCGCCCGCCGGCGCCTTCCAGGTGAACGAGGTCGCATCCGCCACCACCGTGCCGAGGGATTCGCACATCGGCCATGCCGTGCGGTCCGAACCGAAATCCCGTTCACCGCGTGCGACCATCAGCGTGTACGCCTTGCCATCGGCATCGCCGAACGCCAGCGTCGCCACGCCGTTCGCCACCGCGTCCACCATCACGGTCCGCGCGAGGGCGTTTACGCCCAAACCCGCCAATACGCCGCACAACAACCCTCTCCAAACATTCAACCGCCTCATCTCACACTTCCTTTCTCGTTTAATCTCGATTCCTTTACCGGCAATCCGGTCAACATCGTGGCCGGAAAGCCGGTTCTAACAGACCCTTTCGTAACACAGGCGAGAAAGCTTCGTCCATCGGCCTGCGGACGGGATCATCTGACGTAGATGATCGTACAGGCGGGGCAGATGGTCAACACCATCCGATTGCCGATGATGGCGGTCGTATAGATGTACTTGCCGGGCAGTTCCACCGAGCACGGAGCGGACAAGAACTTCGTACGGCTCTCTTCATCGGTCGCGGCGTATTCGAAGCAGATGCGCCGGGTCGCATAGCCCGCATCCGGCGCGAGCTTGAGATCGCCCGTGAGCGCCAGCGTACCCTCAAGCGCGATTGCGGCCCCGTAGGCGCCGCCGTTGGACTCGACCGTCAGGTCGCCCGCGCAGGTGGCCGTGCCTGTGAGCGTGCCGCCTTCGAGTACGATGACAAGGCCCGCCGGCAACGTCGCCCCGTCGAGCCGCAGCTCGCCTTCCTTCACCACGAGCCGCCCGTCGAGCGCCACCGCCCCCTTCAGCACCTGCACGCCCGCGCCCGCCTTCACAAGCGCCCCGCGGCCCGTCACCGTGCCGTTGAAGATTTCGGTGGTGCCTGCTGCCACGTCGAGCGTGGCCTCGCCCCACACCTCAAGCGCGCCCGTGCCGGCAACGCCGCCGATCGTCTCGGGGCCGCCCAGCGAAAGCGTCGAATCATCGAGCGTGGCCACCGCCGCATCGGGCAGCACCCCTAAATTCTCAACCAGCTTGGGCGAGGTATAGGCAACCACCCTGCGCGTCTCCGTGGTATTGTAGCTCGGCACGTTATCGAGCTCGTGCCAATGGATGCCATCCATGCTGACCGACAGTTTCCAACCGTTCGGATCGCGCGTGCTCGCCGAGTCGTTGGCGGTGGCCCAGCGGTAGGCGTCGAAGGCAATGCCGGTCGGGCAGTAGATCATGATCGCCCCGAGTCCGCTTTGGGTAGTGAAGAATTTCGTGTTGTAATTGCCGTCGATGACATTGCCCGGCAGCTCCGCCGTGTTGTTGTTGCGGTACAGACTCCAACCGAGACGCGTGTTCGCCGGCCAGGCGACCTTGACCCCGTTCGTCAACACTTCAAACTCGGAGAACTGCATGTTGTTGGCACCCCCGCGAACGCTGGTGATCTCGAACTTCAGGTAGCGCGCCCACACGTTCGCATCGAGCGTGGCGCCCACGGGTTCGCTTGCGTAGGCCAGGCTCTGGCGCGCCGCCGGACAAGCCCGGTCGCTCACCGCGTCAAGCAAAGTCCAATTCTCGCCGTCATTGCTCACTTCGAGCGTCCAGCTCACCGGATCGCGGTTGTAGTCGTCGTTCGCCGTATACCAGCAGTAGCTGTTGAACGCGATCGGCGCCGTCGTCGTGATGGTAAATGCGCCGAGCGCGCCGCCCGTGAAGCACTTCGTGTTCGTCGCGCCGTCGAGGATCTTGGCCGGTACTTCGGCGCTGCTGCTGGTCCCGCCGGTCCAGGCCACCGTCGTGCCGGTCGGCCAAGGAACGCGTGCGCCGTCCAACCACACCTGGAATTCGGAAATCTGCATATTGGTGGTGCCGGTCTCGCTCTTCACGATGGTGAAGCGGAAGTATTTCGCGCGACTGGCGGCCAGCGTCCGCAACGCGGTGCCGGCCGCAAGGGACGGCATTTCGGCGACGGACGCCCCGGAATCGCGCACGAGCGTGCCCTCGACCGTCAACGCGGCGAACGTCTCCTTGACTTGATGCAACTCGAGCGTCGCGCCAGCCGCCACGGTGACTGCCGTGCCGGTGAAGCGCGGCGAGTAGTCGGCAACCGGGAAGTTGCCGTTCATCCAGGCGTTGCGCGTGGTGGTGCACGCATAGTCGATTATGTTACCGCAGGGATACCACACGGTCGTACCGTTCTCCGAGCGGCCGACTTCGACCGTCCAGGAATACGGGTCGCGTCCCGTACTGTCGTTAGCCGTTGCAAGGTCGTAAGTTTCAAACGCCATTTCCGCGCCGAACGTCACCACGACCGGATTGGCATAGATCGTATCGTAAAGCTTGTCATACGTGTCGGCATACAACGTACCGTTGATGATTTTGGACGCATTCTGCTGGCTGCTGCCGCCCAGGTTGTAGGAGTTGACCGTGGCCGCCGTCGTACCCGCCGGCCAGGCGACGTTGACGCCGCCGCGTTTGAGCACGAGCTGGTCGATCTGGACGCCGGAATTGGTGCGCTCTCCGCTCGGGCGGGACGTCCACGGAATCCACCGCAGGGCGTTGCCCTTCACGCCGGTCGGCGGCTGGGAGACGACCGTGCCCGCTTCCACCGTGAACGCCGTGCACTGCACCTTGCCCGCGAGGGTGAGCGTGCCCGCACCGCGCTTGACGAGCGAGAGGCCGCCCGCACCGCCCAGGAAATTGCACTTCGTCGAGAGCGCCGCGGTGTTGTCGATTGTGACCGTCACGGGCGAAGCGCCGTTGTTGACGATCGTACTGAAGGGGGAAGCGGAATTGAGCGTGGTCATGGCGAGGTCATGTCCATTGAGATCCAGCGTGCCGCCCTTGAGCGTGACACTGCCGCTCCACCAGTTCGCCGCATCGGTGGCGATTTTCACGGTCGCGCCATACTCGACTTCGGTGATCGCAGCGAGGGAAGCGACGCCTTCCTTCGCGAGTTCCAGCGTGGTCGATTCGCGCGCGGCAACTTGCGCCGTACCCTCCGTGATGCCGATGAGCCGCAACGTACCGGTGCCATAGGCCGCCCCCGTGCCGGTGAAAGCATCGCCGAGCGTCATCGCGCCGCCGTTGATCTGGAAATCGCCGCCGCCGAGGGCGACCGTGTTGGCGGAAAGGTCCAGCACGGCGTTTTCAAGGTTGGCGAGGCGGCCACCCGTGATCGAGACCGCCGCCGCGCCCACGGCGGGAAGGCGCAGCACGCCGGCGGTGACGTTCACCTGCGAATCGGCGTCCACCGTGACATCGCCCGTAATCGCGGCCGTACCCGCACCTTCCTTTTGAATGACGCCGGTACCGCTCACGTTGCCGGCGAGGACAATGTCGCTCGCCCCGGCCAGCACCAGCGTGCCGCCGTCGAGCACCACGTTGTTGGTGAACGTGCGCACGGGCTTGCCCGCCGCGTCGTTGTAGACGCCGTCGACAAGGTCAAGCGTGTCGAAACGCAGGATTTCACCCGCGCCCACCGTGATGGTGGCCGAGCCCGTGGCGGGATCGGTCACGCGCAACGAATGGTCCGTGAGGGCGATCGGCTCGCCGAGCGCACCGTCATAGCCAAGGACAGGCATCGCGTGTTCGGCGAAGGACACATTGGCGCCGGGCGCCGCGGAGAGCCAAGCATAGTCGCGGTAGGCGTACGCACCGACAATCGGCGCCTCGACACGCGCCGGGGCGGCGAGACTCGTGCTGCCGATGTAGAGCACGTCTCCCTCGGGCAGGTCGAGGGTCACCGTCTGCGGGTTTTCGGGATCGGTGGTGAGGATTCCGCCGAGAATGGCATCGCCGAGGAATTCGTCCTTGGAAACCGTGACGGGGCCGGCGACGACGATCTTGCCGTCGGTGCGATAGACGCCGCCATCCGCGCGCATGTTGGGCCCGTTGTCGTCCGAGAACTCGCGCGCCCGAAGGATTTCCTCGTCCGTCGAGAACGCCCCGTTCCCCGCGTCGTACATGAGACCGGCGGGCAGCAGAGTCGACAAGGCGTTGCCGGGGTTCGCGGTGATGCGCACCGTATGCCATCCCTCCGTCATCTGCACGTCGCGCACCACGGTGAGCGCGTTGTCCGCCGCCGTGCCGGAAAGAATTTCAACGCCGTCGATCACGAGCGAGCAGGTGCCCTTCAGCGAACGGGCGAAACTGTAGTTCTTCGTCTCGGGGATGTACCATTTGGCCTTGTAGGTCCAATTGCCGGAGTAAAACGTCTGCAGGAAATTCGGATAGCCGTATGCCGCGGCAGCCGACTCGACAAAACCGCCAGTGGGCCCGGCAAGGACGAGGCGCCCGCCCTTCGCCTCCAAGGTGGCGCCGGCATGGAGGTAGTTGGGCGCAAGGGCGAGCGTACCCTCCTCCAGCACCAGCTTGCCGTAGGTGTGGCCGCCGGGCATCCACAGGGTGCCGGTACCGCGCTTGACGAGCGTCGCGTCGGATTCCAGCATGCCGTTGAAATGCGAATCGGCGTTGGAGCCAAGGATGAGCGTGCCGCCATGGAGATGCCCGCGCGCGCCGCCTTCGACGGCGTTGACGGTCTCGGTGTGGTTCTGAAGATACAGGCGGCTGTCGGCCACCTTGCTTCGAACCGTCCCGCCCGCCGAGGTGTAGTTGGCCCCGCGGAGATAGGTCGAATCGGGGCCGAGCCGCAGAATGCCGAACCCTTCGCCGTGGGGAATCACCTCGTCGGCTTCGGTGCGGAACTTCGCGTCGATCACCGCAAAGCCGGGACCCGTCGAGCCGACGATCGTGTCGCCGCGGTAGTCATTACCGGGGTTGGCGATGTAGACGGAGAGGTTCTGTCCGTTGACGCCGAAACTGCCGGGGCCGGTGATCTTCGATTGCACCCGCACGCCGCCACTGCCGCTGCAGGAGGCGCCGAGGTAGCCATTGTTCTCGGTCACGTAGATGCCGCGGGTCGGGCTGAAGGTGAGCCAGGTGTTGCCGTCGGCGTTCTCGAGCGTACCGCCGTCAAGCACCACGGCGTCGGCGACGTAATCTGCCGGCGTCGGGCCCAAACAGGCTTCCGTCTTCGCCCGCGCGCGGGCTTCCGGCCCGGAGACCACGAACCGCCCGCCGATGTCGCTCGCGTTCATGAGCACGATGCGCGCGACGCCGCTGAGGGTCAGGTCGCCTGCCGTCTGGATCTTCGACGTGCCCTGGAACTGGAAGGCGGTGTAATCGCTGTAGACCGAATTATTGCAGAAGATCGCCGGCTCCGTCATCACCCAAGTGCCGGAGTTGAAGTAGAAAAAGTTGTTCACGGCACCGACGATCTTGCCCAGCGTGATCGACCCGTCGAGGTTGACGGTCGTGGCCGCAGTGTTCGTCACCGTCATCGTGCCGCCGTCGCCGGCAACGACGCCGTCCTTCCAGTTCGCGGCGTCGGCATAGTTGAGCGTGCCGCTCGCGGCAATCCAAGTGCCGTCGGCGGCAAACAACCCGCCGACAAGAGACGTGCAGAAAATTCCAACCAGTTTTTTCATGATGCTCCTTTTGTGAATTGTGGAGTCATTATATCAAAAAAACGGGAAGGAGAAAAGAAAATGTGAAATGAATAGGTCAGCGCCGAGCACCCGCAATGATCCGTTTTTCATTTCACATTTCACATTTCACATTCTCCATTCTCCATTCTCCATTTTCCATTCTCCATTCTTCATTCGTAAACGTGCCGCCCTTTTCGAGCAGGTCGGGGCGGCGCCGGCTTGTGAGATCAAACGCCTGGCGCTTGCGCCACGCTTCCACCTTCGCATGGTCGCCGTTCACGAGAACTTCCGGCACCGCCATGCCGCGATAGACCGGCGGGCGCGTATACTGCGGCGCTTCCAACAGGCCTTCGCCGCCAAAGGATTCATTCGCGGTTGCCGCGGCGCCGCCGCCCAACACACCCGGCAGAAGACGCACCGTGGAATCGACCATGGCCGCCACCGGAATCTCGCCGCCCGTCAACACATAGTCGCCAATCGAAACTTCATCCGTCACGAGCCGGCGGATACGCTCGTCGAATCCCTCGTAGTGCCCGCAGAGGAAAATCAAATGCTCGGCCTCGGCAAAGGTTTCGGCCGTGCGCTGGGTGTAGGGCGCGCCCGCAGGCGATGTGAGAATCACGTGTGCGCCCGGCGTGAGGCACGATTCGATCGCCTCCGTCCATACCTCCGGCTTCATCAGCATGCCGGGGCCGCCCGAGTACGGGCGATCATCCACCGTACGGCGCAAATCACGCGCGAAATCGCGCAGGTCCACCGTGCGAATAAAAACCTTTCCCGCGCGCGCGGCACGGGAAAGGATGCTCTCACCCAGAAATCCCCTGAACATCTCAGGGAAAACGGTGATGATGTCGATTCGCATTATTTCTTCACGAGCTTGCGAACCGCCTTGTGGCTGCAGAACGTACGCTCCGTGTAGAGCTTGCTGCGCCAAGACGGGGTCTTCTTCACCACAACGATCTTCTCGACCGCCGGGCTGTTGAACGGGAAGAGCTTCTCCACGCGCACGCCGTAGCTGTCGCGGGAAACCGTGAAGTTGCCCGCCGCGTTCTTCGTGCCGTTGTCAATCGCGAGTACCTTGCCCTCGAAGTCCTGAAGACGCGTCTTGTCGCCTTCCTTGATGCGCACGGAAACGCGCACGATATCGCCGGTATGGAACGCGGGGAAGTTCTTCTCAGCGAGCTTCGCCGTCTGTTCCGCGTTGATCTTATCCAGAATAGCAATACCCATGGTCTACCTCCTCTTAAGCCTTCTTTTCAGCCGGCTTTTTGGACTTCGTCGCATGATGCGGCTTGAGCTGCGGATTGCGGGCACGGCGAATCAGCGTCGCCACCGTCGCCGACGGCTTCGCGCCATTCTTCAGCCAGGCATCAACACGCTCGAGATCCAGCTTGAAGTTGTCGTCCTTCATGGCCGTGTCGTACCAGCCGAGGATCTCCAGGAACTTGCCGTCACGGGGCGAACGCTCGTCCGCCGCGACGATACGATAGGTCGCGTGGTTCTTGCAACCCGTACGACGCATTCTGATCTTTACCATTTAATTTAACCTCGTTTCGTTGAAAAACGGCGGGCATTATATCATATTGGCAGATACGATGCAAGGTGAAAAAACATAAACGCAAATTTTCCTTTCAGCGTCCAATCTCTCATCCTACGCTATCTCTGCAAAATAGGCGTTTAGAACATCATTTTCTTTATATAAGCACGGTTTTCAGGGTGTTTTCAATCGCGTCTCTTTCCCCGTAGACACCCCTTGCCGTTTCTTAAAAATAAAATCGGAACGGAACATGCAAGACAATCGGCATCATCAAACGCCAAGATTAAAAGCACTCTTTGAACTTCTGATAGAAATAGCCGGGCTTCAGCGCGACGGCGACATGTACGAGCCGGCCCGATTCCTCTTCAAAGGTGCGCCCCCAGCGATCAACTGAAAGACGGCGGTCGACGACCGTGAATCCCGAAGGATCCATCGCGTAGAGCGCGGGCAGCACATCATGGAGCACGGCCGCATCGCGCGTTGTGCCGCACGCCACATTCGAATCGAGGCTGTTGCGGAAGAGCGTAATCATCTCGGGATATTTTCCCGTGGCGGCGAGCGTATCGATTTCCGCCTTCGTGAGGCAGGCGTGGTGATGCGTGATGTCGAGCGGAAAGAGGGTGAGATCGAGGTCGCTCGCGAACACCCGCCGAGCCGCCGTGGGGTCGCCATGGAAATTGTATTCCGAATCGTGTTCCTGGTTGAACTCGGCGAGCCCTCCGCCCATGATGAACGCCCGCGACGGCCGCGCGCAGGCGTAGGCGGGATCGGAAAGAATCGTCGCGAGCGTCGTGAGCGGCCCTACGGCGATGTAGTCGATTCCCGCAGCCCCCGCAAGCCCCCGCCACGCCTCCGCGAGCGCACGCCCCGCCGGGCAGGGCTTCCCCGCCGCGTGCCAGGCGTCGTGCAGGCCCGCGAGCGCATCCACGCCATGAAACGTGCCGCAGGTCGGATGCGGGCCTTCGAGCGGCTTCGTCGCCCCGTTCGCCCGCACCGTCTCAACGCCCAGCAGCGCGCACATGATCGCGAGGTTCTCGGCCGTGAGCGCCTGCGGCGCATTGCCAAAGGTTGCAATCGCAAGATCGGGAAAGGCCTTGTTCTTCGCAAGCATGAAGAGGGCCGCGGCGTCGTCCGTACCGGGGTCGCAGTCGATGACCGTGAGGCGCTTGGCCACCTTATGCGTCTCCCGCCGGCGTCTCGGCCGGCTTCAAAAACCTTTTCGCAAGTTCTTCGGCGCCCGCATGATGCCACGTATCGAGCGTCACCCGGCGACCATCCTTCGCGGTCAACACGAGAATCCCCTTCCTCGCCCAACGCGAATCATCCACCTTCTCGACATCGGCGAAGGCAAGCGGCCGCCCACACGTGAGCGACCCCCACATTTTCTCGTCATCCCATTCGAGCGTCGCCAGATGGTTGAGCCCCACGCGCCCGGCGATGATGGCTGCCGCCAGCGCGAGAAAGACCAGAAATCCATACTGCGACTGGATCTTCTGCCGCTTGAACGCCTCAAGGTCGAACCCTTTTTGAGGTTCCGCCTTCTCGATCGACACATAGAGGTCATGCGCCGACGTCTGCGGGTAAGTGAAAATCGCATCCTTTGCGAACCACCCCCCGAGACCCAGAAACAGCAACGCAACGCCCAAATGGCGCACCGCATACTCACGATTGAGCGATAGTTTCATCTTAAAGTTCTCCCAATGGAATCTTACGCGGCGCACCGGGAATATCCGCAACGAATCGCGGAAGGCCAAGCCCCCCGATCGCGGCCGCACAGGCCTGTTCGATTTCACGCGCCTTTTCGAGCGGCACGCGGAAATGCGAAATGCCGGCGATCGGGTCGCACTGAAACACATAATACGGGCGCACCCGTACCCGCTGGAGCGCCCGGAAGAGCGCGAGCATCTGCTCGGCCGAATCGTTGACGCCCGCGAGGAGAACCGTCTGGCTTGAAACGGGAATCCCCGAGCGAACGAGATTCGTGCACGCCTTCGCCGCTTCTTCCGTGATCTCGCCCGCGCAGTTGAATTGCGTGTTCACCCACACTTTTCCGCTACGGCCGAGAAGCGCGGCGAGCGAGCGCGTGATGCGCGCGGGGTTCACGCACGGCGCACGCGTGCAGAGGCGTACCACGTCCACTTGCGGCAAGCCCGCAAACGCCCGCACAAACCGCATCACCTCTTCATCGGGCAATACAAGCGGATCGCCGCCCGAAATGAGCACGTCGCGCACGAGCGGATGATCCTGCACATAGGCGATGCAGGTTTGCAGCTCTTCGTCCGTCCGCACGACTTCGGCTTGCCGCAGCAGGCCCTTGCGCGTACAGTGGCGGCAATTCATGAAGCAGCTGTCGCTCGCCATCACGAGCACGCGATCGGGGAAGCGCTGCTTCAGTCCATAGCACCCCGCCGCTTCCTCCTCTTCGCCGAAGGGATCGGCCGAGTAACCGTCCTCCTCCAATTCGCGTTCATCGGGTTCGACCTGCCGGGCAAACGCCGGGCACCGTGCCGCCAACGCCTGCGAATAGGCGTTGGCCACGTATGGATACTTGGCGACGACTTCGGATAAAGGCGGTTCCATAGATTTCGACGTTTGCTCCTCGATCGGTTTAGAGCCCGTTCTGCTGCGCTACGAGCGACGCCGCGCCGTACATCTTGCGCAGCTTCGGCTTTTCGATCTTGCCCGTGGGATTGCGCGGCACGGGCGCGAAGATGATCTTGCGCGGGCGCTTGTAGCGCGGCAGGTCGAGGCAGAACGCATTCACCTCGTCCTCCGTGAGCGTTTCGCCCGGCTTCACCTCGATGATCGCCGCGGCGATTTCGCCGAGACGCTGATCGGCTAGCCCGATCACCGCCACGTCCTTGATCTTGCCGTTTCCGCGAAGGAAGTCCTCGATCTGCACGGGGTAGAGGTTTTCGCCGCCCGTGATGATCACGTCCTTCGCGCGATCGACGAGATAGATGAACCCGTCGCGCATCTCGGCCATATCGCCCGTGCGAAGCCAGCCGTCTTCCGACAGGATCTCCTTCGTCGCCTCCGGATTCTTATAGTATTCCTTCAGAACGCCCGGCCCCCTCAGCGCGAGCTCGCCCACTTCGCCCGGCGCGACTTCCGAGCCATCGGGCTTGATGATCTTCGTTTCCCAGCCGTAGCCCGCAACGCCAATCGCCCCCACGCGGTCGATGTTCTCGATGCCCAGATGCACGGCACCCGGCCCCGTCGACTCGGAAAGCCCGTAGTTCGTATCGTAGTCGTGCTTCGGGAACACCGCCTTCCACCGCTTGATGAGAGAGGGCGGCACCGGCTGTGCGCCGATGTGCATGAGCCGCCACTGCGCAAGCTCGTAGTCGCCGAGCTTCACGTCGCCGCGGTCGATGGCGTCCAAAACGTCCTGCGCCCACGGCACGAGCAGCCACACGATCGTGCAGTGCTCCTCGCTCACCGCGCGGAGAATCCACTCGGGCTTCACGCCCTTCAGCAGAACCGCCTTGCCGCCCACGAGGAAACTGCCGAACCAGTGCATCTTCGCGCCCGTATGGTAGAGCGGCGGGATGCAGAGGAACGTATCCTGCTTCGTCTGGCCGTGATGGTTCTGCTCTACGCGGCAGGCGTGCATCAGGCAGTGGTGCTCGAGCACGATCGCCTTGGGGAAACCCGTCGTGCCGGAGCTGAAGTAGATCGCGGCGTCATCGTCGTCCGCAAGCGGCACCGACGGCGTGCGCGACGAGCAGTAGCCCGCCGCCGAGTAGGGCTCGGCGAAGGAGGGACAATCGTCGCCCACGTAGAAGCGCGCCTTCACGCGCGGGATGCGGTCGATCACCTGCTCCACGCGGCCCGTGAATTCCGGGCCGAACACGAGCGCATCCGCATCCGCGAGCTCAAGGCAGTACTTGATTTCGTCGGCCGTATAGCGGAAGTTGAGCGGCACGGCAAGGCAGCCCGCACGCAACGTACCGAAATAGATCGGCAACCATTCCAGGCAGTTCATCAGGAGAATCGCCACCTTGTCGCCCTTCTTGAAGCCGCGGCTCAAGAGCAGGTTCGCGAAGCGGTTCGCCTTTTCCTCGAACTGCGCCCACGTAATCTCGCTTCGGAACGCTTCGCGCGCACTCGGCTCGATGAGCGAATACTCGCGCCACGTCGTGTGGCGGTTTTCAAGTTCCTGCGGATTGATTTCCACAAGCGCGACGTCATTCGGCCAATCGCGGGCGTTGCGTGCCAGAATTTCGGTGATTTGCATTTGTCTCTTTCCCGTTCACCTTCAACTTCGTCTTACCGACCGCCGTGCGGCTTACCAGCCCGTGCGGTACGTGCGGCGCAAGAGCTTGTTCGCGGCCGCGTTGTCCTTGATCGAGAGCTCTGCGCCGTTCCACACGAGCTTCTCGCCCGCTCGGCGAATCGCCACCGTGCCGAGGATGATCGCCTCGGCCATGGGGCCGGCCTTCTGGAACGTGGACGCGCAGGGAACGCCGCTCATGCAGGCATCCGCAAAATCATGGTAGTGGTTCAGATACGGCATCTTCTTATGCTTCTTGATCACGTTGCCCTTCTGAATCAGCACCGGCAGCTTCGTGTGCTGCATCACGAGCGCGCCTTCCGTGCCCACCACCACGCACGCCTCTTCCGGCACGCGCGGATACCCGCACTGCCGCGCAATCGCCTGCGCCTCTTCCGGCGGGAAGAAGGTGCCGTCGAACCATTCCATCGTGAAAGGCTTGCCGCCCGTCGCCGGAACGCCGTCGAACTCCCACGTGATGTGGTTCGCCTGCGGCCACGTATCCGCACGGCGCACGGGCGACTTGCGCCAGCTCTCCTGCACCTCGGCGAAAACCGTCTTCGGCGCGAGCGAACCGAGGTTCATGCCTTTCCACACCGCATCGAAGATGTGGCAGCCGATGTCGCCGCTCCAGCCCGTGCCGAAGTCAAGCCACGTGCGCCACTTCATCTGGTGGTAGATGCCCGGCGCAAACGGCCGCTCCGGCGCCGTAGCGAGCCAGAGGTTCCACGCCAGCGTCGCCGGCGGCGGCACGCCTTCCGAAGGGCGCGGCCCTTCGAGGCGGTAGAACTCCGCCCCCGACCGGTTCGAGCACAGATACACGCGCTCGATGCGGCCGATCGCGCCCGCGCGCAGGTACTCGACCGTGAGCCGGTCGCCGCCGCCCGCCGCATGCTGCGTGCCGAGCTGCGTCATCACGTCGAACTTCGCCGCCGCCAGTTCCACGTCGCGGCACTCGGCCACGTCGTGGCAGAGCGGCTTCTGGCAGTAGACGTGCTTGCCCTTCGCCATCGCCGCAAGCGCGATGATCGCGTGCTGATGGTCGGGAACCGCGATGTTGATCGAATCGATGTCCTCCTTCTCGAGGAGCTCGCGCCAATCGCGATATCTGTGCGCGTTCGGCACCCGCTTCGCCGCGTTCGCGAGATTGTTCGCGTCCACATCGCAGACCGCCACGACGTCGAGCCGCTTGTGCGAAAGGAACTGGCCGAAGTCATGATGGCCCATCCCGCCCACGCCGATGCACGCGTGGCGCAGCCGATCATTCGGCCCGAACACCCGCCGGCGCGACGGCACGGCAGGAGCACCCCAGAGCCCGAGACCGGCCAAAGCCGCCGCCTCGGTGAGAAAAGTCTTGCGAGAAATTTTCGTATTCATGACATTAGTATATCACAAACCGCGGAACATGTCATTCATTAAAGGGGGGTAACAACAAGGCGGCGGCCTCGCATGAGACCGCCGCCACTTTTCCTCTGGCTACTCGGGTGACCCCTTCCTATCCGATAGGGATGCAATCACCCCGAGCGCGCCGTGTTTTCCCCTTTATCGGAAGAACAGGATCGTACCGCCCGTCACATAGACGCCGTCGGACCGGACCTCCAGCATGCGCCCATCCCTCTTCGTCCTCTCGGTTGCCACGAACTCGAGGAAGGGAGGCGGCGAGGCAGGATCCCAGCCGATGATCTTCGAACTGGTGAGCGCGCGGCCGTGGAGCTCCACGAACAGCTTCGCATTGCCATTTTCCTCGTTGCCGGCGGGATAGGTCACCGCCCTCGCTCCATCGCGGAACGAGGAGACGCCGGTGAACACGCCCGAGAAGGCGGAGAGGTCGAGGGTTGCGCCATCCACCAGCGTCACGCCGCGATAGTACGCCGAGTGGGGCTTGAACACCTTGTTCACCGTCATCACGCCGGCTAGCAAATTGTAATCAGCCGAATAGAGCCCCTCATAGCTCCCCACCGTGAACGGCACCGCAACGCTCAGGGCGCTGCCGACGCGGAAGGTGGTGTTGGGAGCATTGACCGCCGTCTTATCCACGTTCAGGTAACCGCCGCTCGTGAGGTCGATCGTACCCTCGGTGACCGTGACGTTGAAGAACCAGAAGCTCTTGCCCACACCCACGGGAACCGTGAGCGTGTGCCCGGCCAGATCCAGCGTGGCGGCGGTATAGCCGCCATTGATGAACCCGTAGCTGCAGGCCGGCTTGAACGTCGAATCCGCCGTCAGGCGCACATTGGCGATCTGTGCATAGCCCAAATCGACATCGGCCGTCGTATTCTGCATGGTACCGCCGGCGAGCACGTAATTGTAGTTCTGAAGGTCGTACTTGCCGTTCATTTCCAGGATGCCGTCCGGCTCCACCGTGATTTCACTCCCATTGGCGCCCATGCAGGTGTTGTTGCCGATCTTGAACAGACCTGCGGCGATCTTCGTGCCGCCGGTATAGGACTGCCCCGCCTTGTTGGCGGTGAGCGTACCCGCACCGGTCTTCACGAACCGCGCGCTCCCGGTGACGGCCACGTTGTTGTTCGCGATGGCCTGCCCTTCCGGCACATCGACGATCAGCTCGCCGCCGCCGAACCACTTGGCCTGCAGATACTTCACCACCGCACGGCGATCATTGTCGGAGAGTACGGTGTTGAAGCAGATGAGCTCGGAGAGCTGACGCCCGCCCGAACGGGTGACGGTGGCACCGTTGTAGCTGCTCGTGCAGTTGCGGTCGGTGGTGAGCCGGTCGGAAATGGCGTTGACGTTCATCGTGGCCGAATACACACAGAACTTATCGCTCGGCGGAATGGCACCGTTGATGTCGACACCCGAAAGCCCGTTCCACATCGAGGCGTATTTATGGTAGGAGCCGTTGCCGTACTGCCCGGCCGCACCGCGGTGGAAGTTGTAGTTGGCGCTATCGCCCAGGAAGAACGCCCCTTCGCCCGCCGCGATCTGCATCACCCAGAACACCGTGCGCAGATTGTTGAAGCTGTTGTACGTCATATCGATGTTGCTGCCGATGCCGCCGAAGTCGACCGTGGGAATCACGTATTCCGTGGCCTTGTAGGTCGGCGCCGAGGTGGCGGAGGCGACCACATGCTTCGCGTCCTTCGAGGTCCACCGCGTCACCCTGCCGGCGCCGTCGATCGTCATGGTCGACTTGTCGAGCGCATCCAGCCAGAGGCAGGCATCCTGAAGTACGGCCGGCGACTCCGCCGGTTCCGCCGCCACATAGGTGCTGTCGGTGACCGTGAAGGGCACCGCGCCGCCGATGAGCGCCGGGGGCAGCTTGAGCTGGTTGCCCTTGAGGTCGATGACGGTGTTCGGCGGAAGCGTGAAGACGAAACCATCCGTGAAGTCGTAGAGCGCCGAACCCTTGGGGAGCTCCAGCTTGGTGAGCACGAACTTGGCCGGCGTCACGCCCATCGACTTGATGGCGTTGAACTCCTCGAAGGACGAGAAGTGCACGTCGATCTTGTCGGTAATGCCCTCGGTCCATTCTCCGGCATAGGGCTCGCCATCGCTCCGGAAGTACTGCCAGCAGTCGTTGATGAGATCCCAAACGGCCCACGTCGGCGCCGCAATGACGTAGAGCCCGTCGTCCCGCGCCTGCAGCCGGAAATCGCCAAGGTTCGCGCCGCTGCCAATGAAGTCTGCGACATTGGGGATGGCGGCCCACGACACCAGCTTCTGGCTGTCGTAGAGCTCGCGCGCGCCCAGCTCGACCTTTACCGACGACCCCGCGTAGAACGTGGTCGTGGAGGCGTCGAAAGCGCCCGTGAAGAGCGAGAGGTCAAGGCACGTGTATGGCGAAGCCGCCGTGCCCAATTCGACGTTGGGGTGCGTGGTCTTCGAGCCGGCGGTCGTGTTGATGTTCGGCGCATAGGTATCGTACACCGTGTACACGGGCCGCGAATCCCAACCGTTGTAGAACGTGCCCGTTGCGGTGAAGATGAGATTGCTCACCGTCATCGCCTGGTCATGCAGCTGAAGCTGCCCGTTCACTTCCAGCGTGCAGCCCGGAGCCGACGGCCGATTGTTGTACGACTCCATCGTGCAACCCTCATCGATCACGATGCGGCCCTTGCCCGAGTAGCTCATGTTGCCGAAGTAGATGAGCGTGCCGCCGTAGTGCACGGTGTGGCCGTTCATCGTCATGGTATTGGCGCCATGGTTCCACCAGGACATGCCGAAAGACTGGGTGCCGCTGATGGTCGTATCCGATCCCAGCGTGACATTGTAGATATAGCCGTAACTGCCCGGCGCCCAGGGAGAACTCGCCCCTGCGGTGTTGATCAACGCGCCCTTGCCATCGTAGCCGTGGCCGTTGAGGATGAAATGGTAGTCCCAATAGGTACGGCCGTTTTCGTCGTAGGTTCCTCCGTCGTCCACCTGGATCGTGGAGTACTGCGCACCGCAGTTTTCACGCGCGGAGACATTGGACTTGCGCAGCAAACCTTCCTTGACCACGGTCGACACATACCCCCAGGGCGAGCCGAAGCCCTTGTTTTCCTTGTTCAGCAGCAACGTGCCCTTGCCGGTCTTCCACAACTGGAGCGCCTGGCCGCCGCCGAACATCACCGTATCGTTGGTGACGGTTTTGCCTTCCGGCACCTTCACTTCGAGAACGCCGGTGGTGGCGGCGTTGCTGGTCTTGTAGAGCTTCACATTGTCGACGAGGACCACACCGCCGGTACCGATCTTCAACGTGTGCGTGCCAACGCCCAGATTGACGGTGAAGGATCTCGTGACGAACGTCCACCCAAGGTCGCCCTGATTGAAGACGTTTTGATCGTCGAAGCCGGCGTAGGCGGAATAGTTGGTCCACCAGCCATTGGAACTGCGCGAGCAGATGTCGAACTGGAGCTGGTAGTTTCCGGGCTGGACGATCGTGAATTCACGAAAGATGTAACCGCCGGCGATTCTGCACAAGTTCGAACCGTTGCGCACATACCAGCCGTCGTTGACTTCGTTTCTGATGAGCCCCACCGTGCCGCTGATCTTCCAGCCATTGGGGGTCATGTCCACCCTCGCGCCATCCGCGATCGCGTTCGCCTGGAAGTCGCCGTTGGCGATCATGTTGCCGTCAGACGTGATGCCGCCCTCGCCGAGAAGCGAACCCGTGGTGAAGTGCTTGCCGTTGATGTCGATCGCGTTGCCGCCGAGCGAATAGTCGTAGGCGGTCCAATCGGTATCGGCCGAAAGCGTGATGTTCGCCTCGAGTTCAAGGCCCTTCGCCTTGGCGACATCCTCGGAAACCGTCTTCAGCGCCTGATATTCGGCATCGGAGGAGAAGAGAATGGTGATGTTGTTGTTCATGCCGCCTTCGGGCGCCGCCACCGGCCCCTTCCCGGAGGAGAGGTAGTTGAACCCGCCGTTCGCGTACCGCGCGTAGACGGCCACGGCCGTATCGAACACTGCGGTCAAGGTGATATCCTGGGCGGTACCGATGGTGATTTCAGACGACGTAACCGAACCCGAAGAGATGAACTTCGTGTCGCCCTCCCACCGGCAGAAGGTGTAGCCCGCAGCCGGCGTCGCCGTAAGGCGGAGCCCGGCGGACCACGGCACCGTCACCACGCCCGTTCCCACGCCCGGTGCGCCGTTCACGCTCACCGTGCCGTTCGCGCTCGTGAGGTTGATCGTGTGGGTGATGCCGGGATTCGCCGGCACCGGCAGCACGTCCGGCCCCAACTGTGCGCTCGTGGTGAGCTGCTCGGCGGTGAGCGCCGTCTTCCAGATGCGCATCTCGTCGTAGGTGGCGTCCGCATCGGAGTCGCCGTACTGGGAACGGCCCAGGCCGTTCCAGGCATATCCCGCGATTACCTTCGCATCCCAGGCCTGACTCGTCGTGGCACTCCCGGAATTCAGTATTGCGCCGGTGGTCGCATCGCGCTTCGCCCAGGCGAGCGTGGCCTTGCCGTCTACAGTAGGCGTGATGGTCATCGAAATGTGGTACGGCACGTTGAGCGTGTAGGGCCTCATCGAGTTTTCGACGCGGAGAACCGAGGTCGCCCCGGTCTTGATCTCCACGCAGTCCGAGTTGGCATCCGTACCCATGGTCCAGGCCATCAGCAGGTTGTTATCCGTATTGGAACCGAAATCGAAGATGCGCGACCAGTTCTTCACCGAATGCTGGGTTGCCCAGACTTCGATGGTGAGCGGTGAAGTCTCGGCAGGCACGATACCGGCGCCGAGCTTGATGTAGGCGGTATCCTTTGCCGTACCCGCCACCCGCGCCGCAGTGGGCGTGGCGGCATTGTTGAAGGAAACCGCACCGAACGTCGTTGCGGTAATACCGCCAATCACGTCGTTGTAGTTGCCGGTGAAGCTCCAGCGGTGCAGCAGATCCTCAGGCGAACAATCCGCAGCGCCCAAGCCCTGCAAGGCCACCGAAGCCATCGCTACCGACAGCAATTTTCCACAAAATTTTGAAACTCCCATCCTCGTCTCCTTTCGTAAATTTACCCCATTATAGCATAACCAACCATGCGATGTCCAGTAAAGCGTGAACGTATGGCGCCAGGTTCAGCCTAGCGGACAAGGATGAGCGTCTCTCTCGGCGCGACGCGCACATGCGCAAGCGCCGAGACGGCGCTCGTGCCGTCGGCGAGACGCGCCACCACGTCGTAGACGCCCGTCTTCGCCGTCGCCCAATCAAGGTCGAGCCACGCGGTATCGGCGAAGGGAATCGCCTCGCCGTTGAGCCGCCACTGATAGGAGAGCGCCGCCGGCGCCGAAGCCGTGAGCGTGAGCGTGGGCCGGCGGCCATGCGTCAATACGCCGCCCTCCGGCTCGACGAGGAAGCCGCCCGTCGCGCCGGCGGGAATCGGCCGCACGAGGACGTAGAGGTTCTTCACCGTCCAATCCACCGCGTTCTTCGCGTAGGTCCAGTCGACGGAGTTGTTCACGAGGGGCCCCGTCCCGATGCCCACCGAGACGTCGCGCAGCGCGTTGACGCCGCCGCCGGTGGATCCCGGGCCATTGCCGAAGGACGAAAGCGAAAACACCGTCTCGCCCACAATGGGGTTGTGCACCTGCATCGATCCGCAACCCGCGATCTTGCCCTCATCGCTGTAGAGGTCGTCGAAATCGAACAGCGTTTTACTTGCGTTTCCGAGCCCGAGATAGGTGCCCTGCCCATAGTTGCTCGCGCAGAACTCGATGTTGCCGATCGGGAAGGCACCCGTTTGGCACGGCAGTTCGCCCTGGTTCGTGCCGGCATACACGGTCATGTTCTCCACATACCCCCACGTGAGGATGCCGCGTTCGATCGTCGGCAGGCCGATCTTGGCGAGGTTCGTCTCCACCGCATCGAACGACACCCACACCCATTCGTTCGTACGCGCATTCGCAAGCTCGAGGCAGTACGCCACGCGGTCGAACGGACGGTTCGGCGTGAAGCGGCTTTCATCGCGGCGATAGTCGGCGCCGTAGTGGGAGAACGTCGCCTGGTTCGGAATCGGGAGTTCATACACAAGCTCGTACGCGCCGCGTTCCGGAATGTTCGCGCTCGAAAGGACGGCCGGATCCGCAGCGGCCGGCGTCGTGAACGCGAGCGTTGTCGCCGCACCGCCGAGCGTGAGGGTGAGCGTGTAGGCCGTCGCGGGCGCGAGCGGTTTCGAGAGGGTGAGGATCATGTCGCGCCCCTCTGCGGGCGAACGCTCGGCCTTCACGAGTGCGACATCCGCCGAAAGAACGGCGCTTGACGCGAGCGCCGAGACGTCGCCCGGCAGCGTTTCGCCGAACGAGACGCACAGCCGATCGCACGCGGCGCTTGCAATCACGCGCCGCGCCGTGAGCGCGGGCAGGCCCGCCTGCGCCTTCGGGCGCGCCAGAACGAAGAGCCGCCGCTCGGCGTAGTCGCGCGCATTGTTCGCGTTGAGCCAGTCCGAATCCGCCGCGCCCGGACGGTTCCCGATGCCGAGGCAGAGGTAGTCGGTCGAACTCGTGCGATAGAACTTGTTGATCGCCCAGATGGTCTGCTTCGCGCCATAGTTATGCACCTGCATGCAGGCGTGGTCGCCACCCGACGAATAGGAGTCGCCGAAGTCGTAGGCGCTCGCACTGGCGCCGGGAATGCCGAGCTGGTTCGTGCCCGCGAAATTCTTGTTATGGAATTCGATGTTGCCCGTGGCGATATCCGTACCCGTTTGGATCGAACTCACGTTCGAGAACACGTTCATGTGATCGACCTTCTGCCAGAAAGTCCAGGTTGCGGACGAACTCGAGGGGATCGTGAGTTTCGTGGGGTCGGCCGTGACGGCGTCGAATGAGGTCCACACCCAGTTCGTGACGGCGCGATTGTTCGCGGGCACAAGTTCGAGGAAATATGCCTGGCGGTCGAAGGCCGCCGTGCCCGCCGCACGGTTCACCGCCGTGATGAGCGCGTTGCTGGCCGCGTTCGAGAAGTAGCCCTTCACGGGCAGGTCGAGCTGGTAGACGAGCTGGTAGTCCGCCGCTTCGGGCACGTTCGCCGCAATGCGCGCGGGCATCTGCGGGAAGGCAGCCGTCGGGCGCACGAGCACATGGAGCGTCATCTTCCGGTAGAGGTGCCCGTTTTCCGTGAACGTGTAGTCGGGCTCGCCGCCCGCGCGGTTCGTACCGATGCCGTATTCGAAATAGGAACCCGTGCGGCCCCAGCGGCCGAAGTCCCACACCACCTGTTTCGCGTCGAGGTTGTGCACCTGCATGCAGCCGTAGTCGTTGCTCGACTGAAGCGTGTCATCGAAATCGTAGGCCGAACTGCTTGCGCCCGCATAGCCGCTGTTGGCCGGCGCGGAAAACCCGCCGTAGCCGAATTCGATCGCGCCGTTGAAACCCGTGCCGGTGGAAACGCCGGAAACGTTCGAGGCGACTTCCAAATCCTCCACGCGCACATCCCACAGCTTGCCGAATTTCTTAAGCGGCACGCCAATGTAGTCTTCGTTCTCGGTGAAGGCTTTCATGGAAGTCCACACATACTGGTGCGTGCCGTCGGCCTTTTCAAGCTCGTAGAAATACGCCACGCGATCGAAACCCCTCCGGAGGGGCGTGCGGTCCACCGTGTAGATTTCCTTGCCCGCGTTCTTCGCGGTCCAGCCCTGGTTCACCGGCGAGGAGAACTCGAGCGTGTAGACGAGCTGATAGCCTGCGGTGAGCGACGCCGCGACCTGGCGCGTGATGGCGGCGGGGAGTTCGAGCGCCTCCACCGGCCTCGTCGTTTGCGGCATTACGTTCGCGTACGGCGCCGCATCGTGAAGACCCGTCACCGTGACGGTGAGGCCTTCCAGCTGCGCGAACGCGCCGAGCGAAAGTTCGACGATGCGCGGATTGTCGGCGCGGCGCGTTGCGCGGTCGATCCGCGAGCCGTCCGAAAGCGCGAAGCAGCCGTCGAGGCCGTTTGCCGCAACGGGCTTCGAGAAGGTGAGTACGATCGTGCGCCCATCCGCAGCGCACAGGGCGGAATCGAGCGTAGGGGGCGTACGGTCGGCCACGTCGGGCATCACGTACACCTGCAGGTGCCGAAGCGAATAGGTGGCCGAATTCTCGGCGCGCGTCCAGTCGCGCTTTCCGGCGGTCGGGCAATTCCCGATGCCGAGATCCTGCGCGCCGTTGTTGCCATTTCGGCCGCCCCAGAGGTTGTAGGCGAAAAGCGTCGTACCTGTGGCGCGGTCATGTACCTGCATGGAGCCGAAGTTGTCGGCGCCGGCGTTGGTATCGTCCGAATCGAAATCGCCGTCCGTCGCCTGGTCGAGTTTCAGTTTCCGCCCGGCGGTGTAGTTGTAGGGCCAGAACTCGATGTTGCCTTCCGCGCGTGCGCCCGTGGGCACGCCCGCCACGTTGCTGTACACCTTCAGATTGGAAACGAGCTGCTGGAACACGGCGCCGCTTGCGCGCGTGGGAAGCGCGATCTTGCCGGCGTCGTCCGTAAACGCATCCATCGACACCCACACGTATTGAAGCGGCGCGTTCGGCTTCTGCAATTCGAGGTAGTAGGCGATGCGCGAAAATTTGCCCACCTTCGTGTGGTTGTCAACGGCGTAGATGACCGTATTCGTATCGTACACGGCCGCGCGCGGAAGGATGTCGAGATCGTAGACGAGCTCATACTTCGGAAGTTCGTCCACCTTCCCCGCAACGCCGGGCTGGAGCACGGCCTCGAACGCGATTTCGGTGGCGGCGAGCGTGGCGGACGACGATTCGTTCGCGAGTCCCTCCACGGTGAGCGTGTGCGCGCCGCCCTTCACGAGCCCTTCCAGGGTCAACGTCACCGTGCGCGCATCCGCTGAAAGCGCGGCCGAGGCCACGCGCCCCTCCGGCGCCACCGCGTAGTGCGCGAGCTCGCTTGCCGAAGCGGCGGCGAGCGGCGTGTTGAAGCGCAGGCTCGCCGTAGCGGCCGAAGCCGTGCAGGCGACCGTATTGCTCACCACGGCCGGTGCGACATCCGGATAGTCGGCTGCGGGCGCGACGATTGCGGAGATCGCCTCAAGCCAGCCCTCGGCCATGTGGGCGTAGCCGACCGCATTCGGGTGGAGGCCGTCGTCGAGCTCCCTCGCCGCGTTCACCTTCGGGCGCATGTCGTAGAAATGCACCTTCTGGCCGCGTGCCGCATGCGCGGCGGCGATGCTCGGCAGGTAGGGATTGTAAGAGGTGACGATGCTCGTATTGTAGGAGGCGTTGTCCGTACGCTCGAGGAGCGAGGTGAGAATGATGTGCGCCGAGGGCTGCAGCGCGCTGATGCGATCGAGCAGCTGGTCGAGACGATTGACGGCATCCGAGAACGTGGAGGGCGTGGGCGCATCGTTCGTGCCGAGATGGAGCAGAATCACATGCGGCCCGAGAATCGTGCTGAACGAGGTGGGCAGATATTCGTACATGCCCTTCCCGTTGCCGTTCTGGATCACCCACCCGCTGTGCCCTTCGTGATGCTGCTGGTCCGAAGGGAGCGTACCGGGCGTATCCGTGGCGGTGCCCACGAATTTGAAATTCGCATAGCCCGCTTCCGCGAGCAGCGTATAGAGCGGCCCGCGATAGCCGGCCGTGGCGGCCGAGTGCGAGCCGTAGGTGATCGAATCGCCCATCGGCATGATGCGCAACTCGCCCGCCGGCATTCTGCCGGCGGCGAAAACGCAAAGGGCGGCCCCGAACAGGCACCGCCACACGGCAGCGCCACACGGGGCGATTCCCAATCCTACGGGAAACCAATCACCAAGACGAGAAACTTTCATCGCATTCCATCCTTTCTTGAACAATCGCCGGGGACTGTCCCTCCCGTTTCATTTCTTCTCGAGCTTTTCGGAGCTGAACGGCTCGTTGCACATTGGCTTTACCGTCATTAACGCAGGAACAACGTCAGCCCGGTGGTGGCGTAGAGGCCATCGTCACGCGCAATGAGACCGCACGGCATCGACGCGACGGCGACGAACTTCGCATTCGGTTTCGCGTCCCACGTGATGAGCGACTCGTTCTTCTTGATGTTCGCAAGATCAAGCTTCACCTTCACGCGCGCACCGTCTTCACAGGTGAGCTGTGCTCCGGCCGGCAGCGGCGACGTACGGCCCCTGAGATCGATCGTCGAACCGTCCATCATGTTGAAGTGCCAGAGATAGTCGCTGACCGGCGTATAGGTGCCGTGGATGTTGATCCACGACGCACCTTCGAGATACTGCGCAGTGCCCCAACGCATCGTGAGATCGTGTACGTCAACCGGGCAATTGAGGGTGAGGGCGCAATTCAAGTCGAAGTCGGTCTCTCTCGCCCGTACGGACGTCTTGTCGAAGGTGATAAAACCTCCTGTCGTCACAGTGACCTTGCCCTTCGTCATTTCGCAGTTGTCCACGTAGAACCTCTTGCCAACGCCGATGTTCACGGTGAGTTCGTGCCCGGCGAGGTCCAGCAGCGTCGGGGCGTACCCGCCGCCGACGAAGCCCAGCGAATACTGCGCGTCCAGCTTCGAATCCGCCGTCAGCCGCACCGTACCGATGCTCGCATTGCCAGTCCCGCAGTCGCCCATCAGGTTCGCGATCGTGCCGCCGGCGAGCGTAAACTTCGTCGTCGGGCTCACGCAGTCGCCACCGCCCCACACGTTGAACACGCCGTTCGAGTTGATGACGACTTCGTCCTCCACCCCCGCCCACGGGTAGCATTCCTTCTTCGCCATGAACTGGCCTGCGTCGACGACCGTGCCGCCGCCCCAGGTCTGGCCGCCCTTCGTCGAACGGAGGGTACCACCGCCCTCCTTGACCACCTTGATACCGCCCGAAATCGCCACGGTCGCATTGTCCACCGTGCGCGGTGCCGGCACGTTGATGTGGAGTTCGGAAAGACCAACCGATCCCGTATAGGTCGAGATCGAAGCCTGGAACGGCGTCGCTCCCTTGTTCGGATAGAACACGCACGCCACGCGGTCGTAGAGGCCCGCCATCCCGTCGCCCGCGCGCCGCGCCGGCACGAGATCGCGCACGAGCTGCTTCCCGTCGGCCGTCACATCCCAGAATTTGAGACTGTACAGGCGCATCTTCGCGCACATCGCCGTGCCGCTCTTATTGTTCGCAAACACATAGATCGTACGACTCGTGTTGACCGAGCCATTCGCGTTGGCTGTCTGTTCGCGCGAAAGGGATCCGCCGTTGATCCGATTGTAGATCTTCGAACCATCCGTGCCGAACTGCGCCGTGTAACGCGTGCCGAGCGTGACAATCGCCCCGTTCGAGGTTGCACCCGCGCGCGCATTGCCGCAATCGAAGAACGCGCCGCCCGAAAAGTCCGCAAAGCGCCAGTCTGTCTTGTCGTCCACATAGGCGCCAACGAGCGCTTCACCGGTGAAATCGCGGGGGATGAAGTCCATCTCGGCCTGCAGCGTCGCCTTCGGCGTGAGGCCGATGTCGATGAACTGGCCGCCGTCGGACTCGATCCATTCGATTTCCTGCACGCCCGAATAGAGCGTACCCGCGCCCTTCAGGTCGCTCACGTAGAGCTTGTGCCCGTTGAGGTTGATCGTGGTGTCGATGGCGACGGACCCCAATCCACGCCAATCCGAATCGCCCGGCAGCACGCGCGGGAAATTGATCTTCGCAAAGGCGATCTGCGATGCATTCGTGCAGGTGAACACCTTGTCGTCAGGAATCGTCAGCTCCGTGAGCGCCATCGGTACACCCGTCACGGGCAGCCCCGCCGTCGTGCAGGACCAGTTGGCCGGATCGGAGAGGTCGTTCGGATCGTCGCCCGCGCCGATGTACGTGGCCTTTTCAATCGTCGCGAAACCAACCTGCAGTTCAAGCTGCTGCTCGCCGTTCACATAGAGGCTGAAACCTTCGAGCGGCTCGCCGTTCGCATCCGTGACGGCCAGTTCGATCGCATTGGCCTCGGCCTGCGTGAGCCAGCCGCACGGCGCGATCACGAGGCGCTTCGGCACGGACGGATCGCCCGTATACTGAACCTCGATGCGCTTGAGCGTCTTGAAGATGTTGACGCTCACCTCGCCGACGAACGACACCTTCTCGGTGAAACCCGTGTCGTCGGCCTTCATCGCCCAGCAGGAATCCGCGCCGCCGATCATGAACGCATAGCCCTGGATCGCGCCGTTGCCCGAAAGCCGTCCATTCCATGTAAACGAGGAGGATCCGACCTTGTTCAACGTTGCCCCTTCCTTGACCTCGAGGACCATCTTGCTCTGCGTCTCGGCCATCTCTTTCTGCGTAAAGTCGCACAGGCCATCCTCGATGACCACCTTAAGCCCGGCCGCGTTCACAACATCCCACCAGCAAAACTCGCTTGAATCAAAGCAGTGGACGCCATTCGTGATCGACCCCGTGACCGTCCCCTCGATCCAAAGCCGGCCCCGGTTGTCAATGCGGTCGAGATTCGCCGTCACACCCGAAAACACGAGATAGTTGTTTCGCAAGAGCGTCAGCGGCACCGCGCCTTCCAGCACGGCCACGTTGTTCGCCGACCCCGAGAGCGTGCGCATGTCGATGCGGTTCCCCGTCTCGGCCGGCCCGCCGATTCGGCCGCCCTCTTCGACAATGACCCGTCCCAAAATCGCATTCGCATCCACCGCACCCACGCCCTCGTTGACGAGCATACCCCGCAGGACGATCGTCTTGCCATGCGTGGGATCGTTGAGCCCGAGATTCGTGTAAATGCGGTCCGGCAAATTCGCATCAAGCACGGCGTTCGAGTCAATCAGGAGCGTCCCCGCACGCGCCGCCGCCGTCTGCTTGCCGTGAATGATCTTCACCCGTCCGTCGAGGAGCTGCACGTCTCCGGCCTGCCCAAGGATCGTATCCTGCACATCGAGCGCGCCCGCGCCGTCCTTGGCAAACGCGATATTCTCGCCGAGCTGCACCGTCGTATAGTCGACCGGCACAACCGCGCCCTCCGGCACCGTCACCCGCACGGTACCCGGCTGCTCCGCCGTGTTCGAAATCGTCGCCGAACCATTCAGATTGCCCAGCGTCAGGACATGTCCGTTCAGATCGAGCGTTCCGACGAAAAGACTCTTCACGCCCGACCAGTCGCGATCAGCCGTCAACTGCCCGCTCACCTCGAACGTACGACAGACGAGCGGCGTCGCCGCCGGGCACGTGAAGTCGGAATCGCCCGGCACCGTCACGGCCGTCACTTCCGTTGGAAACGCTCCTTCGACGAGTCCCGTCGCATTCGAGCAAACCCAGTTCTCCGGCGCGAGCAGGCTCGGATTGTTCCATCCCTTCCACAGGGCCGTCACCACCGGCGTCCCCTGCGCCACGTTGAGGACGATCTTCGGCGCACCGTCGACATCCTCGACCGTCAGCCAGCCCACGGCGCACTCGCGTCCTTCAGGCGTATGGATGCGCACCGTGACGAGACTCGCCTGACCGGCCGTGGTCGAACCGGCCGGGCCCACCACCAGCTTCTCCGGCAGCGTCTCACCGTCCAGTTCAACATCGAACATCTTCAAGTTTGTCATGAACGCCAGATCTTCTTCCGCCACCTTCACGATCGACGTAAAGCCGGTCGCATTCGCCTTGACCTGCCAGCAGCTCCGGTCGCCCCCCATCACGATGTTGACGCCTGTCAAATTTCCGGAGCCCTTCAATACGCCATTCAATGTCACCCCGTACGTACCTACGCCATGCAACGTCGCCCCTTCTTTGATCTCCAGGGGCTGGTTCTCGATCGTGAGATTATCCGCCGCATGGATCAAATCGGTCGTACCGTCTTCGACAATGATCTCGAGTCCATCAAAGCGCGCCGCGCCCCAATAGCCAAACAATCCCCCGTAGCAGTGGAGTCCGTTCGTAATCGAACCCGTACAGGTTCCTTCGAACTGCACCCAGCCGCCGCGGTTGTCGATGCGGTCGAGTGCAAAACGCGGCCCATCGCTGAAGACCGTCTTCACGCCCGCGCACACGGTCAACGGTACCGCGCCTTCGATGACGAGGTTCGTTTCGCTACTGCCCGTGAGTTTACGGGCGTCGATGCGGTTCGTCACGCTGCCGGTCGCGTTGACCGTGAGTCCGCCAATGGTTCCTCCTTCCCGCACGACCAGGTGGCACATGAGGGCGTTCGGGCCCTCCAAGCCGGCACCGTCATTGAGAACCGTGCCCGCGAGAACGAGCGTCTTGCCATGCGTCGGCTCGTTCATGGGCCCCTTTTGGTAGACGTTGTCAGCCAAATTGAAATCGAGCGTCGCCCCCGCCGCCACGTAGAGCGTACCCGGCACGGCCGCACCGGCGAGATTGCCATGGACGAGCCGGATCGTACCCGAGAGAATGTCGACATCGCCAGCCTTGAGCAGCAGCTGGTCGCTCACCTCGACGGGATGCTCGCTTGCACTGTCGAATACGAACTTCACGTTTGCGCTAGGCACAATCGTGTCGTTGGCCGAACGCGCCGTCCGCGTTTCGCCGGGGCCGACAACCATTCGCAAGACGCCATTCGTGACCGTCGCCGTACCATCGGGCTGCGCCAGGCTCAACGTATGTCCGCACAAGTCGATGGTGCCGGTCAACGGCAGGGGACAGCCGCTCCAATCGCAATCGCCGCCCAAGGTCGACGGCAGCTGCACACTCTTGAACGCAAGCGTCGCCCCCTTCGGCCAGTTGAATGTGCTGCCCGAGGGAACAACGACCGCTGTTTCTTCCGTAGGCAGGGCGCCCTCCACCTCCGTACCCAACGTATTGACACAGGTCCAGTTCTCCGGATTCGAAAGATCGAAGTTCGCGGGGGCGCGCGTGTCGCCCTTCCAAATCGCCGAAACGATAAGATCCGTACGCGGAGCCATCACGAGGTTGCCGTTTTCCACACGGAAGGCAAACGGTACCTCGTCACAGTTCGCCACGAAACAGTCGGCGGTCGACGCATCCGCCCCCGCCGGCAACGACATCAGCGTGTACGCCGCCGCGTACTGATGGTTCGTATGGATGGGCGCCAAGTCGATGAAGACGGGATTCGTCGCCGAAGCGGTCAGCGCGACCGACCCCGCCGTGATGCGGTCGCAGGCCGTATCCGAAATGTCGACCTTGATGTGCGTACCGCCGGCGACCGTCAACGCGCCCCTCACCGCATAATCGCCCGTCGCACCGTTCTGGAGCGAGAACGTACCCTCCGCAATGTTCAGCGCGGGGTACGAGGCAACACCGCTGAAATCCGCCATGTAACGACCGACCTTCGAGACGATCGAGAAGTCGTTCACATCCTGTTCGGCCTCGGCGAGCGTACCTTCATGAATGGCGAGCACCCCGCCGTCGTCCGTGTAGGCAATGCCACCCCAGTTGAAGGCCCCCTTGCCTGCATTGGGGTAGTAGGTGTTGTTATGCGCACGATCGACCATGCCGACCTCGCCGGCCGCCCGACGCATCGGCACATAGTCGCCCACGACCTGACGCGTACCGTCGACCAGATCCAGAAGTTTGAGAGACCAGAAGCGCATCGCCACATGGCTGTAATTGCCCTTCATGTTGCCGCCGCACACGCAGACCGGTTGAGACTCGATATTGTTGTTGCTGCCGTTGGTTTTGTGGTTGACGACCTTCGCACCGTCCGTCAGGCGCGTCACATCAAGGTAGGCAAGGTTGGAATTGCCATCCTCGGTGCCGAACTTGGAGAGATAGCGCGTGCCGCTCGTCATCGTCCCATTGTCGCTCACGCGGCCATTGCTGCCGCTCCCGCAGCCGCAGTCGAAGTAGTAGTGCCAGCTCGCATTGAAATAGCGCCAGGCCACCGCATCGCTCGCATCCACATGCGTACCCACCACGATGTCGCCCGTCGCCGCGAGCGGGGCCCAGTCGAGCTCCGCCTGCAGCGTCTTCGTCGCATAGACACCGGTCTGAACACGCTCGTAGCCGTTGGCAATGAGATAGGTAACCTTCGATGCCGGATCGTCCGGGCACACCAGGCGTCCCGTTCCCTCCGTCGCGTAGAACTTGCCTTCGACACGTTCCCACAGGCCGACCTCGTTGGCGGGCGTGCGGCAGGGCACGAAGTCGCGTACGAGCCGGCGCGTACCGTCCACCACGTCGGAGAGCTGCAGGGAATAAAGCGTCATGCGTTCGTAGCACATCACCGTCTTCACGAACCCGCCGAACACATAGACGTCTTCCGCCTCCGGTGGAGTACCGCCGGCCGCCTTGGTTGCCGGCGCGAGGACTGCACCCGTTGCCACATCCGTCGCCTTCACGTAGACCTGATTGGAATCGTTGATGCCGCATTCCAGCACATAGCGCGTTGCCGTGTCGAGTTTCTTTGATGCGTCCTGCCCTGAGCGTATGTAGCTGCCGTTGTTCGACGCGCAGTCGAAGATGAAGCCGCCGCTATAGTTGAAGAAGCGCCAGGCCTGAAGCACATCGCTCTTCGCTGTGCCGAGCATCGAGTTGCCCGTCTGCTCAAGTGGAATGAAATCCATCGTGGCCCGGAGCGTCTTCGAGGCTTTCCACCTCGTGTTGACGTTCTGCAACCCGGTCGACCGCACCCATTCCAGCTGCGTGTATCCCGCCGGCATCTCCACGGCCACGGCGGAGAATCCCGCCGTCGCCGCCGCCAACAAACCCAACCATTTGCTGATCCGTTTTTTCATCTTGTACCTCTCTTGATTACACAAGTCTGACACCGTTAAACAAACCTCTACCATTATGCGGCGCGTATTCTTGAATACCCCTTAGCGCGCGCAGCGAAGCGCAAACGGCAACGGGGCCGCAGCGTAGGTCGGGGGAATCGACACGACAAGCCGCTTGCCGTCACGGCGGGTTGCGAGGCGATCGTCCGTACCGAGGATCGTCACCGCGGCCGAATCGGGCAGCTCGCACTCCAATGCGATTTCCGCTGCCGGTTCCTTCACGATCGCGTAGGCGGTTTTCCCGTCTTTGGACTGCGTATAGTCGATCTTCGCCGTCTTGTAGGGCGCGCAGATGCGCGTGGCATAGATGGCCTCGCCATAGCGCTTCAACCAGGCGCCGATCTGGCGCAGGCGTTCTTCCTGGTTCTTGCGGAGCGATCCCTGGGGTTCGAGGTTCACCAGGAGCAGCAGGCAGCCGCCGCGCGCGACGATGTCGGCGAAATGGACGATGAACTGCTTTTCGGACATGATGAGCGACGAATCGTAGTTTTCCATCCAATGGTTGCCGTAGCACTTCGACATGCCCGAACAGCTTTCCCAGGGGTGCCAACGGGACGGATCGAGGTTCTCTTCGGTGTCGCCCCATTCGTCCGTGTAGTAGTCGCCACGCACCGTGCGCGCCCAGTTGCGCGGCTTGAGGCCCGGCTTGTACTTGCCGTCCCGCGCGGCCTGCTGGATTTCAGCCCGCTCAAGCAGACCGTAGCGGTCGTTGCAGGCAACCTCCTTGCGGCCCTCGGCCTTGTTGTAGAAATAGGCGGTGATCTCGTAGCTGCCGTTTTTCGCCGCAGGGGTCATCCAGTCGCCGTCGTACCAGAGGATGTCGGGATCGTACTTGTCGACGAACTCGGTCATCTGCGGCACCTTGTAGTCGTACACGAAATCCTTCACCGGGATCTTGCCGGAGCAGATGCTTTCCATGGCGGGCGTATAGGGCCGCTGGGTGCGTCCGTCGAATTGCAGGATCTTGATCGAACCATCGTTCTGGAGGATCGGATACTCCCACTCGGCCGCCTGCGAATTGTAGACGCCGAACTTGAGTCCCTCCGCGCGGCAGGCATCGGCGATCTCCTTCGCGAGGTCGCGGCGCGGACCCTGGTCGACGGTGTCGCGGAAGGTGTACGAACAATCCCATTCCGTAAAACCGGAGTGGTGGTTGAGGAACGGAATCACATATTTGGCGCCGCATTCACGGAAGAATTTCATCAGCTTGGGTGCGTCGAAGTCCTTCGCGCGGAAGAGGTCCATGAAATGGTCGGGCTTGAAATCCTTTCCCCAATTCTTGTTGTGATACGCGACGAAGGCCTTGACGGAACGACACCGCATCTCGTACCAGTCGGTGTAGAGGCGCTGTCCCTTGACATACGGGCACCACGAAGCCAGGGAATAGGGGCCCCAGTCGATGAACATGCCGAGTTTGGCGTCGACGAACCATTCGGGGCACTTGTGGGCGTCCATCGCCTTGCCGGTCGCCGAATACTTGCCCTTGGCGTTGACCGCCCTGACCTTCTCCATCTGCTTCTTCGCGAGGGCCATCGTCTCGGCGGAGTGGTCTTTCGCGATCTGGTGAAGCGACTTCGGATAGAGCACCGGCTTCCAGTCCTTCGGCCGCCGGTATCCCTCCGGCGCGAGCGGAATCGCCGCCGTGTACTGCTTTCGCGCAAGTTCATCCGCAGGCGCGGCGTTTTTGTCCGCAGATTCAGCCCACGTCCATCCCGCAAGAAACACCACCGCCATCAGCGATGTCATTCTCTTTTTCATTTCGCCGCCTTTCTCTCTTTCGAGCGCGCGCGCCAAGCTTTGAGGCCCTTCAGCCAGATAGCGGCCATGTCGCTCCAACTGTCGCAAGGCGTACCCAGCTTGCGGAGGCCGTAGCCGTGGCCGCCGAACGGATAGACGTGGAGCTCGCAGGGGATATTCCGGCGCTGCAGCGCAAGATAGTAGCCGACGGCGGTCTCGATCTTGCAGGCGTCGTCCTGCGCCTGGGCGATGAACGCCGGCGGCGTTTCACGGGTGACCGGGTATTCGGGTTTCAGCTGGTCGACCGGCAGATGGTCCTTGCGGACATTGCCCGGCAGGAGATCCCAGGGATAGATCGGCATCTGGAAGTCGGGCCGGCAGGAGATGTCGTCCGCATCGTCAACGCGCGCGTAGGCGCGTTCCTTCCAGCCGGTGGCGGCGCGCACCGCGAGGTTGGCGCCGGCGGAAAAGCCGATCACGCCCACAAGCCCCGGGTCGATGTTGTACTTTTTCGCGTCGCGCCGCAAAAGCGAGATCGTGCGCTGCGTGTCGCACAGCGCGGCCTTGCGCTGGCCCGGCACGCGATAGAGCAGCACCGCGGCGGAATAGCCGTTCCGGTTCAACCATTCGGCGATTTCCGTACCTTCCTTGTTCCAGCCGAGCTGGAAGTAGCCGCCGCCCGGCAGCACGACGACGACCGGCTTCACGCCCTCGCCCGGTGCGGCGAAGAAAGTGAAGATCGGATCGTTGATCTCGCCGATGACGACGTTGCTCTGGTAGAGTTCATGGTTCTTGAATTTGATCGGCCCCTGCCCCTTCTGGAACGGCACCTTGCCTTCGGGCCATACCCTCACGTCCTTGGAAGTGTCGTGTTTCCAGCAGCGTTCCTGCACAGCGGCCATCTTCTCGGGCGTGCTCACATCCGCCCCCCAGGGCGCCGGATACGCCGCCACAGTGCCAACGGCAACGAGAGCCGCAACGAAGATTCCATGGAATATCTGTTTATTCATTTTCAAATCCTTCTTTAAGGTTATTAAAATTATACCACGCAAACCCATTCTCCGCAATCCGAATTACCACATCTCGATCTTCTCGGGCGTATCTGAGTCATTCATCAGGCCCTATCTTGGGGCCTCTAGCCTGCGGCGCAAAGCACGGAGGAGTACGACCCAGAAACGAAATCTCGTTGACACGGCGGAAATACTCGGAATGGCTCATGCGTACGAACCGCCGTGCCGGATTCTCGCGAATGTAGCGTGTAAACAGCGAATAATCAAACCCCATCAACCGAACACCCATATCCAAACTCCCTACTTCCCCGAAACCCTAAGAGTCCCGCTATTAAGAATTACACCACACAACACCCTTTCACGGCCAAAAGATTTTCCCACCTTCTTCGCCAAACACCCTGCGGTTCTTGAGAATGGTATAAATCTTTTCTGCTTGATCATCTGTAATGTCGGCCTTGAAATTGAATGTATTCTTGATTGCATTCAATACGCTGGCCCTCTTTCCTGGGCCAAGTTTGCGAACTTTTGCCTCGCAATACTCAGCACAGTCACTCAAAGTCATCTTAACAACAATCGTCTCTGGCTCTTTGCCTGCAACACCACTCATTTGAATATTCCTTTCTGTTAAGGCCCCGTCTACACGGACCACTCTTTCGTAATGTTAATTCTCCTAGCCATTTTTCAATGCCCGAATCAGAATCCTGGCAAAGTCTATTACGACGTCCTTTGCGTCTTCATCTTCACGAATGACACGCGCCTGAATCGGGGCAAGGTCAGGGTATTTTGCCTTCATATCATCGACTGTCAGATTGTAGAGTAACGGCAGAACAACCTTTTCATGCCGTTCGTTCTGACGATTCAACAATTCCTGCAGTTCCTTCGTTGTCCATTCGCGATCAATGAATTGTGGCGACAAGACAACGATTCCAAATCGACTTTTGGCCAAGCCCTCCACTATCTTCGCCTTCCAATCATCGCCCCAGTCAAGAACTGAAGAGTCGTACCAAACCTTAATTCCAAGACGATTCAATCCGGCGCTTAGAGAATCAACAAAAGCCTGCTTGTTGTCGTTGGCATGCGAGACGAACACGTCATATTCATATTTTGCTTCTGCCACTTTCTCCTCCGTCAGCTTTTCAATCTGCACACTAAGAATCTGATTCTGCTTCTTCGTTGACTCATTCAACTCTATCATTGCTTCGTCAACCCTACGCTTTCGCTCGGTTTCTTCTCGGGCAGCCGCTTGCAATGCCCCATTCGATGCGATATATTCCCCGGCTTGCCGTGCGTTGGTCGCGGTAGACGGATCGACATGACGACGACCAAACTCGGCACCCAAATAGGGATGCTCCGGCTCTTCAATCATATCATCAATCCGCGCCATACTATTCCCCCACTTTCACCTGGCCGTTCATTAGTAGCGGAAGAAGAAAGTCGCGAAGAGCGATCAGTCGATCAATTTCATCTTGCAAGACCATCTGGCGTCCAAAAATCGGCGAAATGAAATCGACCCAACATTTTCGAACCATCTGATCCGTGACATACAGAATAGGGTATTTTGAGATTGCCTCTCGCGAAACTTCCTTGAAAGTTGTACCAGAGCCTAACTGTTCAATCTGCGACATATGCGACTGGAGGTAATAATACAAATAAAATCGATCGGACATATCGTTCGGGACAAGATTCTTAAATCCCTGATTAGTACAAAGTTCACAGGCTGCCATTGCCAGCAAGCCAATAGGAGCCCGACTTGACATCAGCAACGAGCCTTTAGGTATCATATGCGTGCTACAAGATTCATATCCAAGTTTAGTTATGCACCGTTCGCCACAAGCAATAAACTTCTGTCCCTGATCCGAAAGATCTTTCGGCGTAATCCAGACGATATTCCCCCCATAATTCCCCATTGTTGATGTAGAAGGAGTTGCACCATTCACTACTTCACAGAAACTCGACAGTACATCAACCCGCCACCCCTTCGGGATTTCGCGTTTGAGTTCGGGGGAGTAGACCATTTCGCCGCCGGAGGATTTGTAGGGACGGCCGTTGGCGTCCGGGAAGTCGTATTGCACGAACCAGTAGTCGTAGATCTCCTTCGCCATCTTCTCCAGCGTCGCGATCTTCTTGCGGTTCAGCGCGATCTTGCGATCGAGGCTGCGCAACAGCAAACCAATACGCCGCTGTTCCTGCACATCAGGAACTTCGACGACAATTTTACGCATGCCCTCCTGGCTCAACTTGGGTTGTGCAGAACCAGAGATATATCGCGAAATGTCCGTCTGATTCAGTAGCGCACACAAGTACCACAGATCGGCATTTGCGTTTGCCTGAATGATATGGGCGTGGTTGTTTACCCAGAACTGCCCTTCGACAATCTGTGCCACATCCTGTTTTTGCGAGCGAAGGTTTTCCCCATCTTCTGCAATCAGGGCATATTCGCCATCAAACAAATACGCATCAATGTGATCAACAACGTTCTGAGCGCCGTAGTAGCGATACGGGCCTTTTCGTGTTGCCCGCTCTTGCGCTGACAAGGGAATGCGTTTGTTGTCAAAGCACTCGATCAGCTCACCAAGTGTGCACCTACACTTTGTTCCAGAAGAGAGTTTCATTTCACCTCCTCACCTTCCGCAAGCAAAGCAACTCCTGCGGACTCTGGCAATAATTTGCAATCAACACAAGATTGGTGAAGCTCGTAAGGCACAAGACTTTCGGCAAACATTTTCCAGTCGCTGAATGGGAAATGTCAACTTCGTGAACCCCACCTCCCACACCACCACTTTTTCCAGTTGGCAACTGGAAAAAGTCCAGTCCCGCCGTAAGCTGCTTTTGATGACGGTCGTTCAGAGTGGAAAATGCCTCCGACGAAAAGACGTCGTAGACCTTTGCCATATTATACAGATTGCTCTTACCGTATCCTCTAAGCGTTGGATCTTGCCGCTTGAGATAGTCTGCAAGACGACCGACGACGGCCGCATCCCAACTGCCGGCATGAATCCGCGACGAAAGGAACGCGCCTATTTCCCAGTACGTCATCAGCAGCTCGACGTTGACCGCCATCAACGCCCGATTCCGCCGACAAGAGATAATCTCGAACACCGATGAGAAATCCTCATCAACGACCTTGGTCATGCTCCTTTTCACCATCTTCTTCACCTCGCCACCTCCCCTTCAATCACTTCCCAATGACCGCCTTTGTCTGGGCCGATGCGGCGGAGACGATTGGATTCTTTGAGTTTGCGGAGAATCTTCTTCACACCACTCGGTGAAAGCCCTGTTGATTCGACAAGCCCTGCGATTGTTTCCATTGGATTCTGCTTGAGGGCCAACAGGATTTTCTGGTCACTTTTCTGGTCACTTCCACGTTCGGCCTTCTTCGTGGTGCGATGAAGCGGGGCGATGGCATCGGCTGTTGGGGTGCCGTAGTTGTAGTCGATGTGGAGGAAGCGGTTGCGGAGTTCGATCTGCGCGTCGAAGAGAAGCACCCTGAAGAACTCCTCGAGCGGGAGAAGCGTCTTTTCGACACCGCGGCGGTCGTTCTCGTAGTTGGCGCGGACGAGTGCGTTGCGGAAATACCACGACTTTTCGGCGAAGAGCGTGTTGGTGACGGCGTAGCCGCGCGAGCGGAGATACTTGATCGCGAAGAGCCCGACCGTGCGCGTATTGCCTTCGCGGAACGGATGTATCTGCCAGATGCTGGCAATGAACGCGGCAAAGTGCGAGACGAAGGCATTTTCAGAAAGGCCCTTGTAGCGGAAATTCTTCTCCCGGTCAAATTCGTACTCGAGCGTATCCTTGACCATGATCGACGGCGTGTAGTGCACGGAATCTTCGTTGTTCAGCACCCACTCGGCCTTCGAGGGCTTGAGTCCATCGACCTGCTGCAGGCCAATGGCCGTCGCCCAAGCATAGGCCCTCTCCTTCGCGCCCGGCTCGCCGACTTCAAGATAGGTGTCGAGGTCCATCATTCCGCGAATTCCTGACTCGTCTGCGTGATGACGTCATTTTTCATGAAAGCGCAATATTCCGCCAATGACTTCTTCATCACGTCTTCGGGAATCAGCAACCGACGATATTCGGCAACCATCATCGGACTCATCGTGCGATTGAGCGTATAGGCCACATCGAAACTGTTCGCCTTAGGGCAAAGAATGATACCTATCGACGGATTTTCATTTTCTCGTTTGACTTCGCGATCCAAGGCCTCCAAG
>JAZLJP010000101.1:0-52870 GCA_045617985.1 Kiritimatiellia bacterium
GCCCGACAAGGAATTTCGCTACCTTAGGACCGTTATAGTTACGGCCGACATTCACGGGGGCTTTGGTTCGGAGCTTCGCCTTGCGGCTGACCCCTTGCCTTGACCTTTCCGCATTGGTCACGTGTCACACTCTATACATCCGCTTGCGCGTTCGCAGAGTGCTATGTTTTTGTTAAACAGTCGCATGGGCCCGTTTACTGCGCCTCCAGGCATTGCCCTGGAGGACCCCTTCTCCCGAAGTTACGGGGCTATGTTGCCGAGTTCCTTAACGAGGTTTCTCTCGCGCGCCTTGGTATGTCTGTACCCTCCCACCTGTGTCGGTTTTGGTACGGCTGGCGGGTTAATACATCTGGACTTTTCTAGGAAGCATGGATACATGGCCTTGCTCACGGTAAACCGCAAACTAAACACTTTAGTTCCCTAAAGCATAGGAGCTAACCATTAACTCCCGTCACTATCCTTCTCCAATCCAAACTTAAACCCCCGTCAGTTGAGGAATATTAACCTCATGTCCATCGACTACGCCTTTCGGCCTCGCCTTAGGTGCCGACTGACCCCGGGCGGACGAACCTGCCCCGGGAAGCCTTGGGATTCCGGCGACCGGAATTCTCATCCGGTTTTTCGTTACTCATGTCCGCATAATCGCTAGTGCGAAGTCCACCGCCCGTCCCCGGCGCGGCTTCTGCCCGTCGCACTACGCTCTCCTACCACCGGCCTTGCGGCCGGTCCGCGAATTCGGTTCCGCGTTTAACTCCCGATCATTTTCGGCGCGGGGCCTCTCGAGTAGTCAGCTGTTACGCACTGTTTAAATGATGGCTGCCTCTGAGCCAACATCCTACCTGTCTGAGAGGCCTCACTGCCTTAGTGACTTAACGCAGATTTGGGACCTTATTCGGCGGTCGAGGGCTGTTTCCCTTTCGACGATGGAGCTTAGCCCCCACCGTCTCACTGCCGCGGTGTCGCGCGTGGCCTTCGGAGTTTGACGGACTTCGGCATCCCGGTAGGGACCCTAGATCGGTCAGTGCTCTACATCCACGCGGTGCGTTCCGCGACGCTGCCCCTAAAGGCATTTCGGAGAGAACCAGCTATCACCCAGCTTGATAAGTCTTTCGCTCCCATCCTCAGCTCGTTCTAGACCTTTTCAACGGTCACAGATTCGCGCCTCCACCTCCCGTTACGGAGGCTTCACGCTGTCCAAGGATAGCTCGCATGGGCTTCGGGTCCAGTCCGGCCGACTCGGGCGCCCTGTTCGGACTCGCTTTCGCTGCGCCTCCCCTTCCGGTTAGGCTCGCCTGTCGGACTGACTCGCGGACTCATTATGCAAAAGGCAAACGGTCGCGTCGCGAACGACGCTCCCATAGCTTGTGGACGCACGATTTCAGGTCTGTTTCACTCCCCTAGCAGGGGTTCTTTTCGCCTTTCCCTCACGGTACTTGTCCACTATCGGTCATCGTAGAGTATTTAGGCTTGGAGAGTGGTCTCCCCGGATTCGGACGGGGTTTCACGTGTCCCGTCCTAATTGGGATCCCGGTAGGTTCGTCGGGGTTTTCGGCCATGGGGCTCTCACCCGCTATGGCCGGACTTTCCAGTCCGTCGGCCTAACGCCGACGATACCACGTCCCGGTCCCGCAACCCCGGAAGGCAAGCCTTCCGGTTTGGCCTGGTGCGCTTTCGCTCGCCACTACTCGCGCAATCTCTCTTGATTTCTTCTCCTTCGGGTACTGAGATGTTTCACTTCCCCGAGTGTCGCCCCGCCGGACTATGGATTCGTCCGGGCGGTGCCGCCGAAGCGGCGGGTTGCCCCATTCGGACATCCACGGATCTGGGCCTGCTGACGGCTCCCCGTGGCTTTTCGCAGTCTGCCGCGTCCTTCTTCGCCTTACGATGCCAAGGCATCCATCGTGCGCCCGTATACGCTTAGCAAGAAACTTCTCGCTTTCTCGTTACGTTGCAATTCTCTTCAATTCCAGCTCGCTTTTCAAAGATCGAATGAAAGGTGCCGTCCCGCCGCTGGTGGGCCTGACAGGAGTCGAACCTGTGACCTCGTCCTTATCAGGGACGCGCTCTAACCAACTGAGCTACAAGCCCTTCTGGGTTGGTGGAGGTAGTCGGATTCGAACCGGCGGCATGCTGCTTGCAAAGCAGCCACTCTACCAACTGAGTTATACCCCCCGCCGGGGGCCTCGCCCAGCCCGGAAAACGGAAGGGAGGCGGAACACGGATAGAACTGGGAATGTACATGGAAGACGGAGGGCGCCCTCGGGCGCCGCCGCCTCCAACGTGATGTTTCAACTTCGGGACCTGGACGGTCCCTGCTCCTTAGAAAGGAGGTGATCCAACCGCTGGTTCCCCAACGGTTACCTTGTTACGACTTCATCCCAATCACCACCCACACCTTAGACTGACCTAGCGCCAGGCTTCGGGTGCAGACGGCTTTCATGATGTGACGGGCGGTGTGTACAAGGCCCGGGAACGCATTCACGGCGTCGTAGCTGATGCGCCGTTACTAGCAAATCCGACTTCACGGGGTCGGGTTGCAGACCCCGATCCGAACTGGGGCCGGCTCTGGGGGGTTCGCTCCGCCTCGCGGCTTGGCATCCCTCTGTACCGGCCATTGTAGCACGTGTGCGGCCCTGGACGTAAGGGCCATACTGACTTGACGTCATCCCCACCTTCCTCCGTTGTGAAACGGCAGTGTGGCCAGAGTTCCCGGCATCGCCCGCTGGCAACTGGTCAAAGGGGTTGCGTTCGTTGGTGGACTTAACCAAACACCTCACGGCACGAACTGACGACAGCCATGCAGCACCTGTACGGAACCCTCGAAGGAGGCCCACTTTCATGGACCGTGCATCCGTATGTCAAGCCCAGGTAAGGTTCTTCGCGTTGCATCGAATTAAGCCACATGCTCCTCTGCTTGTGCGGGCCCCCGTCAATTTCTTTGAGTTTTAACCTTGCGGTCGTACTCCCCAGGCGGCACACTTAACGCGTTAGCTGAGGGACGGGGGGGTTGAAATCCCCCCACCCCGAGTGTGCACCGTTTAAGGTCGGGACTACCAGGGTATCTAATCCTGTTTGCTCCCCCGACTTTCGCGCCTCAGCGTCAGATACGTACCAGGGATCCGCCTTCGCCTCCGGTGTTCTATAGGATATCAACGCATTTCACCGCTACACCCTATATTCCGATCCCCCATTCCGTCCTCCAGCGAAGCAGTTTCGGACGCACTTTCCGGGTTGGGCCCGGAGATTTCACATCCGACACGCATCGCAGCCTACGCGCCCTTTACGCCCAGTAAATCCGAACAACGCTCGCGACCTCTGTATTACCGCGGCTGCTGGCACAGAGTTAGCCGTCGCTTCCTCTTAGAGTACACTCAACTTCCGGACGTGTTGGGTCCGGTCGCCTGTTCCCCTATGACAGGAGTTTACAACCCGAAGGCCTTCATCCTCCACGCAGCGTCGCATTGTCAGGCTTTCGCCCATTGCAAATGATCCTCGACTGCAGCCTCCCGTAGGAGTCTGGGCAGTATCTCAGTCCCAGTGCGGCTGGCCATCCTCTCAGACCAGCTACTCGTAAGCCCTGGTGGGCCGTTACCCCGCCAGCAAGCTGATGATGCGCGAGCCCCTCGTTGGGCGGGAGCTTTCGCCCCCTTTGGCGCTCCGACGATGCCGTCGGGCGCCGCATCCGGTATTAGCCGCCGTTTCCAGCGGTTTTCCCCAACCCATGGACAGGTTGCTCACGTGTTCCTCGCCCTTCCGCCACTCTCACGGGGGGATATTGCTACCTCCCCGATCCCGTTCGACTTGCATGCCTAATCCACGCTACCAGCGTTCGTTCTGAGCCAGAATCAAACTCTCAGGAAATAAAACGTTCTTCTCTCGTCGGGGCCCCTCGCGGGGCCCCGGGCATCACACAAACCAATTCTTCTCACTTTGTGTTCCGCGTCCCTTCCGCAGCCTCCCCCTCGGGGAGCCTCCTTCCGGTCCGCGTTCTTGGCACCTTCTCATCTCAAAGACCGACTCCGCCCTCCGCCGGGGCCGCCTTGCGGCGCCGTCCTGCGGGGTGGCGAACGAGGACATAGTGTATCAAATCCGCGGACGGAATGCAAGGGGGAAAACGAAAAAAGTCGAATTTTTTTTCGCGGGCCCCTTTTCCCGGCCTCCGGCCCGGGCGCCGGGCGCCGGGCGCGCGCCGCCCCCCCCGTGGTCTGCGGCGCGCACGGTGTGCGCGCCCTACCGACGTTACGACGCACCAGGCACCAAGCACCAAGCACCTTATTTCCGGCGGTAGATCGCGAGGCGGGTTTGGCCGTAGGTGCGATCGCGGCAGAGATCCCACAAGGGCGATTCGTCCGGCGTTTGATGCGCCTTCATTTCCGCGATGAAAAGGCCATTCGGTTTCACGACGTCGCGCGTCGCGAGAAGTTCGAGAACGCGCGCGTAGCCCTGCTCGGCACCCAGTTCATACGGCGGGTCGGCATAGGCGATGTCGAAGGAACCCGCCAGCCCCGGCGCGAAGGACGCAATCCACGCGTACACGTCGGCGCGGACGACATGCGTTTGCGCCGATGCTTTGACCATCGCGATATTCGCTTCGAGGCACGCGATGTGGCGCGGCGCGAGCTCAACGAACGTCGCCTCCGCCGCGCCGCGCGAGA
The DNA here is from genome assembly GCA_045617985.1 of Kiritimatiellia bacterium. Taxonomy (GTDB): domain Bacteria; phylum Verrucomicrobiota; class Kiritimatiellia; order RFP12; family UBA1067; genus RUG572. The sequence continues at coordinate 4,656 of JAZLJP010000101.1, forward strand.
GCGCTTCAAGCCCCACCGAACCCGAGCCCGCAAAGAGATCGAGCACCTTCGTTCCCGCGAGCTCGAACTGCAGCATCGAAAAGAGCGCCTCGCGCACGCGATCCTGCGTGGGCCTCACGGCATCGCCCGCAGGCACGCGCAGGTTGCGTCCACGCCAATTGCCGCCTGCAATTCTCATGCGAAGGTCCTTTCACAGATCCGCACGAGATCCATCGCGTTCTTGGCATAGAAATCCGCCCCGATCTTTGCGGCGTACTCGGCCGTCAACACCGCGCCGCCCACCACCACGCGTACGCCCGGCAGTTCCGCCTTCAAGAGCTTCACCGTCTCTTCCATCGCGCCCACCGTGGTTGTCATGAGCGCCGAAAGCCCCACGAGCTTCACCTCGTGTTCCTTCGCCGCCGCGAGCACCGTTTCGGGCGGCACGTCACGCCCGAGATCGATTACATCAAAGCCATAGTTCTCCACAAGCGCCCGGCAGATGTTCTTGCCGATGTCGTGGATGTCGCCCTTCACCGTTGCGAGGATGACGCGCCGCGGAGCCGCCGGCGCCGCGCCCGTGCCCGCCGCCGCGAGCGCCGCACGCACGGCCTCGAACGCGGCGCTCGCCGCTTCGGCCGCGCGCAGCAGTTGCGGCAGGAAGAGCGTGCCCTGCTCGAAGCCGCGCCCCACGCATTCGAGGGCCGGCACGATTTCGCGATCGATCACTTCGAGGGGCGGCTGGCCTGCGGCAAGGCACGCCGCGGCGGCCATGCCGGCATCTGTCTTCAGACCTTGCCGGATCGCCTTATCAAGCGGCGTGGCCGCCGTCGCACAGGACACGTTCGTGGCCGCCGTCGTGCCGGACGGGCTTGCGGGGGGCATGCCGGGCGAACCGCCGGATGTACCGAATGCGGCCTGAAGATGCGGTGCGGCCTCTACCCAATCGCTACATGTCGCATCGCGCCCTGTGAGCGCACGCCACGCGCGGTAGGCCACCATCATTTCCGCCGAAAGCGGGTTTACGATCGCCGCCGAAAGGCCCGCCTCCAACGCGAGCGTGAAGAACGTTCCGTTCAAGAGCGGCCGCGCCGGCAGACCAAAGGAAATATTGGAAACCCCGAGCACCGTGCGGCACCCGAGCTCCGTGCGGATACGCCGCAGGGATTCCAGCACCACGCATCCCGGGAACGCCTCCCACGGAGCCGCCGGTGCCGCCGTCGCCACGGAGAGGCAGAGGGGATCGATCACGAAATCGCTCGGCTTCAATCCCAGCGCCGCACCGCGCGCGAGGATCTTCCGCGCAATCCGAAGCCGGCCCTCCGCCGTGGACGGAATGCCGTTCTCGTCGAGCGTGAGCGCCACCACCACGCCGCCGTATTTCGCAACGAGCGGCAGCACCGCCGCAAGGCTCTCCTCCTTCCCGTTCACGCTGTTGACGAGCGCCTTGCCGTTGTACCGCCGCAAGGCACGCTCGAGCGCCACGGGATTCGACGTATCGATCTGGAGCGGACGATCCGTCACCCCCTGCACGGCCTCGAGCGTCGAAACGAGCACGCTCGCCTCGTCGAGCCCCGGCACGCCCACGTTCACGTCAAGGACCTGCGCCCCCCTATCGGCCTGCGCCACCGCTTCGCGCAGAACGTAATCGACGTCGCCCGCCTCCAGCGCCGCGCGCAGTTTTTTCTTGCCCGTCGGATTGATGCGCTCTCCGATGAGAATCGCATCGTCGAGCGGAATCTCCACCGCGTGGGTAGCGCTTGAAATGACCGTGCGCGCCACCGCCGGCGCACGCACCGCGGGCCCATGCCCGCCCAGGCGCGCCTGCACGGCCGCGATGTGCGCGGGCGTCGTGCCGCAACAGCCGCCCACGATCGCCGCCCCCGCCGCAACGAGCGCTTCCACGTCGTTCGCAAATTCTTCCGGGCCCACCTTGAACACGGTCTCGCCGCCCACGATCTCGGGGAGGCCCGCATTCGGCTTCACGATCACCGGGAGCGCCGTCGCCCTGCCGAGCCGCTCCACGAACGGAAGCATCCGATCCGGCCCAAGCCCGCAATTGAAACCGAGCGCATCCACGCCGAGCCCCTCGAGGAGCGCCGCCACGCAGTCGACGTCGCCGCCCGTGAGAAGCTTCCCGTTCTCGCCGAGCGCCACGGTTGCGAAAACCGGCAGGTCGCAATTCTCCTTCGCCGCGAGCACGGCCGCCTTGAGTTCGTAGACATCGCCCATCGTTTCGATGGCAACGAGATCCGCCCCCGCCTTCGCGCCAAGCGCGATCTCCTCGGCAAAGACGTCGTAGGCCGCATCGAAGGCAAAATCGCCGACGGGCCTGAGGAGGCGCCCCGTGGGGCCCACGTCGAGCGCCACGAGTTTCGCGCCGCCGCCTGCCGCACGCGCGTTGTCAATCGCGGCCGCGATCACGTCCCCGAGCGCCTGCGCGCCATGGTACTTCGCGCGGTTCGCGCCAAAGGTGTTCGTGCAGACGATGTCGCTCCCGGCGGCGTAGTAGGCCGCGTGGACGCCCTGCACCGCATCGGGATGCGTGAGGTTCCAGTCCTCGGGCAGTTCGCCCGGCTGAAGGCCCCGTGCCTGCAGCTGCGTACCGAAGCCGCCGTCGAGAAAAAGGAGACGCCGAGACAGAATCGATGAGAGACGTGTATTCAAAACGAGGCCTCGATAATGCCCTGCAAGTTCGCGACGATGCGCTCGGCCACTTCAGGGCGGTTCATGGTGTACACATGGACGGCCGTGACGCCGTTCGCGAAAAGATCAACGATCTGCTCGGTCGCATAGACGACGCCCGCCGAGAGCATCGACGAAGCATCATCGCCGAAACGGTCCACGATCGCGCGGAAGCGGTTCGGCAGCGCCGTTCCCGAGAGCTGGCAGATGCGTGCGATCTGGCGGCCGTTCGTCACGGGCATGATGCCCGCGATCACCGGCACGCCCACGCCCGCGCCGCGCAGCTTCGCGAGGTAGCGGTAGAAGATGTTGTTGTCGAAGAACATCTGCGTGGTGAGGAAGTCGAGGCCCGCATCGACTTTCGCCTTCAGGTGCGCGATGTCGTCCGCCAAGTGCGCACACTCGGGATGGCACTCGGGATAGCAGGCGCCGCCGAGGCAGAAGCCCGCGGATTCAAGCGCCCGCACGAGATCGACCGCATGGGCGAAGTCGCCCGGCGGCGGCATGGCGCTTGCCGCGTTCTGCGGCAGGTCGCCGCGAAGGCAGAGGATATTCTCGATGCCCCGCGCCTTGAGGCCCGCGATCTCTTCCGCGATGCGGCTCCGCGTCGACGTGAGGCACGTGAGGTGCGCGAGGGCGGGCGTACCGCAGGACTGCACGAACGAGGCGATTTCCGCCGTGTTCGCCTGGGCGTTTCCGGAGGCGCCGTAAGTGACGGAGATGAAGGACGGCCGAAGCCGGGCGAGCCGCGCCACGGCATCCTGCACCGGCGCGAACGGGGCGTCCTTTTTCGGCGGAAACACTTCAAACGACACTGCGGGTTTCCCGCGCGCAAGAATCTCCCTGATCTTCATCGGCATCGTCCCTCCTCAGCCGTTCGCGCGCGCAGCGAGAATCGCACCCACGCGCACGGCGTCTTCCGGCGTATCCACGCCCACGCCTTCATCGTCCGTACGAATGCAGGCGATCTTCGCGCCCATCCAGAGGGCGCGCAGCTGTTCGAGCTTTTCGGTCTGTTCAAGGGCGCAGGGCTTTTCGGCCACATACCGCCGCAGGAACGCGCCGCGGTAGGCGTAGATGCCGAGATGGCGCCCATAGAGGCCGCTCGTGTAGTCCTCCGCCTTGTCGCGGCAGGCGGGAATCGTCGCCCGCGAGAAATAGAGCGCGCCGTCGTCGCGGTCCAAAACCACTTTTACGACCGTCTTCGCCGTGAGGTCGCGTTCGTTGCGGATGGGCGTGACGGCGGTCGCCATGTCCCAACGGTCGCCTTCGTCGCGCAAGCGCGCCACGAGCGCGTCGATGAGCGCGGGATCGATGAGCGGCTCGTCGCCCTGGATGTTAACGAGGATGTCGTCATCGGCGAAGTCGCCCGCCGACTGGCTCAAGCGCGCCGCGCAGGCGATACGGTCCGTACCGCTCGGCAGCTCGCTCGGCGTCATCACCGCGCGCCCGCCATACTGCCGCACGGCATCGGCAATGCGTTCGTCGTCCGTCGCCACAATCACATCATCGAGGGAAGTCGCCTTTTTCACCGCTTCGACGACCCAGGCGACAAGCGGCTTGCCGGCGAGAATCGCCAGCGGTTTGCCCGGGAAACGGCTCGAACCATACCGGGACGGAATGATACCAAGAATTTTCATGCCGTTATTGTACCATAAAATCACCGCTTCTTCAACGCGCACCGCGCCGCTGGAGCGTGTTTTCCGGCATCAAGGCGTAAGGCGGAAGAAAACCTGCGGCGAGGTGTAGAGAACTTTCGACTCGCCGATCTTAAGGGGTTTAGCCGTGAGAACGCCATCGACGACCTTGCACCGATTCGCCGAGAACTTGATCCAGACGGCTTCGGCACTCAGGTTTGTCGAATAATAGAGGGTCCAAGGGCTATCCAGCTCGGTTGCCGTAAACGAAACGGAAAAGTCGTCGTTTCGCGTAATCGAGAGAATCCGCGGCCATTCTGCACGCCCGGGCGTGCCCCCCCGCGCACATCCCACCTTCCACGCTGCCGGCGTGGAAAAGGCCTCCGTCGTTTGATCGGCCGCCAGATCGCGTACCACGAGCGAACATCCCGTGTTGTAGGTCGCACCGTCGAACCAGGTATTGGCAAACGTCACGGCCGCAAGCGTACCCCCTGCGGGGTCGGCGAGAACGATCGTATCGCCCTTTCGCTTGATTTCGCCCCCCTCGGCCCACTCCAGCACACAGCAGGTCGCATTCGTATGGGCCAACGCAAAGGCCGTCGCACTGCCCGTCACGACGAACCGCTCGCCAGGGGCGACTTCAAGATCGCCGAACCCGATTTCAAACTTCTCTCCAACAAGCGAACACCCGAAAAGATTCACGGTGTTCGTGCCGTGATTGACAAGTTCCACCCACGAGAACGCATCCTCATCGTAAGGGGCGATATTCGCCGCCTTATCGGGAGCATGCATGATCTCGGCGATTCTAAGGCCCGAAAGATCCTCGTGGGGCGGCGTTGACGTGAACGAAAATTCCGAGAGGGCGCTCCACGTTCCGTTATTCAGGCTACGCGCCTTCACGGTCAGCCCATCACCGCGCAAGGCCAGCGTTGCCTCACAGGTCGCGAAGGTCGAGAAGGACGCATCTGTCGTTGCGAGCGAACAATCCCAGTAGAGGTCGGTCGAGGTGGCATGGATCTGGTGGACTTCGACGGCAATCGTATTCGAACCGGCCCTGAGCAGGCCTTCGGGAATGGTCAGGAGACGCGTCGCATAGGAATTCTGCGTGTAGGTGCCGCTCGTGCCGATCGTCGTATTGGCCCAGGTCGAATAGGTCACCGTGCCCGCGTTCATGCAGAGGCGATCCACTTCCACCCCGTTGATGTAGAGAACGTAGCCATCGTCGAACAACATGTTCATCGCGAGACTCGTCGCCGCCGCTTCGGCGGCCGAAAGATCGAACGTTCGGCGGAAGTAGGTGGTCGTGACCTGCGTACCGCTTGTCGCGTGATCGATGTACCGGTGCGTGGCCGTACCCACGGCCGTTCCGTTGTTTCCGACAACACCGAGGATGCCCGGGCCCGTGCCCCATGAGCTCGGTTGCACGTAGTCGGGCCGGTTCCAGGCGCGCCCCGCCCCATCGACGGGCGGCACCGTGCCCCAATCGTAATAGGCCCATGAGGACCTCGTCGCAAAGAGCGTTCGTGGCGACGGCACCACCGCACTCGAGACCACCTGGACGGCGGCGGGCGAAATCCGCCCCGCTTCATCGACGGGATCGGAGCCATCCGTCGTATAGTAGAACGTCGAGGCGGCCGCCAGCCTCAAGGGGGATCCGAGCGGTGCCGCAGTACCGTTTTCAGGCGAACAGGTGGGGGCCGAGACGGACGGCAACCAACCCTTCGCGCGATATTGCTGCATGAGAACCGGATGGCGCTTTTCGATAAACGTCATCACATCGGCGCAGGCATTCAGCCAATCGGTACGCGTGGCGCCATTGCCCCAGCGCGCCGCCTCGCCCACGATGGCGCTGTCGATCTCGTCCATACGCGCCTGCACGCGCGCCTTGGCATTGGCAACGGTGAGCGGGCCGTTGTTGAAGAACGTTCGCTGGAGCGCATCGGCAAAACGCCGCTTGTAGAGAGGATGCGACATGAGTTTATCATGAAGCCCGAGCGGATTCATATTCTCCGATCTTGTGAAGTTCGAGTGGTCGCGCGCCGTTCCCCAATCGAAAATGTTCGCCGGATAGCCGTAGGTGCCGTCGTTGATGTCAACCTTGCCGTTCGTTGCGCCCATCGAGTGTTCCGAATCGTGGTGCAGCCAGAAGAACCCGCGGTTCGCGCCCGTCTGGTCGTAGAGCATGTTGAGGTTGTTCGAGAAGTCGCTCCACGCGGAAACCGGCGAATCGCCATCTGCCGTGAAGTGCGTGATGAGCACGTAGTTGATCAAATTGTCGATGTTCAGAAGCGGGCGATATGTCGCGTTCGTCGATCCATCCGCATTGAGCCCCTGCACCTTCCAGTAATTGTTCGAATACGTTCCCGCAAAACCCTGTGAAACCGCAAGGTTGAACAATTGGTTGTAGGCATCAAGCGAACCGTTCGTGTATTCAAGCGCACGGTCGTGGTTCTTCTTGATGACATCCCAACTGGCTTTGTCCGTACCGAAGTAGCTCTCGCCGAAGTTCTCTTCAGGCCGCTCCTCGGTCTGGTAGATCCCCCAGTACTGGCCGTTGATGTAGAGATGATAATAGCGGCTACGGCCGTAGGCGATCTCGCCCATGTCCCGCTGCGAATCACGCGAGAACACGTCGCGCACCAGGGTGTTGGCCCTCTCGTTCGTCGAATGCCACGCATGGTTCTGTTCGCTGCGCAAATCGACCTTCTTGAAAGACCGTGCCCCCTCGTCGCCGAAAAGCGGGAAGTCGAGCTTCGATGCCGTACCGTACTCTTCGCGGAAAAAGACGTGAAACGAGTGTTTAGGATTCCCCGTCGACCGAGAAGCCGCCCCGCGGATACGGAGGCCGGCATTGATCTGGAATTCATTGTTCGTGCCATTGACGGGATCGATGCATTCAATCGAAACGGGCCTCTCCCATCCGCGCCCCTGATTGCCCGGATAGACGTAAATGCCCGTGCCGCTTCCGAAGAGGTCCTTCAGATCGCAGACGAGCGAGAGCGTGGCCACATGCGGCGCGTTCGTCATGCCGTTCACAAAGCGCGCGCGGTCGGAACTGAGGATCGACGAACTCAGCCCGTACTTCATCGTGTGCCCGTTCACCGAACCGCTCGCCGGCCAACCGGCGGGCACCGCCGAGGACTGATTGACGATGTCGCCCATAAAGAGCCACGAATAGCTTTCGGTTCGGGCGAGGATGCTTCTGTCGTCCGGCACGATCGCCCGCAGAACCGTCGTTTTCGCCACATGAATCGGCCCCGTGTAGCGCGTGCCGTGCGTCTGGCTCGGAAGCGACCCGTCGAGCGTGTAGAAGATGGTCGCATTCGGCTGGTCCGGGCAGGAGAGCGTCACGTCGAAGGCGGCCGTCTTGTAGCCGCGCGGCTCGCTCACCCGAACGGACGGCGTGGGGCCGTTGTAGAGCGTCCCCGCATTGGCGTTTCCCGGCGTGGGCGTACGATAGTAGCCATATTGCAGCGCCGCATCATGGTAGGTGAGTTCGGGGGCGATGAGGAAATCGCCGTCGGAATACGAATTGTTGTAGCCGACAATGACAAGGGAGTTCGTTCCTTCAACGAAATAATCGACCGGCACATTCACGAGAGTGGGCGTAAGCGCCGCCTCCGCCGCGCGCCTCGAACTCGGAGAGGTGCCATTCATATTGTACGCCCCGAGCGCATGGCCATTCAGCGAAACCGTGCAACCGTCGGCATAGCGGAGAGCCAACGTTGCGGTATCGCCTTCCACCGGGGCGGCCGTGCGCACAAACTGCCAGGTCGCCGTCGTCTGCAAGGCCCGGTTCAGCATCGCCGACGAAATATTCGTATCGATGTACCGCGCGAGCTGCCCCGCATGCTGAACGGGCGAATCGCTCCTGCCAACAAGCGTGAACACGTTCGCATTGAACGCCGAATACGACCCTTGGGCCACGCCAAAGTCGCACGACGCACCGCCGCTCTGCTCATAGTAGAGGAGGCGCACGCTGTAGTTGCCCGCCTCGGGAATGTTGCATTGGAGGAACGAGAGCGCATAGCTTCGCGACCCGGCATCGATCGAATAGGTTTTCCCATGACCGGAAATCGTGAGCACAAAACCGTCGTCGCTCCCCACGCAGAACGTCCAGATGCCGGCCGAAGGGATGTTGACCATCGACGTTGCAACGAGGATGAAGTTGTTATGGTCGGAGCCGGTTGTCGTCCACGCCGGAAGCGGGCTATAGAGGGAGGTCGAAAAACTGCACGTCGTGCTGTTATCCAAGAAGGCGATGTGGGGGAAGTATTTCGTCGCAATCGGAGAAGAACTGTTCACGAGCGACTCGGCCCTGCTCACGCTATCGACCGTCTGGCCGGGCGTGTAGTGCTTGCACTCGAAACCGACGCTGGAATTCGCGGCAAAGCCAATGCCGCCCACGCCCGCATACGATGTCGAGCCCACCTTGTAGGTGACGGGCGTCGTCGATCCCACGAGCACCGTCTCCTTGCGGCCGCTCCCGTAGGAGACGTCCTCGAACTGGATCGGGTAGGCCCCGAAATCGCTCTTCACATTCCCCTCGGCATCGACAAGCCAGAGATGGTCGTCATTGCCGGTTTTCGAGAGTTTGAAGTTCGTGTGGTATTCGCCGTTCACATACGTATCGAGCTTGTCGGCATAGACGACGAGCCGCGAATGGGCGGCGATGCGCGCCCCGGGCGGGAACGCCCAGCCTTTGTCGGCGCTCTTCTTCTTCGACGTTCCAAGGCGCCAGCCGGCGAGATCCACCGCCGCCTCCCCGTCGTTGGAAAGCTCGATCCAATCCTCATACCGCCCCGCCGCCGTCGCGCGCGTCGAGTCGTTGTCGGCCATGAATTCGGTAATCGTCACATCCGCCGCAAGGGCGAACGAAAGGGTCCCGAACAGGATTGCGACGAAAGGTTGCTTCATAGCGCCTCAGTCTTCCTTTGTGACGCCGAGGCGCATGAGCGGGAGCGCCTGCTCGGCCCGGCGGTCGAAATTAAAGACGGTGAACCCACCAAGGCCCAAATCGCGTGCTGCCTGAATCTGCTTCGCGAGATGTTCGGCGTCAGTCCCGTCGTTCACCCAGCAGGAGAGGCCAATGCCCGGATAGAGCGGCACCTTGCCTGCGGCTTTGATCTGCGACTTGACGGATCCGCGGAACGCCGGCGTCGAGAGCGTATAGTCCATGTGGCAGGCGAAATCGAGCCATCCCTCCCGGCACCAGGCGGGCCAATCCTGGGCCACCGTGTGGGGATCGTTCACGGCGCTCCGGAAAAGCGCGGCCGAAATCTTCACGCCCGGCGCCTCCTTGCGCACACGCTCGGCCACGGTTTGCACGACCTTCGTGATGTTGCCCGCCCGAAACGCGTTCCACTCGTTCTTCAATTTCTTTTCGTCCCGCACGTCCGCCGGCCAGTTTTCCACTTTCGCGCCATGAACGGCCTCGAAGCGCGCACGGCACCCGTCGCAGAAACAGCAGTCGGTGCCCGGGTAGCGGATGTAGTCGAAGTGGATGCCGTCAGGCCCCTTCTTCGCGAGCTCCACCATCGCTTCGATTTCCAGCTTCTGGTTTTCAGGGTGCGACGGGCAGAGCCACCGCTCCTTCTTGTTCCCGCGCCAATCCACCTGCGTGCGCTTCTCGGCCTCCATCTTCTTCACGAAGGCCTCGGCGGTATAGCGCCCCATGTTCCAGCACACCTTCCACACGTGCATCTCCACGCCGTACTTCTTGCACGCCGCCCGGCACAGGTCGAAGGCATCGCCCTTCTTCGCGACGCTCGGCGAGACGGGCAGCACTTTCGAGTTGTAGAAGGCAACGCCCCCCCAGGAGAGATTCGGATGCAACGCGTTGAAACCGTTGTCCTTCAGGAACTTCACCGAACTCTCCCAATCGTAGCTCCCGCCCAGGCCCCATGCGCTATGGCACCAGAACGCGCGATGTTCACCCTTCTTCGAAGGACGCGACGCGAGCCAGGCCCGCTGTTCTTGCTGATGTTTTTTCACCTGCGCCGCATGGGCGGCGATTTTCGCATCGAGTTTCGGCGCGAGATCGACCACGAGCGCACGCATGAGCGCACAGGAGGCTTCATCCGTTCCGCCCAGCCACACGTGGCCCATGAAAAGACCGCGCTTCGTCCGCACGATGCCGGGCACCCCGAGGCTCTGATGATTCCCGCCCGCCCAGTTGGCGACCACGTCCACACCCGGCTTCACCACGGGGATGCTCATGAACCACGAAGCGTTCGGCGCGAAGTCGGGCTGGTTCGCGAGCGCCGCCGGCCCCCGCACGAATCCCGCAAGGCCCGGAAGGCCGGCCGCCTCGGGGCTCTTCGTGGCCGCAATCTTCACCCCCAAGAGCTCCGTCACCGCCTGCGCCTGACTATAGCAGGCGAGCAGGCGCCCCCCTGCGGCGACGTAATCCGCCAGAAGCGGCACCTTCTCGTTCGGGAAGGCCGTATTGTAGGGCAGAATCACCGCCGCAGACGCCTTCACGAGATCGGCCGTGAGCTCCTTATCGCCCACGATGCGCGTAACAAGCCCCAGCCGCCGCAACGAGCCCGCCATCGTATCGGCGAAATGGGAATAGCTCTTCCCCTCGGCGCCCCCCTTCTCCGCAAGCGACGCGGCGTAGACGAGCAGCACGTCATGCGGCCCCGCATTGAGATAGGCGAAGTTCGCAATCGCACACCGGAACTTCTTCGTTCCCCCGCGCCAACCGGAAAGGCGGATCATGCTCACCTTGCTCCACGGCCCGACCTTGCCCTCGACTTCGCCGCCGGACTTCAAGACCTTCACATGCTGCCACTGCCCGCTCTCCTCAACGTCGCACGAGCAATGGTGCCACCCCTCGCCGCATTTGAAATAGACGCTGAAATTGGAGAATTGATCAAGATCCTCGCAGAAGAAATCGAACTGCACCCCCTCTTGGTCCTGAAGATCGCAATTGAGCTTGATATCCCAGTTCGCCCGCGCCGGCGGATTCTTGCCGGAGAAATCGACCGGAAGCTCCACCGCGCCCGGCGCGAGGCACTTCACGGGAACGGTCGTCTCGCCCCCTTTGAACACCGCCCTCGCAGCCACATCGTTCGTGACGCCTCCCCACCCCGGCAACAACACGACACCCCCCGGCGCCGGCGGCGGCGGGAGCGGCTGAGGCCGGCTTTTATTGCCACAGCCCAAAACCAACGAAAACAGAAGAGCCATTGAGAAAAACATTTTCATGGCTCTATCATATCAAAAGCGTCCCCCTCTTGTAAAGGAAGTTCGTTTTCATGACGGCGTTCCACTTCTTCCAGGCGGTAAGGTCGGCAGGCGTGGCGCCCTTCCCCATCCCGGCCTGATACTTGCATTGCGTCGCATAATAGGAATGGTATTGCGCATTCTTCCCGCCCGGATGGTTCTCCCACACGGGCTTCCAGGCGCGCATGTAATCGAGCGCCGCACGCACTTCTTTCGCCTTGCGCTCGCCGAGAAGCCGGAGGGCGAGGCAGCCCGTTCCCGTAAGACCGTTCGGATTCTGCCCGGCACAATACCCGAATCCGCCGTTCTTGAAGGCGCGGGATCCTCAACCGGTGCCGGCTGGGGCACGTCAGCCATCTTCGGCAGATCGAGCGTCACGTCGATATCGGTCGCGAGACGAGGGCGAGCGCCCGATCCCGCGAAAGATCTTCACAAACCGATTGACCGTTTCCTTATTTTGAAATGAGCGAGAGGAATTCCTGGCGCACCTTTTCGTCCGCCCGGAAACTTCCGAGCATCGCGCTCGTGATCATCTCCGAATTCTGCTTTTCAACGCCGCGCATCATCATGCAGAGGTGGCGGCATTTGAAAACGACGCCCACGCCCTCGGCCTTCGTCACCTCCTGAATCGCCTCGGCCACCTGTTCGGTGAGCCGCTCCTGTATCTGCAGGCGGCGCGCGAAGCAGTCGACGATGCGCGCGATCTTCGAAACGCCCAGCACCTTGCTCTTCGCGATATACCCCACCGCGCAACTGCCGTAGAACGGCAACATGTGGTGTTCGCACATCGAATACACTTCGATGTTCCGCAGCACCACCATGTGGTTCGCGCCCGCATCGAAAATGGCGTTGTTCAAAACGCCGCGCGGGGTCTGCCGATAGCCGCGCGTAAGGAACGCGAGCGATTTCGCCACACGCATCGGCGTTTTCAGAAGGCCGTCGCGATCGGGGTCTTCACCGAGTTCGATCAAGAGCTGGCGCACGATCGCGGCAATGCGCGCCTCGTTCGGTTCAACGGATTTGGAGGTTGATTTTTTCATGAGTTAGATCTTCCAGTCGCCGATGTTCAACGCACGGCAGATTTCCGAAACAAGAATCGCCACCACGAGAACGGGAGCGAAATACTTCACCATCACCGCGTAGAGCTTTTTCGCCTTCATGGTGCGGCCACCGTATTCCACTTCGTCGATAACGGCCTGGGGTGTAAGCACATGGCCCACGAAGACGCACGTCGCGGCCGCGAGGAACGGCATGATCGCCGAGTTTGTGATGAAGTCGAAGAAACCGAGGAACGACATGCCGAAGGGCTTGACGTGCGCGAGCGGCCCGTACCCGAACGCGGAAAACGCCGCAAGGAAGAGGAGCAGCGCCGCCGTGGCAACCGTCGCCTTCCGCCGCGGCATCTTCAGGAAATCGCACACGGAAGAAACGCATGCCTCGAAGAGGGAGATCGCGCTCGTTGCCGCCGCGAACGTGACGAGGAGGAAGAACATGAGGCCGATCCATGCGCCCGCGCGCCCCAACGTGGCAAAGACCTTCGGCAGCGTGATGAACATGAGCCCCGGGCCGGTGTTCATCGCCGCACGAACCGCCTCCTGCGTGGCCGCCGCCCTGTCGCCGCCGCATTCGGCAAGGAGCTCCGGCGTCACCCCCGTCTTGACCGCGAAAAGGTAGACGACCGGAATGATCATGAGCCCCGCGATGACGGCAATGAGCGTATCGAAGATCTCGATGCGGCGCACGGATCGCTCAATCGAATCTTCCTTCCGCATGTAGGAGCCGTACGTGATCATGATGCCCATCGCGAGCGAAAGGGAATAGAACATCTGCCCCATCGCGCCGAGGATCGTCTTACCCAGCATCGTAACCGAGAAGCGCCCGTTCACCGACACCGAATCGAGATTCGGCAGGAGATAGTAGCCAAGGCCGCCCGACCCCCACGAATAGCAGATGACGTAGATTGAAATCGCAAACGCCATCAGGAAGAGCACGGGCATCATCACGAGATTCGACTTCTCGATGCCGTTCTTCACCCCCAAAACGATGACGCCCGCACACCCGAGAAGGAAGAGCGTCGCGTACCCGAACGGCGCAAAGGGCGCCGAGATGAACGCGTTGAAAAACTCATGTGAATTTACCGCGGCTTCGCCCATCGGCGCCACGCCCGCAAATGCCATCGCGGCATAGGTCTTGAGATAGAAGAGCACCCATCCGCCGAGCACGCAATAGTAGGGCGTAATCAACATGGGCACGACCGTGCCGAGAAAGCCCAAGAAGCCCCACTTGCGATGCAGCTGCGCATAGGCGGTAAGCGGCGCCGAACGGGTTTTGCGGCCGATCGCGATTTCCGTGAGCATCAACGTGAAACCGAGCGTGACCGTGAGGCACAGATACACCAGAATGAACGTGCCGCCGCCGTACTGCGCGGCCAAATACGGGAACCGCCACAGATTCCCGAGCCCGATCGCAGAGGCGGCAGCCGCCAAGATGAAGGCCGCCTGACCCGACCAAGATGCTCGTTTTGTTTCCATCACGCTCTGAAAAGTGGTGGACCCGCCGGGACTTGAACCCAGGACCAAGGGATTATGAGTCCCCCGCTCTGACCGACTGAGCTACGGGTCCAAAAAAATCGATGGCTAGTATTTTACCAAAGTCCTTCTTTCAGGAAAAGCATAAAAGGTACTTGGTGCTTGGTTCTTGGCACTTGGCGCTCATTTCTCCTTCACTTCCGGCGGTTCGTAGTTCCGGGCGCCGTTGCGCTTGTTCCAGAACTTCATGAAGTCGGCGGCGTAGCGGTCTTCCAAGCCCTCCCAGGCGATCTTCGTCGCTTCGTCCCAGCTCTTTCCGGCCGCCGTCTCCTTGAGGTAGGTGGGGAGCACGTTGCGATAGTCCTTGAACTCCTCGAAGGACGGCGCGCCCTTCGCGAGGAAGTAGATCGCCGCCCATGCGGCCGTGTACTTGTCATTCACCACTTCGAGGCTGCCGCCGTAGAACGCGTTGTGATCCATGCGGAGAATCTTCTTCAGGAGGTTCGCGTACTTCTGGGGATTCTCGATCACGCTCCCCGCGCGCCGATCTTTCGCATCCTCGTAGAAGCGCACGGTGTCGCTCTTCTGGCTGTAGAGCACGTTCTCGAAGAAGGACGCGAACCCTTCGTTGAACCACATCGCGTGATTCCCGTTCCCCGTCGCGTAGTGAAGATACTGGTGGAACGCCTCGTGGCGCATGATCTTCATCGTCTCGCGCCGTTCCGATACGCTCTTCCCCTGATTGAGAATGAGAAGTTCCTCAAGCGTAGGATTCCAGAGCCCGATCGATTCCGTCATCCCGCCCGCACCGGCGGCGGACTTCAGATAGTCGTTGTACGCCTCGCGCGTTGCAAACACGCGAATCGTGCAATCCGCCATCGCCCTTTGCGGCGGCACATAGCGGCGGTAGGCCGCGCGCATCGCCGTCATGATGCGGCCCGTATCCTTCAGGAAGGCGCCGCGCTGGGACTTCGGGAGATCCGTCTTGAACACGTACCCCGGAATCTTCACCGTGGTCCACTTGCCCTCCGTCACTTCGCCGAACGCGCCGGCCTTCGTCTTCGTCTTATCGACGCCCACGCTCGCGAGGAACGTCTTCAGGAGCCGCTCGGACTCTTTCGCCTTCGCCTCCTGCACGAAACGGAATTCAACGAACCGCCACACGCCGTCCTTCGTCTTGAAGAACGCCGCACAGCGCGTGTCGTCGCTGCCGACCACGCGCGCTTCCATGACGCCCGAGGCCGCGAACGGCTTCACCGCCTCGGCTGTGACCTCCTTCTGCATGAACTGCGCGGCCCACTTCGCGAGCGCCTCCCTCGTCGGTTCCTTGAACGCCTCCTCGCCCGCCTTCAGCGCCTTCTCGATCTCCGCGCGCTCGGCATGGTCCTCTTCCATCTCCGGGCACGCCGTCGTCACCGTGGCGACGGTGAGAAGGTTGCCCTTGCGGTCCTTCCACTGGCAGCCCCACTCGGCCTGCAACCACAGCTCGCGCGGCACGTAGTGCGTCACTTCGCCCGTCTCGTCCCCGCGCTGCCACTGGTAGTGCTGCGCCTGGGGCGTCGCGGCGGGAACGGCCTGCGCGCCGCTGAGCGCGCGAACTTTCAGGCCCGAGTTGCCGGCGGCCTCGGCAGACCCCTTGAGCGACGGCACGGCCGCCACAAGCGCCCCCGTCCACAAGGCGCCCGCCATGAGCAGCCAGCCGATACGATTCTGTTTTCTGTTTTTCATAGGAATCTCCCTGTCCAACTTTCCTTACAAGCCTTGATCGTCTCGGGCGTTCCCTCGCAAACGAGATGGCCGCCCGCGTCGCCGCCGCCCGGGCCGAGATCGATGATCCAGTCCGCCGAGCGCATCACATCCACATTGTGCTCGATCACCACCACCGTGTTGCCGCTCGCGCGCAACTGGAGGAGGAGCTTCATGAGCTTGGCGATGTCGTCGAAATGAAGCCCCGTCGTGGGCTCGTCGAGCAGGTAGAGGGTACGCCCCGTCGACCGGCGCGAAAGTTCCGTTGCAAGCTTGATGCGCTGCGCCTCGCCGCCCGAAAGCGTGGTGGCGCTTTGGCCGAGGCCGAGGTACCCGAGCCCGACGTCGACGAGCGTCTTCAGTTTCGCCGCGAGCTTCGGCACCTTGCCGAAGAACTCATAGGCCTCCGCCACCGTCATTTCAAGAACGTCCGCAATCGTCTTTCCGCCGTACTTCACCTCAAGCGTCTCCTTGTTGAAACGCTTGCCGCCGCACTGCTCGCAGGTGACGTAGACATCGGGGAGGAAGTTCATCTCGAGCTTCCTCACGCCGTCGCCGCCGCATGTTTCGCAGCGGCCGCCCTTCACGTTGAAGCTGAAACGCCCCGGGCCGTATCCGCGCGCCTTCGCGCCTTCGGTCTGTGCGAAGAGGTCGCGGATATCCGAGAAAAAGCCCACATAGGTCGCGGGATTCGAGCGCGGGGTGCGCCCGATCGGGCTTTGATCGATCTCGATGACCTTGTCGATGTGCTCGATGCCCGTAAGTTTCTTGAACTTTCCCGGCACGGCCTTGGCATGATAGAGCCGGCGCAGCAGTTCGCGCTTGAGCGTCTCGTCGATGAGCGTCGACTTTCCGCTCCCGCTCACGCCCGTCACCACGGTGAACGTGCCCAGCGGAATCTTCACCGAGATGTTCTTGAGGTTATGCTCGGTGCAACCGGAGATCGTGATGAATTTGGCGCTTGGCGCCGGACGCCGAGTGCCTGGTTCTTGGCGCGGCAAATCCCCCTTCGCATCGGGAACGATCGCCTTGCGGCCGGTAAGATAGTCGGCCGTGAGGGTTTTCGCCTTCAGGAGCCCCGCGTAATCGCCCTGGTACATCACATGGCCGCCTTCGCGCCCGGCGCCGGGGCCGAGGTCCACGATGTAGTCGGCCGTGCGCATCATCTCGCCGTCGTGCTCGACGACGACCACCGTGTTGCCGCGGTCGCGCAACTCGCGCAGCATCGCGATGAGCTTCTCGTTGTCGCGCGGGTGGAGACCGATCGTCGGTTCATCGAGCACGTAGAGGACTCCCACGAGGCCGCTGCCGATCTGCGAGGCGAGGCGGATACGCTGCATCTCGCCGCCCGAGAGCGACGAACTTGCCCGGTCGAGCGTCAGGTAGTCGAGGCCGACGTCGTTGAGGAAGCCGAGGCGCTTGACGATTTCCTTCAGGACGTCCTTCATCGGGTCTTCGCCCGGCTCGCTCGCCCTGCGCGATTCCGCGAGCGTACGGAAGAACGCGAGCGCTTCGTGAACGGGCATCGCCATCACCTCGACGATCGACTTCCCCGCCACCGTCACCGCCCGCGATTCGGGCCGCAGGCGCGCGCCGTGGCAATCGGGGCAGATGCGGTCGCTCTGATAGGCCTCGAACTTCTCGCGGCGTTCGTCGCTTTCGGCGTTTTCCATCATGCGCTTCACGGAATCGAGCACGCCCGCGAACGGCTTGTCTTCCTTGCGCCACGGCAGGATGAGATCGTCGTCGAAGCCGTGCATGAGCTTGTGGCGGAAATCGGCCGGCAGCTCCTCGTAGGGCGTATCGAGCTTCACCTTGTATTGCTTGGCGATGCGCGCGAGGATTTCGTTGTAGTACATGATCGCCATGTGGCCGGCGCGCCGCCAGGGATGGATGCACTCGCGCAGGGGGAGCGTTTTATCGGGCACGACGAGATCTTCGTCGAAATAGAAAATCGACCCGAGACCGCCGCAGGTGGGGCACGCCCCGAACGGCGAGTTGAACGAAAAGGCGCGGGGTTTAAGTTCGTCGAACGAAATGCCGCACACGGGGCAGGCGTTGCGCTCGCTGTAGAGGCGCGGCGCGGAGGCGCCCGCCGCCGTGAGGCATTCCACCGAGATGAGGCCCTTCCCCGTCTTGAGGCCGAGTTCCACGGAGTCGGTGAGGCGCGTCACGAACGCGGCGCGCTCGGCTTCGGTCGTAGCGGGATCGACCATCTTCAGGCGGTCCACGACGACGTCGATCGAATGGTTTTTCTTCTTGTCGAGCGCGGGCACGTCCTCGACGGGGAAAACGGCGCCGTCGATGCGCACGCGCGCAAAACCGGCGCGGCGGATTTCGGCAATCGTCTCTTCATGGCGGCCCTTTCGCCCCGCGACCACGGGCGCGTAGAGGATGAACTTCTCTCCCGCAGGCAACTTGAGAAGCGACTCGACGATCTGCTCCGCGCTCTGGCGCTGGACGGGGCGCGCGCATTTCGGGCAGTGCGCGATGCCGATCGAACCGTAGAGGAGGCGCAGATAGTCGTGGATCTCCGTCACCGTCGCGACGATCGAGCGGGGATTGCCGCCGGTCGTGCGCTGTTCGATGGCAATGGCCGGGGAAAGCCCTTCGATGCGCTCCACGTCCGGCTTTTCCATCTGGTCGAGGAACTGGCGCGCGTAGGCGGAAAGCGATTCCACATAGCGCCTCTGGCCTTCGGCATACAGCGTATCAAAGGCAAGCGACGACTTTCCGCTTCCGGAAAGCCCCGTCACCACCGTGAGCGAGTTCCGCGGAATACGCACGTCCACATTTTGCAGATTGTGGACCTTCGCGCCTTCGATGATGATATCACCCATTTTCAAATTCCATTTTCCTATTTCGAGAACGGTACAAGCGGCGGGAGCGTGTAGAAGAACCAACAGGCGAACACCCCCACGCTGAAGAGCTTCAAGCCGAGGCAGAGACAGAAACCGAGGAGAGCGCCGAAACCGCCGCGCAGCGAAGAACCCACGTTCTTGCCGGCAATCAATTCGCCGGCCATTGTTCCGAGGAACGGCCCGAGAAAGATGCCCAGCGGCATGAAGAAGAGCCCCACGATGCTCCCCGCGAAACACCCGAATACGCCCCAGCGCGAGCATTTGAACTTTCTCGCGCAAAAGCTCGGGAGCACATAGTCGATCACCGTCACCACGAGAACGAGCGCCCCGCCGGCGACGAGCGCCCGTATCGAAGGCCCCCCGCCGACGGGCACGAACACCCAGAGGGCCGCAAATGCGAGAATCGGCCCCGGGATGACCGGCACCACGCAACCGACACACCCGACGAGCAAAAGAAGCACGCCGAGAACCGTCAATCCCCAAAAGAGGGCCTGCGTCATCATGCCGACGATCACTTCGATTATCCTCGTTTGGCCACAAGAGCGTTCTTCTTCGCGACGATGTAGGTGGCCACCACGTCGCCCGCCACGTTGCAGCAGGTTTCAAACATGTCGAGAATCGGATTGATGCCGAGGGCCAGTGCCACGATGAGCGTGACCTGCGCCGGCTCGAGATGCATGTTCTCGAGCACCATGAAGAGGAGGAAGACCGACCCGCCCGGCACGCCGCCCGCGCCGATGGCGGCGAAGACGATGAGAAGGCAGAGCGTTCCCACATCGAGGATGCTCAGGTTGAGATGGTACATGTTCGCCGCAAGCACCACAAAGACGGGCAAATGCACGCACACGCCGTTCATGTTCACCGTCGCTCCCATCGGGAGCGAGAAAGACGAAAGAACGCGATCGACCCCCATCTCGTCCATCGCCTTGAAGGAGACGGGAAGCGTCGCTGCGGAAGAGCGCGTCACAAACGCGGTGAGCATCGGCTGGCGCATCTGCGCGAGCACCCGATACGGGTTTTCATGGCAGAAGAGGCCGATGGCGATCGGATAGATCACGAAGACCATCGCCGCGACCCCCACCACCACGCAGAGCGTGATCTTCGCATAGGGGCCGAAGAGGAGCGTACCGTGCTGGGCGAAGTTCGTGAGCGTGAGCGCGAAGACGCCGTACGGGAAATACGCCACCACGCAGTCGATGAGCTTGAAGGAGATGCGCTGCGCGCCATCGCAGAACGAAAGGACGGTTTTCACCGCGCGCCGCGCCTCGTCGTCCGTCTGATCGCTATCGAGAATCCACCGCGCGGCCAGGCCGAAGGACACGGCGAAAACGATGATGGCGAGGAAGTGCCCGTTCGAAAGCGCCGCGAACGGGTTCTCGAAGAAGCTCATCAAAAAGGAACTGAATGTCGAGGCATTCGCCCCGCCGCCCCCCGTGAACGCCTGGACCTTGTCCATCTGCCCGGCCGCGACGTCGGTCGCAGCCCCCCCCAGCGTGGGATTGAGGAGATAGGCCACCACCACCCCGAAGACCGTCGCGAAGAGCGAAGTGGCGCCATACCAGATCAGCACCGAGCCTCCCACCTTCCCTGCGGTCTTCAGCGGCAACGAGGCCGCCCCCATGATGAGCGAAAAGAGGATGATCGGATAGACGACCATCTTCAACATCGCCACCAGAACGGATCCGAACGGCTCGATGAACGGGAGAATCCTTTTCGTCGTTTCCGGCGAAACATATTTACACAAAACCAGCCCGATCACCGTGCCGAGCACGAAACCAATCAAAATCTGCGCAATCAAAGGTATCTTTTTCATCATAATCTCTCTCAATCATTTGGGATGGGAAGAGATTATACCATAAATCCCCTGTGAAGTGTATGCTCCCCAAAAACTTTACATTTCGCCCCCTCTCCCTCACCCTTTGAGGGAGGCGAGGGGAACGAGACGAACGAGCGGCTCCACGAGGTCGCGCTCGGAGGCGATCACGTCCTCGATGTCCTTGTACGCCTGCGGCGCCTCGGAGAGGTCGAGCTTGCCCTTCGCCTTGCCGAAACCCTTGTACTTGTGCCAGCGCTCGCACACGATGCCGTCCATCGCCTTGTCGCATTCCTCTACCGTCAGGTTGGTCGAGGCCGCGATGCGGCTCATGCGGCGGCCCGCACCATGCGAGCAGCTCATGAAGGAGTCGGGATTGCCAAGCCCGCGCACGATGTACGAGGCCGTGCCCATCGAACCGGGGATGATGCCGATTTCGTCCTGCTTCGCCGAGGTCGCGCCCTTACGGTGCACGCAGACCTTCTTGCCGAAGTGTTCCTCGAACGCCGCATAGTTGTGGTGGATGTCGATCGTGCGGATGAAATTCACCTCGGAAACGAACTCCGCGAGCGTCGCCTTCATCGCCTCCATCATCCGCCGGCGGTTCTCCTTCGCATAGCGGAGGGCAAAGAGCATGTCTGTGAAGTAATGATGGCCATCCGGCTCGTCGATGGGAAGGAACGCGAGATCCGGATCGGCGAGCGGCACGCGAAAACGAATACAGAGGCGAGACGCGATCTTGTGGTAATGCTCCTCAATACGCTTGCCGAGGTTGCGCGAGCCGGAGTGGATCATGAGCCACACCTTCGCACCGCCTGCGGGATCTCCCGAACCATCGAGCGCCGTCGTCTTCTGCAGCTCGATGAAGTGGTTGCCGCCCCCAAGCGTTCCGAGGTTCATACGGTCGAGCTTCGTAGGCCAGAGATCCGAACGCATGCCGTTGTTGGCGGCATACTCCTCGAAACCCTCCCACACCTGCGTCACGCGATGCGACACCCCCTCGCCCACGGGAATCCGCTCCTTGAGCTTCTCCTGGAACGCGCGCCGAAACGCCATCTCGGCGAACCGCTCCGCCGGGATGTCGGTTTCCGTCGCGATCATTCCGCAGCCGATATCCACGCCCACGGCCGCCGGGATCACGGCCTGATCCGCCGCCACCACGCCGCCGATGGGCATGCCGTAGCCCTGATGCGCATCCGGCATCAGCGCCACATGGCCCACGAGCGCCGGATGATGCGCAAGGTTCACCGCCTGCTTGACCGCACCCTCTTCGCAATTCTCGCACCAGCTCTTCACCGGAATCGAATAGTCTGCTTCAAACTTTTCCCACTTCATTTTCAAATTCTCCTCTTTGCCCGAACGTTAGCAAGTTCCATGCCAAGTGAAAAGGCCCCTCCCCCCGGACTACCGATATCTGCGAAATCGCGCCTTCCCGGGAGGGACGCGCTTTGATCGCGTCCGCTTTTACAGGGGTTTTACCATTGCCGCATACGAAAAGGCACCAACCCCAAAACCAGGCGCCAAGCACCAGGCGCCTAGCCAATCTTCGCCCTTCTATCCGATTGGATAGTCTCTACTAAACACATGTCGCCGTGAGCGGCCGGCCCGGTTGCGCATAACGGGCGAGAACGTGATCCTGACCGGTCGCCGATGCGCAACGAAGAACGAACGCGCCGGCCTCTGTTGGACAGGACGAAACGCGCACCTCGTCGCCCGCAAAGGTTTCGCTTCGGAAGACCAGCTCGAGTTCGCCGCAAGGCGGCATCGGTTCCGGGAGCGCCTCCAGGAGCCATTCCACATAATGGACATTGTTGACGTGTCCGTTAAGATCGATGTCGCAACGACGGGCGCGAAACGCCTTCTCGGCGAGCGGCGCGGCCTTTTCCGGCCAGCGGATCTTCGTTGCAAATGGCCCTTCGCCAAGAACCGGCGCGCGCACCGTATTCGCACAGGCGAAGACATGCTCGGGAATCGGCACGATCTTGCGCGTGGCAAGATTGATGATCATCCACTCGCTCGTCGCCGCACCGATGAGCTGGCCCGCTTCGTCGAAAAGTTCGAAGTCGCGCCACGCGACGATCCGCCGCCCGCCGCGCGGATAGGTGACCACGCGCACACGTTCCTCCCAGGCCGGGTAGCGCGTCATCTTCACCCTGAGGCGCGTAAGAACCCACGAAATGTCCTTTCCTTCCGAAGCGAAGTTCGACTTCGAAAACCCAAGCGCCTCCGCATGAAGGCTCGCCGCCTCCTGCAGGTAGTTGCAGACGGTGTCGACACGGGCCCGCCCTTCCGGGCCGCATTCGTACGACCTGACCTGCCACACATATTCGCCAAACGTGTCGTTCATCATTTCGCTCCACCATTCCGCGGCGTACCGCGGCCGCAGGCGAATTCTTCAGCCACGGTCTTGATCCAGAAGTCGGCCATCTTCGCATGGGCCTGACAGCCGTGACCGAGATCGTGGTTCATGTCGCCCATCCGCCCGCCGTGCGTGATCGAGTCACCCTGGAAAAGGACGATCGATCCCGGCGCAAAAAGCTGCGGCAATTCCGCCCGCGCCATCAACGCCGCCATCGCCGTGATCATCACCCAACCGACAAGATCCATTCGTTTCATGACATGTCTCCTTCTCCCCGTATTATACCATACCCCCATCCGAAGCGCAAACAACCAATCACCCCTTTCCAGACATTGACGATTCCGGTGGAGGTGTGGTAGAATATCCGCATCTCTGCGCGTGAGCGTGCAATCTGAACGAATGACGAAAGGAAGAGAACGATGACGTTTTCAAAAATGGCGGGGTGGCTTTTCGTAGCCGCCGTGGCGAGCTGGTGTGGAACCCTGGAAGCGGGTTTGCCGAAGGACTACACGCGGCTCGACTACGTGCTCTCTTCGGGCGGCGCCTATGTGAACACGCGCTACGTGCACACGGCCGAAACGGCGGTGACTTGCGATATCGCCGTTGAAGCCGAACAGGAAAACGACTTCCCGGCCGTTTTCGGGTCCCTGCCGGGCGACTCGCACCATAACCCCGGTGCATTCGTCTTCTTCGCGCCCTTCGGCTCGACCGTCGGCAAGCCAGGCGAGAAGGTGGCGCTCACACGTTACAAGTTCGAACAGAAAGGCGACGGCTTCGTGTGGAACAAGCGCCTCACCCTCAAGGCCGCGAAGAACGAGGCGAGCTGGCAGGAAGTGGGCGGCCCCGCCCGGGGCCATATCGTCAACACGACCTGCCAGCTTGACGACGGCAAGAGCGAATTCTTCATCTTCAACTTCAACATCGCCCGTGAAAAGGGCAAATCCGCCGTGCGCCGCAGCCGCGCCAGCCGCCTGAAACTCTATTCGTTCACGCTCTCCGACGCGCGCGGCCTCCGCCGCGACTTCATTCCCTGCCGCGCCCCCGACGGCGCCGTAGGGCTCTTCGACCAAGTGGAAAACCGCTTCTACGCAAACGCCGGCACGGGCCGCCTCCTCGCCCCCGGCGAAACGCCGCCCACGCCGAACAGCAACTCGATCGCAGCCCTCCTGAAACAGGCGCCGCTCGCCTATGACCCGATGATCTTCGGCTCCTTCCTCGAACACTTCCATCGCCAGATCTACGGCGGCATCTTCGAGCCCGGTTCGAAACTCGCCGATGCGGATGGTTTCCGTACGGACGTGATTGCGGCCCTCAAGGAAATCAAGACGCCGATCGTCCGCTGGCCCGGCGGTTGCTTCGTCTCGGCCTACCACTGGAAGGACGGCGTGGGCAAGACGCGCGAGAGCGTGTTCGACAAGGCCTGGGCCGTGGAAGAGCCGAACACCTTCGGTACGGACGAATTCGTAAAGTGGTGCCGCAAGGTGGGCTGCGCCCCCTACATCTGCACGAACGCCGGCACGGGCACGCCCGAGGAAATGAGCGACTGGGTGGAATACTGCAACGCCACCGTGGGCCGCTATGCGCGGATGCGTGCGGCGAACGGCAACCCCGAGCCCTTCAACGTCAAATACTGGAGCGTGGGCAACGAGAACTGGGGCGGGCACGAAACGGGTGCGAAAACGGCGGCCGAGTGGGGCCCCTTCGTGCGCGAGAGCGCGAAGATGATGCTTGAAGTCGATAAGTCGCTCAAACTCTTCGCCGCCGCCACGACGAGCGCGAGCTGGACCTCGCCCCTCCTCGCGGCGGCCGGGCGCTACCTCGATTACGTGAGCATCCACAGCTACGGCGACCCGCTGTGGCTCCACTATCGCCCCTCGCCCTACCTCCAGCTCGTCAGCCGGGCCGACTACGCCGAACACGCCATCGCCACCACGCGCGACATCATTGCCAAGGCCGGCCTCGCCGGGCGCGTGAAGATCGCCTATGACGAATGGAATCCGCGCAGCTGGCACCACCCGGGCCACGGCATGTTCCGCCGCGGGTTCGACATCCCGGCGCGGGCGAAGAACGATACGAACTCCACCTACACGATGGCGGACGCCGTGTACACGGCCTGCTTCCTCAATGCGTTCTTGCGCAACTGCGATGTTCTGGCCATCGCCTCCTTCTCGCCCACGGTCAACACGACGGGCCTCGTCTACGCCCACCCGAACGGTATCGTGAAGCGTACGACCTTCCACGTGTTCAAGCTCTACACGAACGGTCTGCTCCCGCTGATGCAGCCCGCCGATACGTCCTCGGCGCTTCTCCCGTGCGGACGTAACACGGTGAACGCGCTCGACATGGTGGTGACGACCAACGCGCAGCGTTCGCGCTACGTGCTCGCCATCGTGAACAAGGATCCCACGCGCACCCTGCCGCTCACAATCGACTTCGCCTCGCTCGGCCGTAAGATCCCCGCATCCGTCCCTGTCGAAATCCTCGCCGGCGATTCGCCCAACGCCTACAACGACGTGGGCAACGAAAACCGCGTGGTACCCGAGTCGCAAACATGGAAGGTCGCCGCAGACGGCCAAGTGAAAGTTCCCCCGCACTCCGTCTCCATCATGCGAATCGACTAAAAGAAGATTTCGGTGCGGAACAAGGCCGTGAGGGAACGGAGCGATTGTTTTTCGAGGGTAGGGGAGAAGTTAGTTTTTATCGATCCAGCGGACTGATCTTCGTACGCTCAGCGTATCGATGGGCTGGCCGTTGCGGTTGTATCGAACCTTACCGTCGAAATCGCCGGTTTTCCCCGGCGTCCAAATGTAGCCGGGTTTGGGTTCATAGCGCAACGGCTTTCCATCGTAGGGATCGAGCGGCACGGCGGGAAGGATTGCGGGAACAAGATCATCGAGCCGCGCCGGCAAATGTCCTTTCTGCCCACGATAGATCTTGCAGGCGAGCAAGACGCGTCTCGCGCGCAGGTTGAAGAGCGATTCAAAATACCGGATGTAGGTATCCCCCCAATGGCCCTGACACACACGACCATAACCATACCAATTCGGGCGAAGCGGTTGGGCGAGTCGATGCCCGTTGCTCGCCGACACGGCATACGCCCGATCAAATGCCGGTTCGGCGAGTTTCGACTGCAACATCTTCTCCTGTTCAAGGATACACCGTCTGGTCGCATTCGGCTGAAACGAATAATCGGCATAACCGGCAAAGAGGAGAAGAAGAGACGTCCGGCAGCGCGCGCGCAGTTCCTCCCATTCGACAAACTTTCCGAACGGCCTCGGCTTTCTCAAGAACGTTTTCCTGCTCTCAAAAGAGGCGGGATGTCCATGGAGGAGACTCGCGACCCGTCTGACCCCCTTCATCCGTTCGAGATGTTCAGGAACGGCCGTCAGCTCTTCTGCCGACATCTGAGCGTGCCAACGCTTCGACTGCCCTTCCAAGGTTTCCGCACGCGCCATGAGATGCGTGAGCCACGGCCGGTCCCGCTCGTGGGCAATCGGCCTTTCGCTCCCCACCTCGAACGCCATGTTCGCATAGTTTTTCAAGCCGACCCAACAGCCCAGAACACTCTTCGACGCGGCGAGAAACTGCGCGAAATCAAGCATGGTATCGACCGTCGCATGGGCGGCGGCCGTTTCACCCCGTTCCGCCTCGCGGAACGCCTTCACCCGCAAAAGCGGCATTACCGCATTTAAACCGGCCTGCCAGAATTCAGCGCGCGGTTCGCCTGCCGGCACCTGCACGCCTCGGCACGCGAGAATCTTCGAGACAGTGGTGAAGAGATTCGAGTGCGCGGCGACAAGGGCGTCCATTTCCGCAGCAACCGCCGGGCCGTTCGTCTCGCCCCTCGTATACCGATAAGCCACGGCAAAATTGAAATTCGTCTGCCGCTGGAGGGCAAGATCCTTGAACAGCGGAAAGGCGTTTTCCGCCGGTGCGAGTTCCTCACGCGCCGGCAGCTCGACGGGTGCCGCATCGCGGAATCCGACAAGGAAATACGCCGACCCCGCCAACCATACGCCCGCACAAACGCCAAACGCGCCACAGGTCAATTTGAGCGGCAGATTCATGCCATCCTCCCCATCAACATCAAAGCCAAGCCGAAAGAGAAAGCGAACATGAGCAGATAATAGAAGTAGACGCCCCAGAACGACGGCTTCCGCCACCGAGCGACGAACTGATACACGAGTTCAAACGGCACGACGCCCCCGAGCAAAAAAATCACCGCGAGAACCCACCAGGAGACCTGAGGCATTTCAAGCGCGATACGAAAGACGACCAAAAGCGAAAACGGCGTCAAGGCAAGAACGCACCCCAGCGCCGAAAAGAGATCCCCATATCCCTCTCCCTCCAAGGAATCCGGCGAAACAAAGAACTCCAAAAACACACCTGCCGCAATCACCCATGGCATAACGAGCGCCACCCCCTTGACGAGGTGCCCTAGCCACGGTCGCACGAACATCCGCCCCTCGTTCATCTTACGCCCCACTTCCTTCGCGTTAGCGATCGAGTTTGACAGAGGTGGCAACGGCGAGGCCACGCCCGCGGTTGCCGACGGCGTTATAGAAGTGGTAGACGACGCCGTTGGATTTGATCACCCACGGCTTGTGGGCGTGAACCTTGTCCCACGGTTCGGTGGGCTTGATGAGCGGCTCGCCCGCCCACTTCGTCCAATGGACGAGATCGCGCGAACAGGCGAACGTATCGAACGCGCCCTTGCAGGTGCGCCCGTAGCAATAGTAGAACATCACCCACACGTCGCCGATCTTCTGGAGCATCGGATCGCCCACGCGCGCATCGGTGATGACGGCATCGGCGCCGTAGCGGCGCCAGGTCACCATGTCGTCCGAAACGGCAATGCCCACCTGTTCCTGGGCGTGGACGTTCTTGCCGTTGTAGAAGTCGACGAAACGACCGCCGAGCGCCCGCGAGAGATCCTCCACCGCGAAGTGCTTGTAGAGCGTCACCTTTTCAAACGGCCGCACGTCGGGATCCATCGGCGAAAGGACGGGATTCTTCTCCCAGCGCACCCACGACTTCAACGCCGATGGATCGTCCGTATAGGCCACACCCGTCGAGAGCGGATCCGTTTCATAACCCGGTTTCGCACCGCCGATGTACATGAGCCAATAGCGGTTGTTGTAGGTTTTCAGTTCGTTCGAGCCGCCCCAGTTCGTATCGAGAAGCATCGGGAAACCGTCAGTCTGTTCAGCATCCCAGGCCCCCTTCTCGCCACGGGCCACGACGAGGCCCAGCTTCTCCCAATGGAGAAGGTCCGCCGATTTCGCAAGATGCGTTTCATAGCCCTTGCCGTCATAGCGGATATAGAGCATATACCAGGCGTCGCGATGGCGATAGACGACAGGATTATCGTACTTCTCGCCCGCCGGCGGTACGAGGATCATCCCGTATTTGAACGGCGTTTTCACTTCATCGAAAATCGCCTGCATCTTCTCCGGGCAAATGCCATCCGTTGGCGGCGGCGGCAGAATCGGCGCCGCACCAACAGCCGCAAGCCCGGTCAAGAGGCCGCTAACGACCACCAGCAGTCGAACCGAAACACAATCATGAAAATTTAAACGTTTCATCGTCGAATCCTCTTTTCGTTTGAAATCCATTTGCGAATGGGCAAAATGCCCGTTCTCCCAGATCCCTTGCAACATGTCTTATTCGAGCGGGGGAACAACCACCTTGCCGTCGCGCTGATCGTCAACGCCGATGTCGTGGGCGATGAACTGGCCGTTCGAATCCATGAAGAGGATGAGGCGCTCCCACTCCTCGTCCGTCAACTGCACGCCATGATGGCCCTTCTTGAGCATCGTGTAGAGCGGCGAGGCGAACGCCCCCGTGCCGCACGGCGCGCTGTAGGGAATGTGGAAATGGACCCCGTTCGGGAAGAAGCGCTTCTGCTTCGCCGCGTTCTCGCGCGTGTACCAATGGACGCGGTGGATGAGCGAGCGATAGGACACGGTGACCTTCTCGGGATCCTTGCGCCAGTCGCCCGCACGAAGATCCGGCATCTTTTCGGTGCGCTTCTCGCCGTGGCACTTGACGCACTTCGCGTCGAGGACCGGCTGCACGAGCCGCGGGAAGTTGAACGGCTTCGCCCCGTCCGGGCACGGCTTGATCCGGCTCGGCGCCCGGCGCATCGCAAGCGGCGTTTCCGTTTTCACGTTCACGCTCTTCGCAGCGGTGGCCCGATCCTCGTGGCAGCCGTTACACAGCAGCTTTTCACCCGGCTTCACGTAGGTGTCGCTGCGCATGTTCTGAACGCAGCGCTTTTCGGCATCGAGCGCCTGGAAGAAGACGGGGATGTTGACGGGCACTTCGAAAAAGGCGCTACCGTCCTTTTCCACCGGCACCGTGCCGAGGCACTGGCGGCCCATCTGGTAGCCGTCGGCGCCCACGCGCGGATTCGCACACCGCGGCGTCGTTTTCGGCAGCACCTGCCAGATGCGCAGCGCCGTCACAACGACGTTCGTGGGAAGCGGCCGGCGGGAGTTGTACACGTTCACGACGCCCATCGTCGCAGTCTTCGGCAGGTCCGCCGCAGGAATCGGTTTCGGATAGGTACCATCCGGCTCGACGGGGCGCCCCACGAGCGAGCCATGCGCCAAGACGGGCGGCCGCGGCCGCGCCTGAAGCGGCATCGGGTCAAGACAGGAAATCGTGGGATGCGTGTAGAGGCGCGTGCGGTTGCCGAATACGTCGAGAAGCGCGATCGAATAACGGCGCACGCGCGACGTCTCGTAGAGCCCGTTCGCCCGGCCGTCCCACACGCAGAGGAAGTACTTTTCGCTGAGCGGCCAGGGCGTGGCGCAGATGCCGCTCGACTTGTTCCTGCCATTGTTGAACTCCGCTTCGGGGAACGTCTGCTCGGGCGTGACACGGCGCACCTGGCTCATGCGGCCGTCGTCACGCACGGCGGGATCGACGAGGATGATCGGCCCGTAGGCGACGCCGTGGTGGGGCGCGGCAACGGCCACGTAGCGGCGGGAGCCGGGAATCGCGCGCGCCGTCACCTCCATGTGCGGCGTCGTGTAGAAGGCATGGCGCATGTTGCCGCTCACCTCGCGCGGGTCGCGGCCGTCGGGCGTCGTGCGCCAGAGGTGGTGGGCCTGGTTGGAGCCGCGATCCACGTAGTCCCAGCGCGTGTAGAGGATCATGCCGTCGTTATCCACGCTTGGATGCCACTCGTTCGTTTCGTGCGAACTGATCTGCACGATATCGGAACCGTCGGGGAACATCGAGTAGAGCGTGTAGCACGGCACCGGCCGAAACCCGCTGCAGCGCACATAGCCGCCGCGCCGCTCGGAGATGAACGCGAGGCGGCCGTTCGGCAGCCAGCACGGGTCGAACTCGTTCCAGGCGCCCGTGGTGAGCTGGCGGAGATGCGCGCCGTCGGCATCGCAGGTGAAGACGTGGTAGCAGGAAGCATCGGTCCACTTGTAAAGCTCGCTCTTGCCGCGCGTGTAGGCGAAGGCGATCTTCGTGCCGTCCCACGAAACGTCGGGCGAAAGGTAGGCGCCGGCGCCGAGGGCCTCGCCCTTCCACGCACCCTCTTCGATCGTACGGCCGGCGAGCAGGTCGCGGGCGACGGGACGATCGGAGAAGGGATTTTCAAGGACGAAAAGCCCTTCGCCGCGCGTCGTTCCGCGAAGCGACCCGTTGAAGCCGTAGTACTGGTCGCACATGTGCGAACCGCCGTAGTATTCATCGTAGGAAAGCGCCTCATGGCCCACGAAGACGAGGCGTTTGATTTCCTTCAGAAGCGGGTTCTTGAGCGCGATGCGGCGATTGAGCGCGTGGAGAAGCGCAAAGGAGGGGAAACGCCGGTCGCTGAGATTGCGCTGAAGCGGGGCGATGGTCTTCACGAGCGCATCGAGCTCCTGACGTTCCGCCGCAAGGTCTGCGCCCGCCGCCGCGAGATCCGCAAGAAGCGCGCGCGTGCGCCGCAGGAGAATGTCGAGCGGGTCCTTGTCGCCCGCGAGAATCCCCGCCTGCGCGTTCTCGGTTTCGCCGGCCACGTAGCCGGGGATCTTCGCCTTCCAATGCGCAAGATCGCGCTCGAGAAGCTCCCACGCCGTGCGCGCATCCTCGCTTGCGCCGCCCGCATCGGGATATTCCACGGCCGCCGTCGAAAACACGGCAACGCCACAGGCCAAGCCCATGAACAAGAACCAACGGGCCGCCCCATACGCCCCCGAAATGTTGAAAGTTTTCATGCCGCCATTATAGCAAAACCGCTCCGATTACGCTAGCGCAATCGTTGGCGCCCGGGGCCGGCGCCCGATAGGGCGCGCACCCCGTGCGCGCCGCCGCCCCGCGTTGGCCAACGGCGGGCGCGGTGCGGCGAGCCCTACCGGCGTTACGACGCATCGGGTACCGGGGACTGATCGAAGGGCTGCCAATTAGCGGAAGATGATCACCATCGGGCCGCGCTTGGCCGCGTAAAGGCCGTCGGTTTTTTCAGTGAGATAGTATTGCCGCTGCGATTCTGCGTCGAGCACGAATGTCACATCTGCGGGCGCGCTCTCACCCCAGTCCAGAACCAAAGTCGGTTCCTTGTCGAACGTGCGGCCGGCGAGATCGATCGTGACCACGGCATCGCTCGCGAAGGCCAGCGTCTGCGACGTCGTCTGGCTGGTGAGGGGCCAGGGGGCAGTCTTCTCCCTGAGGTTGATTGTCGAACCGGTCTTGAGCAGGAAATTGTAGATGTAGTCCGTGTTCGGCGTGTACACCCCTTCCACGGACAACGTTTTTGCGCCGCTCTTGCCCGTACCCGTATAGTTCACGGTGAGGTTCTTCACCGTGACGTCGCTATTCAGCCCGATGGAGGTGCCGAGGTCGAGCGATGCGCTGTTGAAACGCGACGCATAGGACGTGAAGACGAGTTGGCCTGCGCCCGTCGATTTCACCACGCCCGCGGTGGCCGTACAATTGTACACCGAGAACGACTTGTTCGCGGCGATGTCGACTGTCAATGTCTTTTCGCCGAGATCCAACGAGGCCTCGGAGTAGGCATTGCCCAGGATGTTCCAATTATACACGCTGCGCAGGGTGGAATCCGCCAAGAGTCGAACATGGGGTATCGAGCCCCAGGAGACATCGCTCGTCTGGCACGCCATCGTGCCGCCATTGAGCACCAGCCAACCCATGATGTAGCCGCCGCGATTTGAGGCATTGGCGCCGTCAAAATCGTACACCGCGCCTTCATCGACGGTGATGCCATCGGCGTTCGGATAGTGGCAGGTCCAGGCCTTGAAGAGACCGCCCGCAATCTCCGTGCCGCCCGTGTAGGTTTGGTCGGTCTTGGTGGGCAGGAACGAGCCCTCGCCCTCCTTGACCAGCTTGAGATTGCCGGTGAGCGCCGTGGACGAATTGCCGACCGTCTCATTGGCGGGCACCACGATATGCACCTCGCCCGGAACGCCCGTATCGGTGGAGGTATCGGTAATGGTGCCGCTGCCGGCGAAGCGGGAGAGGCGCAACGTGTGTCCCTGCAAATCCAGGAGGCCCGTGACGGAGAGACGATTGTCGACGGCGGTCCAGTCGGCATCCGCCGCGAGCGTCGCATCCTCGATCATGATGAACGCGCCCCGGAGCGAATCGTTGTCCAACGTCGGGAAATCGAGTGCGCCGTTGAAATGGACGCGCGTCACCGCCTGCGGCAGACCGCCCACCACCGCCTGCCCCAGCCCGTTCGTGCAGGCCCAGTTGCCGGCATTCGCGAGGTCGTGGTCACCCTCCGCATCGGTCCAATAGGCGTTCGCGATGTCGTCGGGACAAATCAGGAAAATGCCGACATCGTTGACTTCAAGGGTCTTGCCCGTTGCCGCCGTCGCCGGATCGAGAACGAAGGTGACGCCCGCCGGGCGCGCCGCCCACGTCACCAGACACTCGCCCGCCGCGAACGTGCGCGCGTGCACATCGACGGTGACGCTGGCGTTTGCGGCAAACGCGAGCGTCTTGCCCGTGAGCGGACTCGTGAGCGGAAACGGATCGAAGCGGCGATTGAGGTCGAGCGTGGCGCCGTTCTGCAACTGGAAGTTGTGCAGCCAGTCGCTGATCGGCGTGAACGTGCCGGAGATCGTAATCGTGGAGCCCCCCCAGGAACGGGAAGAAATCGTACGCACAATGACATTGCTCACCGCCACCGGCACGTAGGGTTCCATGAAACCATCAATGTCAAGCGTCACTTCGGGACCGCGGAAGGACGTCTTGTTGAAATAGAGGCTCGTCATCGGCCCCACCCGAATGGTTCCCTTCGTGGCGGTCACATTGAAGAGCTGGAAGAACTTCCAGGTGGACGATCCGAAATTGGCATACAGCGTATGGCCGCCAAGGTCGAGCGTGGTCGCGGAAAAGTTTCCGCCAATCAAGCCGCATCTGTAGTTGGAGGTAAAGGAAGAATCTGCCGTGAGAACCATCTTGGAGAACTGGCCCCAATTATCATCGACCTCGGACCAATTCTGGAACAAATCACCGCCATCGAGAACGAACGGGCCGATGCCAAGCTCCCAGACATTGCCACTGTGGTAGGGATCGTAGTCGAACCGGGCGCCGGCGCGAACCACCAACTCGCTTTTAGTGGAATAACGGTTGACGCGCGCCTTGAAGAGGCCCGCCTCGATTACGGTGCCGCCCGTGTAGTCCGTTTGCGGGTTCTTCGTGGGCGCGAAGGTACCAAGGCCATCCTTGACCAGCTTCACATGGCCGGTGATGGAAAGCGAGGTGTTCTGCGCGGTCTCACCCGCAGGTACATCGACATGCAGTTCGCCAGGCGCGGTATCGTCCGCCGTGGAATCGGTGATCGTGCCCTCGCCGCGGATGTCGGAAAGGAGCAGCTTATGGCCCGCGAGGTCGAGCGCGCAGGCGATGGCGGGCTTGACCAAGCCGCGCCAGTCGCAATCCGCCGCCAAAGTCGCCGTGCCGGACGCGACGATCTCCCGACAGAAGAGCCGCGTCCCCGCTGGAACGCCCATCGCCGTTGTGCCTCCGAGATCGATCGTCGTGAGAATGCACGGATAACCCGCGACGGGATTGCCGGCGGGATCGGTGCAGGACCAGTTGGCGGGGTCGGTAGGATCTGCCGCATCCCCCGCGCCGATCCACGTCGCGCGGGCCGCGATGTCGGTGCGCGGCGTGACCGTGAGGCCGCCCGCATCGCGATTGAGCGTGTAGGCGCGTGCGCTCTCCGCATCGAGCGTGAACGTGGCGTTCGGCGCCGTGTCCCAGGAGACGATGCGCGCGCCGTCTTCGAGCACGCGCCCGGAAATGTCGACGGTGATCGCGGCATTCGCGGCAAAGCCCAGCACCTTGGAATTGATCGAACTCTTGAATGAATACGTATCGGTGCGCTCGGTGAGATCGATCGTCGCGCCGCTCTGGAGCTGGAAGTTGTAGATGTAGTTGCCCACCGGCTTGAAGCGTTTCTTCACAAAGAGCGTCGCACCGCCGCCGCCGGCATTGAAGCTGTAACGGGAAATCAGCGTACCAAAAGTCGCGTTGACCTTGATGTTCAGCGCCGCGTTGAGATCGAGCGTGGCGTTCTCGGCGCGAACCGATGTCTTGTCGATGTCAAGATACCCGCCCGACAACAGGCGCAAAGTACCGACGGTGACGTCGGTGTTCCAAAGGTAGAAATACTTGTTGGCGACCAGCGCCACCGAAAGCGTATGGCCCTGGAGATCGAGATCGGTCTTACTGTAACTGGTGCCAATCAAACCGTAGGACAAGGGAACGCTGAGCGTCGAATCGGCAGTGAGCCGCACATGATCCAGCTGGCTCCACCCCGTACTCACATCATTGCCGTTGTTGACGAACGTTCCGCCGCAGAAGTTATACCAATGCCCGTCGCCCAAATTGCCGCTGCGGTTGGAGGCGGCAAGGCCGTCCATGTCGAAGGTGGCGCCCGCGTCCAGGAAGAGGCCCGGCGAGTTGGCGGGGAGGTCCTTGATGGGATAGTGGCAGGACCAGGCCTTCATCGTGCCGGCGGTCACCTCCGTGCCGCCCGTGTAGGTCTGGCCGGTCTTGGTGGGGGCGAAAGTACCGAGGCCGTCCTTGAACAGCCGCAGATTGCCGCCGATGGAGACGGTGGCGTTGCCGTTGGTGTGCTCGTAGGGCACGAAGACATGCAACGCGGCGGGGGCGCCGGCGGCGGAGTTGGTGATGATGCCGTTACCGGCCATTTCGCCGACATGGAGGGCGTGCCCGTTGAGGTCGATCGTCACGCCATCGGCAATCGTC
This sequence comes from Kiritimatiellia bacterium, assembly GCA_045617985.1. Taxonomy (GTDB): domain Bacteria; phylum Verrucomicrobiota; class Kiritimatiellia; order RFP12; family UBA1067; genus RUG572. The sequence continues at coordinate 39,740 of JAZLJP010000101.1, forward strand.
ATCTTGCCGCGGTACTGCCATTCAAGGTCCTGGGTCAGGGAGAGGTTTTCACCCACGGTGAAATCCGCATGCGCAACAAGCGTCCCCAAGGCGGCCAACACCGCCCAGGCGAAACAGTTCTTCAATTCCATTGCCATCCTACTTTCGATAAAGGCACATCAAAAATCCAACACACCCCGAAACACCTCGTTCCAAGGCGGTAGAATTGTAACACACCATAAAGCACCGCGTCAAGCGGGAACGCCTAGAGGGCTTCGAGACGCGCCTCGACTTCTTTCAACGTTCGAATCGTATTGAGCCGCCGCCGCAATTCGGCCGAACCCGGGCGGCCGTTGAAATAGCGGAAGAGGTGGGTGTGCATCGCGATTGAAACAAAGCCGTCCTCGCTCGGCACATGGTCGCGCGGAAAATTCCGCGCAAGCTGTTCACGAAACGCGAGAAGGTGCGCAAGATGTTCGCGGAAGGCGGCGTTCTGAAGCGTCTTCCGGCGCTCGGGCGCTTCGAGGACTTCGGCCGGTTCGAGACTGCGCAGATCGGAAAAGATCCAGGGATTCGCAAGCGCCGCCCGGCCGATCATGATGGCATCGACCCCCGTCGCGGCCATCTCTTCCGCCGTCGCGGGGTTATAGACGCTCCCGTTCCCCGTAATGGGGATGCGCGCCCGTTGAACGAGTTCGGCCAGCAGCTCGAGATGCACCGGCCCGCCGTGCATCTGCGACGTAAAACGCGCGTGCAGCATGAAGCCGGCACACCCCGCCGTTTCGGCGGCATCGAGCAACTCGAAGAGCCGTACCTCGTCCGGCTTCGGGCCCAGCCGCGTCTTGAGCGTGACGGGGAGAGGCGTTTCACGCTTCATCGCAACGAGGCACTCATGAACGAGCTGCGGATCCTTCACGAGCGCCGCACCCGCGCCGCACTGCATGATCTTCGGCATCGGGCAGCCCGCATTCAAATTGATTTCGACAAAGCGATCGAGCTTCGCCACCTCCGCAGCCGAAAAGGCGAGTTCATCCGGTTTCGCGCCGAAAAGCTGGCAGGCAACGGGGCCTTCCCCCGACATCAGTTCAAGGAGCTGGCGCGTGGGCGAGGAGCCGTGCGCGAGCGCCGCCGCGCTTACCATTTCCGTATAGACGCGATCGGCCCCGCGGGCCTGGCAGAGCCGGCGGAACGGCGCCGACGTAAAGCCGGCGAGCGGAGCGAGAACGTACTTGACGCCGAGACGCGCCGGAGAACTCATGCGAGAGCCTCCCACGCCGTGAGGAACCGACCGAGGTAGGCGCCGTTCGGCTTCGCCCGCTCGGCGAGAATGAGCTTGCGCACAAGCGCCTGCTCGGCCGCATACTCGTTGGCCGTGAACGTGCCGCGGAAATACTCCACGCGCAACCACACGAGATACGTGGTGAGCGCATCGAAGGCATTGTATTCCACGATCTCGCGCCGCTTTCCGCCGTAGAAGAGCCCCGCCACATCGTTGCCCGTCGTATCGAGCTTTCCGGGAATGCCGCACAGCTGCGCGATTTCATTGAGCGCACAGTTATAGTTCTTCGCGCGGCCGCCCACGATCTCCATCAAGTCGAGGCCGTTCATCTCCCACGGCTTGCCGAAGATCTGGCTCGCGAATCCCGGAAGCGAGAGGCCGTTCACGATCGCGCGCTGGGCGAGAATGTGGATATCGGCATTACGCGAGTTGAACCCCACGAGAAAGGGACTCGCCGCATCGGCGGCATGCACCTGGCCGAACTTTCCAAGATAGCGCCCGAGGATATCCGCCTCGGTCACGGCGGCATCCTCCGGCGCTTCCGGAAGCGTCCACAGGCACAGGCGCACGCCGCTTTCATCCATCACGCGCACGACCGTGGCGATCGAAACGACGCGGCAGAAAAGCGTGCGCAAAAACGGCTGCGGTTCCTCCTCGGTTGCACCGGCTTCGCGCCACATCACGCGCATCACCTCGTCGTCCGGCACGGACGGCGGCAGATGGTAGAGCCTTCGGCCGGCGTTCACATCCGGCGCCCATTCGCAGTCGAAGGCCCACACCTGGCGAGGAAGCGTCATCACTTAGCGTTCCGCGGCAACCGCGCGCACAATGGCCTCGTAGTCCTCGGCCTGCTCTTCCATCGACTTGACCATCTTGAACTGCGTGCGGCACCGCACGAGGTTGTGGTCGGGGCAGGTCGTATGGAAATAGACGTCGCCGGCAAGATAGTCGGTGAGGAAGCGGATGCCGATCGTCAACGTGATGAGCCGGCCCGAGAACGCGAGGTTTTCAAGTTCCGCCGCATTGAGGAACTTCGCTTCGGAGAGGTAGCCCCGCACGAGCTGTTCGAAATATTCCTTACGCGAGAAGACCTTCGAAAGATCGCGCTCGTCTTCAGCCGCCGCGGCCGTGGAGGTGCGCACCATATCGCCGAAGTCGTAGAGCGCGCAGCCGGGCATCGTGGTGTCGAGGTCGATCACCGCCACGCCTTCGCCCGTCACGGCGTCGAGCATCACATTGTTGATCTTCGTATCGTTGTGCGTGATGCGTTCGGGGATGGCGCCCGAGGCCATGAGGTCGAGAATGCGGCCCGCCTCGGCGCGGTGCGCTTCGACGAACGCCATTTCGGCGGTGACGTCTTTGAGGCGCCCCTTCACATCGGCCGCAGCGGCGGCATCGAGCTGCGCGAGACGCGCGCGCGTGTCGTGGAAATGCGGAATGATGTCGTGGAGGCGCGGCGCCGGGAGATCGGCAAGGTCGTTCTGGAAACGGGCGAACGCCTTTGCCACCTTGTAGGCCTGCTCGGGCTTTTCGATGAGATCGTAGGTGCGCGCGCCTTCGATGAAGGCATACGCGCGCCAGGGCTTCGAGTAGTCGAGCACCGTGAGCGTGCAGCGCGGATCGTTCGGATATTTCGCACGGATGTGGCGCGTCACGCGATCGACATTCTCCATGAGCTGATCGGCATCGGGGAAAATCGACGTGTTGATCTTCTGGAGGATGTAACGCGGGCCCTCCGGGCACGTCACGAGGTACGTTTCATTGATATGGCCGCTACCATAGCGTTCGATTGTCGGATTCATCTGATGGACTCCTTTCAAGGCGATTCGCTTCGTTTCGTTTAAATCGAGGGCAAAACCGCCGAAGCATAGCGGTCGTGTCCGGCATAGTCCTTTTCAATCAGGATGTCGTCAAAGCCGGCGTCGAAGAACAGTTTCCGAAGTGCCGGGCCCTGTTCGTCGCCGATCTCGAAAAACACGCCCCCGCCGGGTTTGAGCACGTTGAGGGCATCGCCCACGAGGCGTTCGTAGAAGTCGAGGCCCTCCACGCCGCCGTCGAGCGCCGTGCGGGGCTCGTAATCGCGGATGCGCGGATCGAGCGTGTCGCAAACGGCCGTGGGGATGTAGGGCGGATTCGAGACGAGGGCATCCACGGTCTCGGGCTCGTCGAAATCGTCAAGGCCATCCGCCACCGCGAACTTCACGCGTTCGGCGAGGCCGCACCGCACCGCATTTTCCTTCGCGAGCGCCACGGCATCGGCCGAAATGTCGAGCCCAAGGAAATGGGCGGGGCCGGAAAATTCCTTTGCCAAAGCAAGCGTGATACAGCCCGTTCCGGTGCCCACGTCCACCACAAGCGGCGGCAGTTCGCCTTGCGGACGCGCCCGCAGGAATTTCAAAACCCGCGTCACGAGCTCTTCCGTTTCCGGGCGCGGGATGAGCGCGCGGCGGTCGCACGTGACGGTGAGCGAACGGAAATCCCATTCGCCGAGCACATACTGGACGGGCTCGCCCTTCACGAGCCGCGCCATCCCGCGGCGCATGGCCTCGAGATGGCGTTCTTCGGGCATTTGCTCAAAATGCGGCGCGAGGAACCCCCGCCCGCATTTCAAGAGACGCGCCGCCAGCAGTTCCACCGCTACCGACGCATCCGGCACGCCCTTTTCCGCGAGGTAGCCCCCGCCGAGCGTCAAAATCTCCCGCCAGGTCTTCAAGAGCTTTTAGAACGGCAGGTCATCGGGATCGCTCGCCGCCGCCTCGACCGGCGCCGCCGGCGCCTCAGCCGGCTGCGGCACGGGCTCGGTGGAGGAGCCATCGGCATTGAGCACGTCGATCTTCCACCCCGTCAGATCCGTGAAATAGCGCACGCCGTTCGGGCCATCCCAGCGGCGGCCGTCGATCGTGAACTGCACCTTCACACGATCGCCCTTCTTCACGGCATCGCACAACGAGCAACGGTCCTTCTTGAAGGTAAACAACACGGGATTCGGGTACTTGTTCATCGAATCAACGTCATTACCCACCACGAGATCACGCTTCGTGAACCCGTTCGCACCAAAAGCCTTCGTCTCGCCGACCAATTCGACGACACCCGTATAATCATACGTAATCATTCTTTCTTCTCCTTCTATCCTGTCGAGGGGTAATTCTACCAAATTTCACGGCAGGGTGCAATTGAGAAGTTGAAGCGCCGGGGGCGAGGCGGGGCGTTCAACGGGCTTCCCAAGCGCCGAGTTTGGAGTAGAACCTGCGGTTAGGATCGTGGCCGTAGGCGATGCCGTGTTCGATCTTCTTGTCCTTCGAGGGGCACACGTTGAAGGCGCTGTAGACGGCGTGAGGCGCGCAGGTGCAGTCCGAAAAATCCACCACGAACCGAATCGGGCAGTGGATGCGGCGCGCGAAATTGACACCGCAGAAATAGGGCGCGTTCTTCTCCGCCGCCGCGCGGTTTTCGCTCTTCTGGCCTTCGATGAGGCGCGGCCAGCCGCTCTGACGCTCTTCCTGGCGGAAACCGAGAAGGTCCGTCATCGCCGGCACGAAAATGCAGCTGCGCGTAAAATGCCCATTGAGCGCCGTGAGGATGAGGCCGAAGCCGCCGCCTTGCGAGGTGCCGTTGTAGGTGAAGTGCTTGAGATCGCAGTCCGGATCCTTGGCGAGCCAGTTGATGGCCCGGTTGATGCCGAGGATGGAGGCGTAGTAGAAGTAGTCCTCACGGCTCTTGTGAATCCCGGCCAGGCAGTAGCGCACAACGCCGTTCGGGGGGCCGAACTTCGCATCCTGCGCCTTGTAGGCCTTGTCGCGCGCGGCATCGGCCGCCTTGCCCGTTCCTTCGGGCTGGGGATAGGAGTGGACGTTCATCGCAAGCGTGATCGCGCCTTTCCGCACCTGGGGCCCGCGCAGGCCGATGCCCGCCCCGGGTACGCGCACGAACACGGGGAAGGGCCCCTTCGCCGTCTCCTTCGGCTTCGAGAGCCAGCCCCACACGCGGCGGCCGCCGTAACTTGCGAAGCTGATGCGCCACACGCGCATCTCGCCGTTCAGCTGGTCGGGAAGCGGCTCGAGCTTCAGATCGAGCGGCACCGTGGCGTCGAGCTCGCGGATCGCGTTCGCCCAGAATGCGTCGAAATCGGCCGGTTCGGGCGTGCCGGGCTGGATGCGCGTGGGGTCGAAGGCGATACCGTAGACGTAGAGCCCATCCTGGCGCACGCCCGGGTTGCGCGCCACAACGAGGCCCTTTGTCGCCGACTTGATATTGAGGCGCATGAAGCCCGGATTCGCCTTCGTCACCTTCACCGTAAAGGGATTTTCCTTCGCAAGATCCACCGTGCGCCTTTCCACCTGGCGCGCACCGAAATTGTCAACGGTGTAGCTGAGGCGGCCGGCCATAAGCGCCTTCCCCTTCCCGTCCGTAGCGCGCACCGTGACGGTGGCCGTTTCGCCCGCGCCGTACACGCAGGTGGCGCGATCGGCCTTCACGTCAAGAACCGTCAGCTGGGCGGCGAGCAGCGTGCCGGCGGCGCTCGCGGCGACAAGAAGCATTATCAGGATTCGTTTCATGGTTCATTCTTCCTTTCATTTATTCGCCACGCACGTGGCGCTAGGCGAGGTTCTGGGCATCGACATCGAAAACAAGGCGGAAATCTTTCGGCACCGGGCGCGCCGCCGTAATCCACTTCACGGCCTCCACGATATCCTTCGTCGCAGGCGCACGCAACACCACCTGATAGCGGAACCAACCTTCGGCTTTCAGGAGCGGGGCCTCGGCCGCGTCCGACACGCGAAAGAGCTCCGCCGCATGCGCGGCGTTGAACCGTTTGGCCCACGACGCGAGCGACTTCGCATAAAGCTCGGCCCATCCCGAAGCGGCGCTCTCCTCGCGGGAACGGAAGAGGAGCGTCGCAAGTCGGCAATACGGCGGCAGATAGGCTTCCCTGCGCGCGGCGAGTTCCTCCTTGGCAAAGGCGGCGAAACCTTTTTCGCTCGCAACGGCCGCAATCGCGGGCGCATCGGGCGAAAAGGTCTGTAAATAGACTTCGCCCGGCTTCTCGGCACGCCCGGCCCGGCCGCTCACCTGGGCGAGAAGCTGGTAGGTGCGCTCGCTCGCCCGCGGGTCGGGCCGATGAAGCGAGGTATCGGCATTCAAAACGCCCACCAAAGTCACATTCGGGAAGTCGAGGCCCTTGGCGATCATCTGCGTGCCGAGGAGCACGTCCGCCCGACCGGCCCGGAACGCGGAGAGGATGTCGTCGTGGGAAAACTTGCGCGCCGTCGAATCGGCATCCATGCGAAGGATGCGTGCAGAGGGGAAGCACCGCTTCAGCGCCGCCTCGGCACGCTGGGTACCGATACCCGTGTAGTCGAAATCGGCATTCTTGCAGTCGGGGCACATCGCGGGCAGATGCGCCCAAGCGCCGCACACGTGGCAGCGGAGGCAGCGATCCACCTGATGGTAGGTGTAGGGCACGGAACAATCGGGGCACTCCGCCACCCATCCGCAGTCCGGGCACTCCATCACCCGCGAATAGCCGCGGCGATTGAGAAAGAGAATCGTCTGCTCGCCGCGTTCAAGCCGCAGATGGATCGCATCGAGAAGCGGCGCCGAGAAAATCGGCGGCTTCCCGGTCTTCTCGGCCTCCACGTCCATGTTGATCAAATGGACGGCCGGCAAAGTGCGCCCCGCCACGCGGTTCGGCACGGACGCAAGGGCGTACTTGCCCGTTTGGGCGTTGAGCCACGATTCGAGCGACGGCGTGGCGCTTCCAAGAACGACGCCCGCCCCTTCCAGGCGCGCACGCATCACGGCGATGTCGCGCGCATGATAGCGCGGTGCTTCGTCCTGCTTGTACGACGGATCGTGCTCTTCGTCGACGACGATCAACCCGAGGTTGCGCACGGGCGCGAAGACGGCACTCCGCGGCCCCACCACCACGCGCGCCTCGCCCGTACGAATGCGATGCCATTCATCGTAGCGCTCGCCGTCTGAAAGCGCCGAATGGAGCACCGCCACACGCGACCCGAAACGCCCCGCAAAGCGCCGCACCGTTTGCGGCGTGAGCGCGATTTCAGGAACGAGCACGATGGCGCCCTGCCCCTTTTCCATCACCCGCGCAATCGCCTGCAGGTAGATTTCCGTTTTGCCCGAACCCGTGACGCCGTGAAGGAGAACCGGTTTCGTGGCGCTTCGAATCGCCTCGAGCGCCGCCGTCTGCTGCGGATTCAAGGCGAGCGGTTTCGTGGGCATCACCTGGCGCCCAGCGAGCGGATCGCGCCGCGCAACACGCGGCGTGATCGTTACCACGCCCTTTTCCGCCAAGGCCTTCAATGTCGACGCCGAGGTTTTGAACTCCCGCACCAGCTGTTGCACCCAACCACCGCCCACGCGGAGGATTTCCCCGAACAATTCGACCTGATGCTTGGTGAGCTTCGCTTTCCCGGAATCGACATTCGCCACCGGCTCGACATAGAGCAGCTCCTTCGGCTTGACGTTCGGCTTGAGCACCGCAGCCGGCAACGCCGCCTTGAGCGTGGTCTCGATCGGCGAGGCGGTGTAGTCGGCAATCCACCGAACCAACTTCAGCAACGTCGGCGAGAAAAACGGCGATTCGTCCTCGATCGCCATAATGGGCTTAAGCCGCAAACCCTTCGCCGGCTCCAGCGGATTGCCAAACAAATCAATGGGGACTGTCCCCACAGGGGCGTTAACAGGGACTGTCCCCGCAGGGGGGGTGGGGACTGTCCCCGCAGGGTCGATCGCCAATGCGAAACCGCGGGCGATGCGCCCCCCAAATGGAACACGAAGAAGCTGCCCAACGAGCAGCTTCTTCGCGAGGTTCTCTGGAACTGAATAGGTAAAGAGCCGATCCAGCGCCAGATCGATGGCAATCGAGACCGTCAATTACAAGCCAACCGGAATATACGAGAACTCGGCATCCGTCGGAATCGTGAAGCTCTGACGGTTGTAGACGATGTTCAGCTTCGAATACTTGAGCTTGATGCTCTGCGCTGCGCCTCCCTTGCGCACGAGAACCCAAGCCTTGTTCGAGAACGGCGTATCGGATTCGCCGCCGTTGGCCTTGCCCACCGGCACTTCCGTCGTGGAGGTACCATCGTAGGAGTCGGTCTTCAGCTGCTGATAGGCGACGTTGCGCGTGCAGAGCACCGGCAGCACGTCTTCCATTTCATCCGTAAGGCCGCTCGCGATCATCCACGTCACGTTCTGCGGCTGGATGTTCTTGCCCGTGAAGCCCGGCACGCCCGAGCCAGAGAGAACGCCCACGTCGACGCCCGACACGTACGGCGACCACTGGTCGGTACCGAAACGCTCAAGGTCGAAGAGTTCCTTGAAGTATTCCGTGGAGGAGCTGAACGGCCCCATGCCCGCGATATCTTCCGTATCATCCGACTTGTTCTTGCTGGACTTCGGCCACACGGAAGAAAGGCCGGCGGCCTCGCGCTCCGTATTCGCCGTCGTAATGCCAACGTACAGGTTGCGCCCGCGCATCGAGCACGACGAGAGGTTCGCGCTCAGCATCGCGGCGGAGATCGCCGGGAACAGCGCGCCCATCAAAATGCCGAGAATGCCGATCACGACCAGCAGCTCGACAAGCGTAAATCCTTCAGAAGTCTTCTTCATTTTTCGCTCCCACTTTTTAATTGGTTAGGTTTTTGGTTTGTCCGTTGCGAGATATTATCTCACAAACAGAGGTAAATGACAAGAGGGAAGTTTATAAAAAAAAGGGACGCGTTCCAAGCGCATCCCTTCCCTGGCGGGTACCTATCTCAATTTTTCGTATGTATAGCCTTTGGCCGGAATCGTTACGGTGATTGTGCGATCGGGAAGACCGGCGTAGTGGAGAGGGAGGGCGATCGTGCGCGTGAGGGGGGCGGGCGTCGGGTTGAAGAAAAACGCGATCGCCTTTTCGGGGCCGGGGTTCTGCGCGTCGCACATCATCCAGCCATCCCAGTCGCGGCCGTCGGCACGGCGGAGATGGATGAAGTCGCCAGTGAGGATGCGGCGGTTCGCCTTGAAGAACGCCACCCACTTCTTCACCACGGCGAGCGTTTCGGGCGAGTCGTAGAGGCGCGGGCCGCGCCAGCACGCCTGCACGCCCGCGCCGAGGAGGTCGGCAAAGCGCTGGTCGTAGTGCGCGAGGTTCTCTTTGAGCGGCTCCACCGTGGCCGCGGCGCCGCCGCCGTGATAGACCGCAAGCGGCACGAACATCCAGCCCATCGAGGAGGTCTTCGCCCACGTGCCGTCATAGACGTTCTGGCGTTCGATGAGCACCTGCCGGTCGCGCGGCAAGGACCAATTCGTTTCACGATAGCCCATGCCCGTCTTGTTGCCGCCGTTGAGGAAGTAGGTGTCGGGCTGGTTCACGTAGATGCCGCGCGCCCGGCAGAAGCGATAGAGGTCGCGTTGGGCTTCCCACTGCACGCGCAGCGAGTCGCTCGCGCCGTGGTGGTAGGGATGCCTGGTCGAATGGCACACGTCCCCGGGGTAGGGGCCGTCGTTTTCGAAAATGCCGAAATCGGCTTCCGCCATGAAGTCCTTGAGGCACTGGAAATAGTCAACGCCCCATTGCGCGCCGAGGCAGGGGCCCTGCCCGAACACGCACGGGCCTTCCACGTTCTCCGCCTTCGTCGCCGCAGAGCGCGACGAGGTGAGCGAGTAGCCGCCGATGGCAATGCCGAGCGCCTTCGCCTCGGCCGCAAGCTTCGCGTAGCGCGCGCGGTAGGCCGGATTGCGGCTTTCGTGATCGAAGCCGGAACCGAAGCTCATGAGGAGCGTTTCAAAGCCCGTCTCCTTGCATTGCCGAAGGCCCTCCCGCACGGCGCTTTCGCTTGACGCGAGCAGATGGAAGATGAGCGGGTTTTCATCCGTCCACGGCGCAACAAGGCGCCAGAAGCGGCGGATGGCGAGGCCGCGGCGTTCGCGGTCGGTCGAATCCATCGCGATTTCCCACACGCGGATCGACTCCATCGCCGCGCCCGGCGCGAGGGGAGTAGCGAAATTTCCGCGGGGCGTCACCACGAGCCGGCACCGGCGAGAGCGCCGATAGTTCTCCTGGGTGGGGAAAGAGCGGTCGTCGTAGAGGCGGCAGCCGTCATCGCCGTCGTTCCTGTAGTTGCTCGCGAGAAGAAGTTCGGAGAACACCTTGAGGTCGTTCGGGCGTTCCATGTGGTCGATGTCGCTGTTGCCGTGGCTTTCGGCAAGGCGCAGCTGTTCCGAACGGAACTGGTCCACGACGTTCGTCTTGGACGCCGTACTTTCAAGGCGCACCCACTTGGAAAGGATCGGCGCCCCGTCGTAGATTTCGTAGTGCACTTCGACCTTCGGCAGGTTCGGGCCGGGCGACGTGAAGCGGAGCGTCAATTCGCGCCCCTTCGGCGGCCAGTCGAGCGTGCGGGCCGACCATTCGGGCCGCCGCTTCCACGCGAAGCGGGCGCGGATCGGCCCCACCTCGTAGCCGGCATAGTGGTAGACGCCCGCCACGATCCCGTGCGGCGCGTTCGCCTTCAGGTCCTTCCTCCAATCGTCGAGCGTGTAGTTGAGAATCGGCTGGCCCGAGGCGCCGCCGATCAAGTACCACTTGCCGTCAAGCATGAACTCGGCTTCCGTATCGAGCGCGCGCAGGTATTCCTCGCCCGTCGTCACGCACTTGAGGCTCCACGTCGCCACATCGGGCGAAAGCAGGAGTTCGCGCCGCACGAGCCCGTTATCGAGAACAAGCTTTCCATCCTGCTCGAAAACCTTCGCCACATACGCGGAAGGGTCAACAAGCCAATCCGCACCCGCCGCTGCCGTCGCCACCGCGAACGCCAGCGCCATCGAAGCAACCTGCTTGATTTTCATTTGGAACTCACTTCTTTAAACGGAAGGCCGTGCCGTGACGAATGCCTTTGGGCAAGGTAAAGGGCGTTTCCTTGAATGTCTTGAAGTCCTGCGTGAGAAGCGCCCCGTAGTGGCCCTTGTTGTAGCAGTCGAAGTAGACCACCCACTGGCCGCCTTCGAGCTCGAGCGCCGTGGCGCCTTCCGCCCAGAAGCGCTTGCGATCCGTAAACGGCGCATCCGCCTTTTCCCAAGGGCCGAACGCGCCCCCCTTCGAGCGTACGACCTGCAGATGATGCGCCACGGGCTTATGCGTTTCATCCTTCGCGATCAGCTGCCACTTGCCATTGAAACGGAACGGGAAGGAGTCGATCACGCTGTGGCCGGGATCGTAGTACATCTTGCGCGGCGCCCAGGTTTTGAAATCCTTCGTGGTCGTGTAGTACTGGCGATGGTCGCCCGGGTCGGCATGGGCGGTGGCCCACACGACGAGATACGTCTTCTCCTCCGGCACCCACACGATTTCCGGCGCCCACGTGTTCTTCGCCTGCTTCCAGTCCTCGTTGATCGGCACGAATTCGGGCTTCGTCCAATGATAGAGGTCGTCGGAATGCGCCACGCCGAAACCGCGATGATGCCACGAGGTGGTGAAGACGATGTGGTACTTGCCGTCCGGCCCCACGCACACGCTCGGGTCGCGCGTGATGCGGTCGTCGAGCACCGCCGGCAAAACGCTCTTCCCGCCGTTCTGCTCCGTCCAATTGAGGCCATCCGCGCTCGTCGCGAGGAACACGCCCCTTTCGCCGTTGCCGCGGAAAAACACAAAGCCGTATTTCGCCGCCGTACCTTCCGCCATCGCGCACATGCCGAGCGCCGCCGCGAGGACGAGACCACCGAATTTCATTCCGTTCATTTTCAGTTCCTCTTTTTCCGTTAAAGGGTTTAACGCATTTAAAGCGTTTTCAGAAACGCAATGAGCGCCGCGCGTTCCTCGGGTTCGATTTCCCCGGTCGGCATCCGCGTCAAGGCCGCACCGAGATCGTTCGCCGAACCATCGGCGAGATACACGCGCCGCGCCCCCAAACCGCGAAGCTGCGTGATCTTGCGCCCTTCGTAGGTGCCATGCCCGCCAAGGACCGGGCCCCGGTGGCAGTTGATGCACTTCCGCGCGCGGAAGGCCTCGTAGCCCTTCTTTTCAAGTGCCGAGAGCGCGTTGGCATCGCCGCCCTGGAAACGGTCGTAGGCGCGCCCGGCCGAAAGAAGCGTGCGGCCGTACTGCTCGATGGCAAGGAGCAGATTGGTCGTGTTGAGCCCGCTCGGAGAAAACGCGAGATTCGCTTTCGCCATGAGCATGGAATCGGCGGCGAGGCTCGCCACGACCGTCTCGAGCGTGCCGCCCCCCGCAAAGCGCCCGTCGGTGATCATGAGCCGGACGGCGTCCGAGAAGTTCGTGAGCGAACCATCGTGCAAGAACACCGTGGTCGCGGCCGCATTCTCAAACGGACGCGTGAGGAAGCCGCCGTGAAGTTTCCCGTCCGAACCGCCCATGTTGAGCCAATGGCAGGAATTGCACGTGCGGCGCGAGGTCCGCGCGAGCCGGCGATCGATGAACAAATCGCTCCCGAGCCGCGCGGCGCCAAGCGCATGCGGAAGAATCGCCGGGAGCGGCATGAAGTCGCGCGTTCCGTCGCCCGGAAGCCCGAGCCGCACGAGCTCCGCCTTGTTGGTCGCAACGCGCGTGCGCTCGCGCCACCACGAATGGACGCCCCAGGCGGCAGCGCCCACGAGCGCCGCCCCCAACACAAACACGCCGATTTTAACGATCTTGCCTTTTTCCATCGCTCGCTCCCTCCTGCGCCGAACGCGCGTCATACCGTTTCCCGCCCGTGCGGATCGCCTCATACACGGCCCGCTCTTCCGCGAGCCGCTTCTGATAGCGCGCCTCGCGCGCACGGTCCACCTCGCACGGCACAAAGCCGTCCATGTCGGCGCGCGGCGTCGTTTTGAGCCGCTCCTTTCCCGTCTGCAGAATCGCCAGCGCCTCC
>JAZLJP010000102.1:0-11693 GCA_045617985.1 Kiritimatiellia bacterium
CGGCGGGCCCGTGGGCGGCCCCTCCACGGCGGCCGCTCCCGCCGCCATGTCCCGCGGCGGCGCCGAGGGGCGCGACGGCGTTTTTTTGGCGGGCGCCTTCGGCGGCGTACGCGCGGCAACAACCGCAGAAGGCTTCGCCGCAATCTGAGGCGCGCCGCAGCCATAGAAGCCCGCCATCGTATCCACGCTCCCGTAGAGGATGCAATTCAAATACGAATCGGCCTGGATGAGGCGTTTCGCCTTCACATCGGGATCGTAGCCCGGGCGTGCCTTCAACCCCAATTTCGCGCGCACACTCGGCATCGCAAACAACATGCCGCACCGCTTGCGGCCACGATGCTTCTTCTTATACCAGGTGTTGGGGGCGCCGTAGGCGACATGGGAGTGGCACACCACCTGGGCATCCTTGATCGAATAGATTTTCTTCAGCCGGTCAACGAGCTCCTTCAACGCCGCCAATTGCCTGAGGGGCATCGTCTGGTCATGGTAGCCCACAACCTCGATGCCCACGGAGTATTCATCGCAGTCCTCCTTGCCGTTCCACACCGAACGCCCCGCATGGAAAGCCTGGCGGTCGCGATCGATGATCCGGTAGACCTCTCCCTTTTCCGTCACGCAATAATGCGCCTCGCCACGCTCGCTGAGCTTGTTCAAGGCGCTTTTCGCGTGGGCCTCGGTCGTGTGGAGCACGATGAGACTCGTCTTCTCGCGGAATGGACGCTCCTTGTTGCGCGGCGAGCGGTAGTCGTTTTTCAGAACGAGCGGACCGGCCGTGCACATCCACGCACCAAGGAGGGCGTACAGCAAAACGAGAAGTTTCAAATCACCTCATCAGATGTTGAGAGCGGTTTTACTCCAAGGCTCTTTACCCGCAAGCAGCGAGGGCGTGGTCATTTCCGGCGGCACCGGAAGGCCCAGCAGCTGCAGCGCGGTGGGGGCGATTGCGGAGAGCTTCGCGAGCGGCGTGAGGCGCACGCCCGCAGCGTCCTTCGCCACGTAGAAACAGTCCACGAGGTTGAGCGTGTGGCTCGTCTTCGTGAGGCCGGTCTTGTAGTCGACCATCTGTTCGGCGTTGCCGTGGTCGGCATAGATGAGCACGTGCGCATCGAGCTCCATGAGGCGCGGCAGAATCTTGCCGATGCACTCGTCGGTCACTTCCACGGCCTTCGTCGCGGCGGCGGAATCGCCCGTGTGGCCCACCATGTCGCAGTTCGCGTAGTTGATGACGATCATGCCATAGGGATTCTTCTCCGCTCTCTCGCCCACGCCGCCGATGAGCTCGAAGAGCTTCTCGGTGACGTTGTAGGCTTCCATCTCGGGGTGGGACGCGAAAGTCGCCGCGTCGAAACGGCTCTTGACCTCGATCTGGTCTTCGCCGGCGGAGGGCGTGGTGGACTTGCCGTTGAAGAAGCTCGTGACGTGCTTGATCTTCTGGGTTTCCGCAAGCCGGAGCTGCTTGAGCCCGGCCTTGGAAACGACCTCGCCGAGGAGGTTGTCCATGCCGCCGCCCGCGCCCATCGCGCCGAGGAGATAGTCCGTAAACTCATCCCAATAGCGCGTGAAACCGAGGAACGCGACCTGGGGCTTGGCCGCGAGGCCGGCCGCATCGGGATAGTCGGCCGAGACGAAGGCCTGCGTGAGCTGGATGGCGCGGTCCTGACGGTAGTTCGTGTGCATCACAACGTCGCCGTCCTTCATGCCGGCGTAGTCGCCGATGACGTAGCAGGGAATGTATTCGTCGGTCATCGGGGTGTTGTCGGGCGTCTTGCCCCCCTCGTACTCGCCCTTCACCGCCTCTTCGATCGTGGCGGCCCGCTTGCCCGCGCAGGCGACGATGCAGTTGTAGGCCTCGCTCGTGAGCTTGTAGTTCTTGGAACGGTCCATGCCATAGTAGCGGCCCATCGCGGTACCGATGACGGCGTTGCCCACCGCGGCGAGCTCGGTTTTGAGCCGGGCGATGTACTCGAGCGTGGAACGCGGCGGCGTATCGCGGCCGTCGAGGAACGGATGCACCACGATGCGGCCTTCGGGGAATTCCTGGCGGGCGCGCTTCATCAGCTTGAAGAGGTGCTCCTGATGGGCATGCACGCCCTCGTCCTGGAGAAGCCCGAAGAAATGGAACTGCGAGTTGTTCTTCTTCCAGTTGGCGATGAGGTTCGCCCACTTTTCGCTCTTGAAGAGCTCGCCCGAAGAAAGGCCGTCGTCGATGCGCTTGAGTTCCTGCACGACGATGCGGCCGGCGCCCATGTTCAGGTGCCCCACTTCGGACGACCCCTGGTAGCCGTCCGGCAGGCCCACGGCCTCGCCGCAGCAGTCCAGAAGGCAGTGCGGGTAGCGCGCCCGAATCTGGTCGATGACCGGCGTCTTCGCCGCCGTCACGGCATTGCCGTCATGATGTTCGTTAACGCCCCATCCATCGCGGATGATCAATACGACTGGTCTCATCTCTTTTTTCTCTTTCTACGCGCACTTCGGCGCATGCTTTCAAACACAGGTTAAATCAGTGGGCCGCCGCCGGTTCGCCCGGCGTGAAAACCTCGGCCTTCGGCGCGCGGAGGTCCTTCGCGAACTTGTCGAGAACGCCGTTCACGAAACGCCCGCTCTTCGTGGAGGAGAAGAACTTCGCAAGGTCGATCGCCTCGTTCACGACGATCGGCACGGGAATATCGGGGCAATTCGTCAATTCCCACACGCCAAGGCGCAGAGCCGTGCGCTCAACCGTGCCCAGGCGATAGACCGACCAGTTCTGCAGATAGGCCTCCAGCTTCGCGTCGAGCGCCTCCCGGCTCTCCCACACGCCGCGGATGCGCACTTCGGCGAATTCGCGCATTTCAACGAGCGAGGCCTGCACCTGCGGATCCTGGGAGGTGAACAGCGGCGCCTGGCGCGATGCGTCGTCTTCCAACGCATCCAGCTCGAGTTCCGCCTGCTGCCGCCAGAAGAATTCGATGCCGTCATCCACATCGTACGGCGGATTCAGGTCGAACTGAACGAGAAGCTGAAGCGCCCATTCGCGGGCCTGCCGACGCGTTGCCATTACTGGACCTCCCCGGCGGGCGTGGCGCTCTTCACAATCGTCGTACAGGCCTTGAGCACACCCGCGACGTTCGCAAGGTCGCTCGGAATGATCATCGTGTTGTTCGTCTTCGCGAGCTGGCCGAACTGCGCAAGATACTGCTGGGCAAGCTGCATGTTCACGGATTCAAGCCCGCCCTTCGCCTCGATCGCCTCGGCGACCTTGCGGATGCCCGCCGCCTGCGCTTCCGCCACAAGCAGGATTTCCTTCGCCCGGCCTTCGGCCTCGTTGATCTTGCGCTGGCGCTCGCCTTCCGAGAGGTTGATCGCCTGCTGCTTCTCGCCTTCGGCGCGGTTGATCTTCGCCTGGCGCTCGCCTTCGGATTCGGCGATCATCGCGCGCTTCTCGCGCTCGGCGCGCATCTGCTTTTCCATCGCGTCGCGAATCGTGCGCGGCGGCGTGATGTTCTTGATCTCGTAACGCGTCACCTTGATGCCCCACGGATCGCTCGCCTTGTCAACCGCCGTCACGATGGCGGAGTTGACGGCCGTGCGCTCTTCGAAAGACCGGTCGAGATCGAGCTTGCCCATTTCGGAACGCATCGTCGTTTGGGCGAGCTGCGTCGTCGCGAAGAGATAGTTGCCGATGCCGTAGGAGGCCTTCACGGGATCCATCACCTGCATGTAGAGGATGCCGTCCACGGAGACGGCGATATTGTCCTTCGTGATGCACTCCTGCGGGGGCACGTCGATCGCCTGTTCCTTGAGCGAATGGCGATAGGCGATCTTGTCGAAGAACGGCAGGAGAATGTGGAAGCCGGCTTCCAGCGTGCAGCGATATTTGCCCAGCCGCTCTACGATATACGCCGTCTTCTGCGGCACCACGACCGCCGTCTTGAGGATGGCCACCAAGACGATGAACGCCACGACACCGAAGAACACCACAGGGAATGTTGTTTGCATATTTTACCTCGATTTTGCTCGTTAAAGACCAATGCCCGGGCAGGTTCCACGACAATCGCAAAAATTTCCCCCGAACAAGTTGGATATTATAGGAAATTTAGAACAAGGAAACAAGCCCATTCATGAAAAATATAAGGTGCCTGGTGCTTGGGGCCTGGGCGCCTTAGGGCTGGGCGCCTTGGGTTGTTTCCCGCCAGGATCCCGCCTTCGCACATTCTGAGATTTCGTCCGCACCATGATCTCAGCGCCGTTTTCCGACGCAGAAGGACCCAGGCATCCGGATCCGCCGGAAAAGCGATGGGAAATTTTCGTTCTTTTCCTCTTACACGCGCGCGCGATATATGTTATAATACGTTTCCTATGTCCGAAGAAAAGAATGATAGATCCGAAGACGCGCCGAGGAAGGCGCGTCCGATTCCCTCGGCTCCCGCCCCCCAAGGGGTGCGCGGGGGCTGGATTGCCCTTTGCGTGCTCGCTCTCATCCTCGTCGCTTCGCGGTTTTTCGCCCAGCAGGGCGCGGTGACCCAGGAACTCGCCGTGAACGAGTTCATGGCCGCAGTCGCGACGAATGCCGTCGAGCGTGTGGAGCGCGTGCGCCAGCTCGAGAGCGGCAGCACCTACCTGCGCGGGCGCCTGCGGGGCGCGAAAGCCGATTTCAAGGTGACGCTCGTTCCCGGCGAGAACGACCAGTTGATGGCCTACCTCCTCGATCGGAATGTACGCTGCCCCATCAGGGAAGAGGAGCCGCTCATCGGCCCCTTCCTCCAGCAGCTGCTCATTTTCGGCGTCTTCGCGGCGCTTCTCTGGTTCCTCTTCTACCGCAAGATGCTCGGCGGCGGCGGCGCGGGCGGCATGTTCTCCATGGGCAAGTCGCGTGCGAAGCTCATGGACGAAAACAAGGGCAAGGGCAAGGTGACGTTCAAGGACGTCGCGGGCGTCGACGAAGCGAAGGAAGACGTGCAGGAGATCGTGGAATTCCTCAGGGATCCGAAGAAGTTCACGAAACTCGGCGCGCGCATCCCGCGCGGCATCCTCCTCGTGGGGCCGCCCGGCACGGGCAAGACCCTGCTCGCGAAGGCGATCGCCGGCGAAGCGCAGGTGCCCTTCTTCTCGATCAGCGGCAGCGACTTCGAGGAAATGTTCGTGGGCGTGGGCGCAAGCCGCGTGCGCGATCTGTTCGAACAGGGGAAGAAGAACGCCCCCTGCATCATCTTCATCGATGAAATCGACTCCGTGGGGCAGAAGCGCAACGCAGGCGGCATGACGGCGCAGCGGTGTGCGGATCAAACGCTCAACGCGATGCTCGTGGAGATGGACGGTTTCGGCACGAACGACGGCGTGATCGTGATTGCCGCCACGAACCGGCCGGACATTCTCGACCCCGCCCTTCTGCGCCCCGGCCGGTTCGACCGCCAGGTGCATGTGGATCTTCCCACGCTCAAGGGCCGCGAGGAGATTCTGAAGATCCACGCCGCCAAGGTGAAGCTCGGCCCCGATGCCGACCTCTCCCGCCTCGCCCGCGGCACTTCGGGCCATTCGGGCGCGGATCTCGCGAACATCATCAACGAAGCGGCTCTTCTCGCCGCCCGGCGCAATCTCGATTCCATTCCCCATGCGATTCTCGAAGAGGCGCGCGACAAGGTGTTCTGGGGCAGCGAGCGCAAGAGCGCCGGCTACACGAAGAAAGAATACGAAACGACGGCCTGGCATGAAGCGGGGCATGCCCTCGTGCAGCTTCTCGTGCCGAACGCCGATCCGCTCCACAAGGTGTCGATCATCCCGCGCGGGCGCGCCCTGGGCGTGACGATGTCCCTTCCGGAACAGGACGTTCTCAACCGCACGAAAGGCTGGTTCATCGACTACATGGCCATCTGCTCGGCCGGCCGCATCGCGGAAGCGACGCACACGGCAGACATCTCCACCGGCGCCGCGCAGGACATCGCGCAGGCAACGGCCGTCGCCCGCGCGATGGTGTGCCGCTACGGCATGAGCGAGCGTTTCGGGTTCCAGTCCTTCGTCGAGCCGAACGCCCTTGCGGTGGAGGAGGCGCCGCCGCCCTATTCGCAGAAGACGGCCGAGGCGATCGACGCAGAAGTGAAGGCGCTCGTCGACGCCGCCTACGCCCGCGCCGAGCGCCTCCTGAAGGACAACCGCGAGAAGCTCGAGCTCCTCGCGCAAACGCTCCTTGAAAAGGAAACCCTCGACGGCCGCGACGTTGAAACGCTCGTCGGCCTCGAGCGCCCGCATTCAGAAACAACCGATTCCGGTACCGCCGCGCCTGCCGCCGAGGCCCAGCCCGCAGCAGACCCTGCGCCCGCCCCCCAATCGGAGGCTCCGGCAGAAACGGGGAACGAAAAATGATTTGGAAATGCAAAGAACATGAACTCGACCTGTCCGGCGCCACGCGCATCATGGGCATTGTCAACGTCACGCCCGACTCGTTCTCGGACGGCGGCCTCTACTACAAGCCGGCCGAGGCGATCGCACGGGCGCGGAATTGCGTGAACGAGGGGGCCGACATCATCGACCTCGGCGGCGAATCGACGCGCCCGGATGCAACGCCCCTCAACTGGCAACGCGAATGGATGCGCATCGAACCCGTTCTTCACGTGCTCGTGCGCGAGTTTCCGCATACGCCGATTTCGGTGGATACCTACCACCCCGAAACGGCCGAGCGCGCCCTCGCCGAGGGGGCTGCGATCATCAACTGCGTCTACGCCGAACCGATTCCTGCGATGTACCTCCTCGCGCGCCGGATGGGGGCGGGCCTCATCGTTCCCTGCCGTTCGGCCGAGGCGCTTGCCGCCTATCGCCTCCCGCCGGAGGCGATCGGCCCTGATTCGACCCAGGTTCTCATCGATCCTGAAATCGGATTCACCACCACCCGCGAGGAAGACCTCGCCCTTCTCGGCGCGCTCCACCGCCTCGCGCGGCTGGCCCCCGTCTGCGTGGGCGTTTCGCGCAAGCGTTTCGTCAAGAAACTGACGGGCGAGCGCATGACCGGGAAGAATCTCGGCGGCAGCGTGGGCGCGGCCGTGTGGTGTGCGATGAACGGCGCTTCCGTCGTGCGCGTGCACGACGTCAAGGAAACGCGGCAGGCGATCGACATCGCCCGCCTGCTCGCGGCCAACCTCCCATCGGGCAATCTCGCCTGACCCTTTGCGGAAGGACTCTTTCCATGGATTGGCAAAGCATCTGGACCCGGATCCCCGACATCCTCCAAATCACCATTCTCTATTTCGCCATCTACGCGATCCTCAAGGCCGCGCGTGGCTCGCGTTTCGGCCAAGTGCTCATGGGCACGGGCATCATCTTCGCGCTCCTGATCGCGTTCACGTTCCTCTTCAATTTCGATGTCTTGGCCTACATCGTGAAGACCCTCCTCGGGTACCTTACGCTCTCGACGGTTGTGATCTTCCAACCGGAAATCCGCCGCATGCTCGCCACGATCGGCGCCCTCCTCTTCGCCGACAACCGGCGTGATCTCGGGCTGGCCACGAGCGGGCGCGTGACGCCGGAAGACCTCGTCGCTTCGATCTTCAAGCTCGCCCGCGCCCGTACGGGGGCCCTGATCGCCATCGAACGCGGCATTTCCCTGCGCGGCGTCGAAACGACGGGCGTCTCGCTCGATGCGATCATTTCGAACGAACTCCTCTTTTCGATCTTCACGGAACCGATGCCGCTCCATGACGGTGGCGCCATCATCCGCCACGGGCGCCTCGCCGCCGCCCACTGTCTCTTCCCGGTTTCCAGCAATACGGAAGGCCTCTTCGCCTCCGGCATGCGCCATCGCGCGGCCGTCGGCCTGAGCGAGGAAACCGATGCGCTCGTCATCGCCGTGAGCGAAGAACGCGGGCGCGTGTCGATCGCCCACAACGGGCGGCTCCTGCGCTATCCCGATCTTTCCGAAGATTCCCGCAAGGCCGTGCTCCGTTGGGTGCGCAAGGCCATGCCGCAGCAGAAAACCGCCATGGAAACGGTTGCCGCCTGGCTTCGCCGCCGTCGTGAACGGTTTGCCCATATCGCAACGCCGCAGGAGGCCGCCCCCGACACGGCACCGATTCCGCCGGTTGAGCCGGCTGATCGGAACAAATCCGCGGAGGAGACCGCCAAATGAAAAACTTTCTTTTCATCTTCACGCGCAACTGGTGGCTGAAGCTCCTTGCGCTCGCCCTTGCGCTCGCCGTGTTCTACGGCGTGCGCGGAACCATCCATGGCACGCATATCGGCATGGATTCGCCGCTTTTCATGAGAGGTCGCCCTGATGCAGATGTCAACCGCTAATTCCCCCTCTTCCGACGCCGCGGAAAGTTCGATCCGACGCCGGTTGATCGGGTTTTTCATGTTCCCGATCGCCTTCTTCCCGTTCATCGCGCTCTTCACCTACAACTGGCACGATGTCGCCGCGCTGTGCATTCCGCCAGGCTCGCCGACGTCCAACCTGATCGGCGAGGTCGGCAACACGTTCGCCTATCTCGGCTACCAGTTCATCGGCCTCGGCATCTGGTCCGTGCCGCCGATTTGCGTTTTCGCCGGCCTCCGCCTCGCGTTCGGGCGTACGTTCCATCCCGGCCGCCGGACCCTTGGCGTGGCGCTCTTCGTGTTCGCCGCCACCTGCCTTCTGCAGCTCATCGGGCACCGCCCGGCCATCGCGGGCCTGCTCCATAACCTCAACATCGCCCCGAATGCCGGCGGCGCCATGGGGTACCTCGTGATGACGCGCGGCCTTGCGCGCCTCCTCTCGCCGTTTGGCTCGGGTGTTTTGATGGTGTGCCTCATGGTCTTCGCCTTTTTCCTCACCATCGGCTTTCATACGATCATCGACCTTCTCGCGCGCCTGACCGCCTGGGCGGCCGATCGTTCGTCTGAAGACGACGGAAAAGACGACGCCGAGGCGGAAGATGAAACAGGCCGGCACGAACAGGCGATTTCAGCCGCCCAGGCGGCGCGTGAAGCGGCCAAAGCCCAACGCCTTGCCGAAAAGGAACGCATTGCGCGCGAGAAGGCGGAAAAGAAGGCCGCCAAAGAAGCGGCCCGCGAACAGCTTCGCCTTGAACGTGAAGCACAGCGCCAAGCCAAGGAAGCCGAGAAGAGAGCCCGCGAAGAAGAACGCCGCCAGCTCCGCGAACGCATGCAGACCGACCTCACGACCGCCGACGGCGGTTCAACCGATTGGCTGCCGGCGCGTGAAGACATCCAAGCGCCGCCCGCGTTCCCGCCTTCGCCCGTTTCCGCGCCGCGTGCCGCCGAGAGCGCCTCCCCGCGCATGCCGCCCGCCCTCGCGCCTGTGGCGGCGGCCCTTCCGGCGGCCCGTCCGGTCGTTCAACCGGTCCGATCGGTCAATCCGGCGCCAGCCTCCGCAGGGCCGGCGGCACTTCGCCCTGCCGCCGCGAAGCCTGCCGCCGAAGCGCTCTCGGCCGAACAGCCGTTGGAAGACAAAGGCCCCTACCTGCTGCCGCCGATTTCGCTTCTCCACGAGGCGCCGCCGAAATCCGGCGGCAGCGAAGATACGTCGGCCATGGCCCAACGCCTCATCGACACGCTCAAGGTGTTCGAAGTCAATGCGCAGCTCGCCTACTATATCGCGGGCCCCGTGGTGACGCAGTATGCGCTCACCCTCGACCTCGGTACGCGCGTTGAGAAAGTGGCCGGCCTTCAACGGAACATCCAGATGGCCCTCCAGGCCACCTCGCTTCGCATCGAAGCGCCGATTCCCGGCAAGAACGCGGTTGGCATCGAAGTGCCGAATGCGAAGCCCGCCTCCGTCTGTTTCCGCGAAATCATCGATGGCGAGACTTGGCAGAAGAATTCGCCGGGGAAGTTCCAAGTGCCGCTCCTCCTCGGCAAGGACGCCGCCGGCAACGATCTCGTGGCCGACCTCGCGAAACTCCCTCACCTGCTTGTGGCCGGCGCGACGGGCCAAGGCAAGTCCGTGTGCCTCAACTCGATCATCAACGGCCTCTTGATGTGCCGCACCCCCGAGCAGCTCAAGCTCATCATGGTGGATCCCAAGCGCGTCGAGTTCACCTCCTACAACAAGCTGCCGCATCTGCTCGTGCCGATCATCAACGAAACGAAGAAGGTCGTTTTCGCCCTTCGTTCCGCCGTTGTGGAAATGGACCGGCGCCTCAAGATGTTCGCCAAGGCCGGTTGCCGCAATATCGTGGACTTCAACAACCGCAAGCCGGTCATCCAGTCCGACATGTTCGGCCAAGACGAAGTCGTGGGCGGCGACCCCGACATGCCGCCCTCCGTCCCCTACATCGTCATCATCATCGACGAAGTGGCGGACGTCATGCAGGCGGCGAAGAAGGAGGTCGAACCCGTCATCGCCCGCCTCACGGCCCTCGCCCGCGCCACCGGCATCCACCTCATCCTCGCCACGCAACGCCCCGATGCGAACATCATCACGGGCGTCATCAAGTCGAACATCCCCGGCCGCATCGCCTTCAAGACCTCCTCCTCGATCGACTCGCGCACGATCCTCGATGCGACGGGTTCGGAACTCCTCATCGGCAAGGGCGACATGCTCTTCAAGATGTCCGACGGCCGCCTCCTGCGCGCCCAGGGCTCCTACATCTCGGATGAGGAAATCAACAACATCGTCACCTTCATCGGCGAGCACTCGAACGTGCAGTTCGACGAAAAGCTCACCAAACGCCTCGCCCGCATCAAGGATGCCGATCCGAACGAGGACATGGACGACGACGAGGGCGGCGACGAGGCCGCGCAGGACGCGGCCGAACCGCTCGCCGCCGCGACGGCGAGCGGCCCCGCCCCCGCCGGCATGACCCAGAACAAGGAAAACGCCCTCTACCGCCGCGCCCTCGAAGTGCTGCGCGATACGAAGCGCGCTTCGGTCTCCCACCTCCAACGCAAGATGGGCATCGGCTACAACCATGCCGCCCGCCTCGTGGATCTCCTCGAAGAGCGCGGCGTAATCGGCCCCGCCCGTGCCGCAGGCCCGCGCGAAGTACTCCTTGATCCGGAAGCCCTCATCAACGAAATGGACGGCGCCGGCGCGCCAGCCGCCGATGCCGCCCCTGCCGCGATCGAGGGCGAAAGCCCCGCCGCAGGCGACGTGCCGCCCGCAGGCGAGGACGACCCGTTCGGCTTCCCCCCCGAATCCTAACCCCTGACGTCTCAACCCCTCAACTCCTCCCAGAAAGGTTCCCTATGAGTTTCGGTCAAACTTTTCGTAACGCCCGCGAGGCGAAAGGCCTTACCCCTTCCAAGGTCGCCGCTGAAACGCGGATTCTCGTGCAGATCATCACCGACATGGAAAACGAGGATTTCCACCGCATCCCGGCCCCGATCTACGGCCGCGGGTTCGTGCGCCTCTACGCCGAATGCGTGGGCCTCGATCCGGCGCCGCTGATCCATGAGTTCATGGAAATCTACGAGGGCCGTCAGCTCCCGGCTTCGGCCCAGACCGCGCCAACGCCCCCCCCGATCTACGACGACCCGATCCAGGCCCCCTTGCCGGAGCCGATTCAGGCGCCCGTCTCCGCGCCGTTGCCCGATCCTGTAGACGAACCGCCGCCGCACGTGACGATCGAGCCCGCCGTTCCCGCGCCTTTTACAAGCCCGGCGCCAACCTTTGCGCCTTCGCTCGATGAGATCCCTCCGCCCGTCAGGCCCTTCCCGCCGATGCCCGAAGAGCCCGCGCCGCCTGCCGAGCCCGCGCCG
Source organism: Kiritimatiellia bacterium (assembly GCA_045617985.1). Classification (GTDB taxonomy): domain Bacteria; phylum Verrucomicrobiota; class Kiritimatiellia; order RFP12; family UBA1067; genus RUG572. The sequence goes on from JAZLJP010000102.1 coordinate 11,668, forward strand.
ATCGCCCCCCTGTGGGATCCGCCGTC
>JAZLJP010000103.1:0-35420 GCA_045617985.1 Kiritimatiellia bacterium
GCTCGAATCGCACGGCGGAAGGACGGTTCGCGTCCGCGCGCCCGCGAAGGTCGCGCTCCATCTGCTTCTGGGCGCGATCGTCGTCGCCGTCGAGCAGATGCTCCGCATGCTCCGCTGACGGCACATGCCCGGAAATGGGCAAGGACACCGACGGCGACGGCGTTGAACGGCCGGATCGCCCGCGTAAGCTTTGTCTCTGATCTGGCCTTCCCCCCGTCCATCGTGAAATCTCGCGTTGACGGCCTGTCCGGACGCCGTCAGGCGGGCGGACAAGCCGTCAACGCCGAGGTTTTGCAATTACCTCAACTAGTATAGTTGTCAATTTGATTTCCCCCACGCCAACTGTGTCTTGCTTTTTGGCTTCGCGATAAGGTTTGCCGACGAGGAGTGTTTCTTGATGATTGGTGGCGACATACACGAAATCAGTGGTCTAGCCGGGGAGTGGACCGACTGGAAACGCCAAAGTGGGCAACCTCCAGAGGCTATGAAATGTTGACAAGCGAGGGGTGATTTGATAACCTTTATTTCGGGATGGGGAGTAAGGAAAAGAGAAAATGACAAAAAGAATCTGGATGACGGCGGGAGCCGTCGTTTTGGCTGGTATTTTGCAGGCGGCGGTAGAATTGCCGACGGGCTGGACGCCGCTTGCCTGGGTGGAGTCGACGGGGCTCCAATATGTGGATACAGGCGTTATCCACACGCCCGAAACGCGCATTGATTGCCGCGTTCTCGTGCGGGCGCATCAGCCCGGGCCGTGGGCGGCCCTGTTCGGGGCCCGGGTCCATAGCCATTTTCATAATTGCTTCACCTTTTTCTCGCACGGCATGAAGACCGATGGCGGCACCGACCCCGCGCACGGCATCTACAACCGCACGAAGGTACTCGCCCACGGGCCCGCCTTCCCCTACGGCCGGAAAGTGGCGCTCACCTGCGCGGGCCGCGTCGCCTCCTGGACCGTGGAAGGTTCGGATGCCACGGGGCGGATCGAAACGCCGGCCGCGCTCGAGGGCGGCAAGAACACCCTCTTCATCTTCAACCTCAACACCGCCGGCGAGAACGGCAAGCAACCCGATACCTCGCCCGCCTGCATGCGCCTCTATTCGTTCGCGATTCACGAGGGCGAAACGTGCGTGCGCGATTTCGTGCCGTGCCGTCAGGCGAATGGCAAGGTGGGCCTGTGGGATCGCGTGGAAGGGAAGTTCTACGGCAACGCCGCCGGGTATGGCGAATTCGTGGGCTGCGCGGTGGAAAACCGCTGGCCGCTCGAAAAGGCCCAGGCCTGGGGGAAGCGCCACCCGTGGTATTGCGGCGCCAACTATCTGCCCGCGAATGCGATCAACGATACGGCGATTTGGGATAAGACGACGTTTTCGCCGGACCTCATTCGCCGCGAGTTCGCGCTTGCGCGTCAAAGCGGCATCAACTGCGTGCGCGTGTTTCTGCAGTACAAGGTCTACGAGGACGACCCCGCCTGGTTCCTCGGCGCGTTCGAGTCGTTTCTCATCCTTGCCGACAAGGCGAAGATCAAGGTGATGCCCGCCCTTTTCGACGACTGCTCCTTCGGCGTTGCGGAAGATCCCGTGGTGGGCAAGCAGACGGAGCCGATCATCGGCTGGTACTCGTGGGGCTGGACGCCTTCGCCCGGGCACACGATGGTGGTAGACGAACGCGAGCACGCGAAGCTTGAGAAGTTCGTGCGCGACCTCATCCGCCGCCACCGCGACGACGCGCGCATTTTCGTGTGGGACCTCTACAACGAGCCCACGAACGCCAAGGTGGAAGGGTTCCGGTCGATCGCGCTCGCGCAGAAATGCTTCGCCTGGGCGCGCGAGGAAGCACCTTCGCAGCCGCTTTCGATCGGCGTGTGGAACGGCAATGGGCGCCTGAACGAAATCCTCCGCTCGGAGAGCGACATCATCACGTTCCACAGCTACGGCGCGGCGGCGTCCATCGAAAAGATGATCGCCGGGCTTGCCACCGAGCAACGCCCGATCGTGTGTACCGAATGGATGTGCCGCCATCGTGGCTGCACGATCAAGGACTGCCTCGGGGTGTTCACGAAAACGCACACGGGCTGCATCCTCTGGGGCCTCGTGAACGGAAAGACGCAAACGCACCTCACATGGGGGGACCGCCCGGGCCACATCAAGAATCCCACCATCTGGCAGCACGATCTCTTCCACGGCGACCACACGCCCTACGACCCCGAGGAAATCGACCTCCTGCGCGCGGCCGAGGCGAAGATGAACGCAATCTCTCCGAAGGCGGCAGAAGAATAAAGGAGAAATGGAATCTCTCATTACACTCATTGCCCGGCTTATTGACAATGCCGTGTGGAGTTGCGCCGCCGCGCTCGGCGTCGCGCTCGGCATCGGCGTTGTCGCTTCTTGCGGCGAGCAGTTGCGGCGTTACGCGCGGCGAGGCCTTGTCTTCTGCGGGCTTGGCGTATGTGCGCTTCTCTTTTGCGGCAAGCCGCCGGCGGGGAGCACGAACGGTATGGATCATGTCTCGTCGCCGTTGATGGAGGAGTATGCCGAGGGAACCAATCCGCGATCCCGCGACAGCGACGACGATGGGCTTGAAGACGCCGAGGAGGTTGGGCGAATCGTGCCCACCGTCTCGTTGCCGGATTTCGCCGCCGCCGCCGGGGACAGCGTCATCTACGTCTGTACGCCGCCGGTGGGGCATGTCGATTCCGGGGCCTACCCGTTCGATCTCCCGTTCCCCGTGCGCCTCTCTGGGCGCATCTGCACGCGGGGCGTGGCCGACGTCCGCAGCGTCGATTTCGACGATTGGACCTGGATCGAATACGGGTTCGGGATGCCGTTCCCCGAGGGCGTGACGGTTACGGCGAGCGTGGGCGATACGAGCCAGAGCCGGTCGGAGCAGTGGAGGCTCGTGTTGAGCGACCTTTCGGAGGGCGGGCGGCATTACGTGGTGGCCTGTGCCTTGCTGGGGCTCAGCGACGACATGTTCGGCGCGTATGATAACTCGTATGGCAAGACCTTCGAAATCTACACGGCCAAGACGCAGATTAGCCAGTCGAACATGTGCGCGCCCATCGGGCAGGACGTTCGGATCCCCTTTTCCCTGACGGCCGATACCGATCCCCTTGCCAACTGGTCGATCGAGCCCGTTCTCCCCGACGGCGCCCGTCTCTTCGTCGGCGCGTTCGGCGGAACGGGCGCGGCGACTCTTGACGGCCAGGCCGGCGTCTGGGGCTCGATTGGCTCCGTGCCCGCGACCTATACGATTACGGCGCGTCATCCGAACTTCCCCGGGCTCGTCTCCTCTGTGACCTTCTCGGCCTGCCGGTTCAAGGTGGAGAGCGTGCGGTTCAACTTCGACCTCGCGGGTGCGACGACCGACGCGGTTTCCCTCCGCTCGAACTATTCGACGGTCGGCGTCGCCGTTCCCTTCGAGAATGGCGTGTTGGACTGGGCGACGTTTACGAGTACGCGCGTGATTGAGACAAAGGTTGCGAAAGGTACAACGACGTTCAACTGGTATCTCTGCCGTGTTGGAGAACTGCCCTGCCCGTCGATGCAGATCGGTACGACGGGCCCGCATCGGATCTACACCGTTCTCGCGCCCCCGGTCGAACCGTGGAGCGCGGACATCGCCTCCGACCAGTGCGCCTGGACGAACGCGCTCGAATGGGCCTGTGTCCACGCCTTTGGCGCGACGACACAAAACGAAGCGGCTTCGCGGATCGCGGAGGCGATTAATTCGAGCGGGAAGTTCATCTATGCTCAAGGGGATGCAAGATATTGTCATGAAGTTGCATGGACTGGAAGTTGTGGAGATTCTGATTTTGTCTATGATGCATGTTTACGTGTTGATGGAGACGATTCACCCTCTGTTCCTCCTCATCATTGGAGATCGAGGATATTTTGAAGAAAAGTACGAGTCGTAGTTTATTTTCCTGGTTGAAAGAGGAATAAGGAGTGAACTCGTTTTAGGCAATTTGACGAATGAATGTTAAACGAAAACAAGAAAGAGGTATGATGTGAAGAAAATCAAGCTGTTAAGTTGGGCGTTGATGGCGCTGGCGAGTTTCTCGCCTTTGGCCGCGACGGCCGATGAGGCGCTGGCGCCTGTTGCGCAGGTGGGCGTGAAGGTGGATGGCTATTGGCGGGAGAAGTTCCGCCTCCTGACCGTCAAATGGCTTCCGCACTGCATCAAGATGATGGAGAAGGGCGGTAAGGGCGAGGAGATGCTCAATCTCGTGGCGACGGCCGAAAAGCTCGCGGGGAAGAAGCCGAGCGTGAAGTTCAAGGGTTGCCCGTGGTCCGACGCCTACCCCTACAACACGGTGGAGGCGGCCTGCCTCGCCCTGGAAATCGATCCCGAAAGCGACGTTGAATGGCAGAAGGCCCAGGCGTATCTGCGCGCGAAGATCAACGAGTGGATTCCGATCTTCCTCGCGGCGCAGGAACCGAGCGGCTACATCCACAGCTTCCACGACCTCAACGGCCGGCCGCACTTCAGGCGCCTGAACGACCATGAGTTCTACGTGATGGGCTACTTCATCGAAATGGGCATCGCGCATCGCCGATTGACGGGCGGCAAGGACAACCGCCTTTGGGACGCGGCGAAGAAGCTCGCCGACCATCTCGACGCGACGTTCGGGCCCGCGCCGAAGCGCACGTGGGCGAACGGCCACCCCGGCCTTGAATACGCGCTCCTACGCCTTGCGGATGCGGTGAACCTCTATGACGGCGCGGGGAAGGGCGATCGCTACGCCCGGCTCGCGCAGTGGTTCGTGCGCCATCAGTATTGCGGCGATGCGGATCCGGGCAACCACCGTTCCTTCGATCTCCGCCGTGCCTACAACCAGATGGAACGCCCCGCGTGGGAAATGACGGAGGCGATGGGACATGCCGTGCGCGCCACCTACTTCTATACCGCGATGTGCGGCATCGGCCGCCGTCTCAACGACGCACCGCTCGCGACGGCGGCGGACAAGATCTTCGACAATGCCATCAACCGCAAGATGTACATCACGGGCGGCGTGGGCGCCTCTCCGAACGGCGAAGCGTTCGGCGGCGACTACGATCTGCGGCAGAACGGCTACTGCGAATCGTGTGCGGCCTGCGGCATGAGCTTCTGGTGCATGGAAGAGCATCGCACGCACGGCACGCCCTGGCACGAAGACGTGCGCGAACGCCTGCTCTACAACAACCTCCTCGGGTCCTTCTCCGCAGACGGCGAGAACTTCTACTACCAGAACCCGCTGACGCAGTCGAACCGCCGCTATCCGTGGCACGGCTGCCCCTGCTGCGTGGGCAACATCCCGCGCACGCTCTTCGCGCTCAAGGATACGCTCTTTGCCGTGTCGGGCGACCAGAAGACGCTCTATGTGGACCACTTCATGGGCATCGACGGCGCGGTGGCGCGCGTGGGCGGCGCCACGGTGAAGCTGTACATGACCACGGCCTATCCGGCGGACGGCAAGGTGAAGCTCGTTCTCGAGGCGGACCGCGCGGCGACCTTCGACGTGAAGGTGCGCTTCCCGAACCGCTGCGAATCGGCGCTCTACACCACTACGCCGGAAGTGGAGCACGGCTATCGCTCTCTCGCCTCCTTCAAAGGCGAGGCGGGCGCGAAGACGGTGGCATTCGAACTTCCGATGCCGGAACAGACGGTGCGCGCGATCGACAAGGTGGAAGCCTGCCGCAACCTTGCGGCGTTCCAGCGCGGCCCGATCGTCTACGCCTGGGAGGGCCCGAACGGAAATCGCAAGGTGCCGGTGAGCGAGCGGTTGAATGCGCCGGATGCGGGCGTGGCGCGCGTGTGGGTGACGGGGCCCGTGGTGGTGGATATCGATCTCGAAAAGAAGGGCGCGGCGTGCCCGAAGACGCTCTGGGGCGTCTTTTTCGAGGACATCAACTACGCGGCCGACGGCGGCATCTATCCGGAACTTCTCGCGAACCGCGGGTTCGATTGGCAGACGAAGGAACTCGAAGGCTGGGAGCGCGACGCGCGCGGCGACGGCATGGCGCGCATCACGCGCCAGTACGGCAAACCCGTCCATGAGGCGACGGCCGCCCACCTGCGCATCGAAGCGTTCGGCGCGGGCGAAGGCGTGGGCGTGAAAAACCGCGGCTACCACGGGATGTTCGTGGAGGCGGGGAAGAGGTACACGCTCTCGTTCTACGCGCGCGGCCTCGGCGGCTACAAGGGCAACCTCCGCGCCGTTCTCGAAGCGGGCGGGAAGACGCTGTGCTCCTACACGGTGAAGAACGACCAGTTGAAGATCGGCGCGCCGCGCGAAGGCGCGCTCTTCGAGCTCCCCGATTGGACGCGCTTCGAGACCGTGTTCACGCCGAACGCGACGGCGAGGGACGCGACGTTCAGCATCCTCCTCGATGAGGCGGGCGCGGTTGAACTCGAACAAGTCTCGCTCTTCCCCGAGGACACCTTCAACGGCCGCAAGAACGGCCTTCGCAAGGACCTCGTGCAGAAGCTGAAGGACCTCAAGCCCGGCGTCTTGCGCTTCCCCGGCGGCTGCGTCACGGAAGGCCGCGACTGGCCGCTCTGGTACGACTGGAAGCTTTCGGTGGGCGAAGGCCCGCTCGAGTCGCGCAGCTGCATCTGGAACACGTGGGGCTATTGGCAGTCGATGGGCCTTGGGTACTATGAATACTTCTGCCTCTGCGAAGACCTCGGCGCGGAACCGCTGCCGGTGATGAACGGCGGCATCACCTGCCAGTTCGCGAGGCCGTGGGATATCGCGCCGCTCGGCGAAATCGACTACTTCACGAAGAATTTCTGCGACCTCATCGAGTTTGCGAACGGTGATCCCGCCACCACGAAGTGGGGCGCCCTCCGGGCGAAGATGGGCCACCCGAAACCGTTCAACTTGAAGTACCTCGGCATCGGCAACGAGAACTGGGACAAGGTCTTCGTAGACCGCTACGAGGCGATCGCGAAGGACCTCCGCAAGCGCCATCCCGAAATCCGCCTTGTCGGCCCGGCGGGCGCGGGCGTGGACGGTGCGTCGTTCCACTACGCGTGGAAGCGCATCACCACCGAGATCGCGGACGTGCTCGACGAACACTACTACGAGAGCCCGGCGTGGTTCCTCGCCAATGCCAACCGCTACGACGCCTATCCGCGCACGGCCACGCGTCCGCAAGTCTATGTCGGCGAATACGCCTGCCACGTGCCCGGCCGCGCGAACAACCTCTACGCGGCCCTGTGCGAGGCGGCGCTGATGGCTGGCTTCGAGCGCAACTGCGACATCGTGAAGATGACGAGCTATGCGCCGCTCTTCTGCAAGATCGGCGGCACGCAGTGGAAGTGCGACATGATCTGGTACGACAACGCGCAGAGTTTCGGCACGCCGAGCTACTACGTGCAGAAGCTCTTCTCGAACAACCTCCCCACGCGCGTGGTGCCGAGCAAGATCACGAACGGCGCGGGCGGGATGAAGCCGCTTGCGGGGTGCGTGGCGCTGCAGACGTGGAACACGGCGGCCGAGTTCAAGGACATCAAGGTGACCGCGCTCGACGGGCGCACGCTCTTCGAAGGCCTGCCCGATCCGGCGAAGTGCTCGCGCGGCGCGCGCGGCCAATGGACGCTGCAGAACGGCGTGTTGCGCCAGTCGGCGGAGAACCAGAGCGAGACCGCGCTCCGCTTCGGCGATGCCGCGTGGCGCGACTATACGTTCACCTTCAAGGCGCGCCGCACGGGCGGCGCGGAGGCGTTCATGGCGCAGGTGATGGTGGGCAACAAGGGGGCGCGCTATCTGCGCGTGAACCTCGGCGGCTGGGACAACCGGGAAAGCGCGTTCGAGAACTTCGGGCTCAAGATCGGCAACCCCACCCGCATCTCCGACTCGTACGAGCTCAACCGCTGGTACGCGATTTCGATTCGCGTGAAGGACGGTGTCGTGCGCGTGGACGTGGACGGCAAGAAGAAATTCGAAACGACGGTCGAGGAGGAGAGCGCCCAGAACTTCTTCCAGTCCTGCGGCTACGATGCCGCGACGAACGAACTCGTGGTGAAGCTCGTGAACGTGAACGAGGTGCCGCGTACGGCCAGGCTCAACTTCGGCCGCGCACTGCCGGCGGGCAAGGCGAGAGTGCAGCTCCTCACGGGCGAACGCAGCTGGGTGAACTCGCTTGAGGCGCCCACGAAGGTGGCGCCGCGCGAAACGGCGGTCGACTTCCCGGGCGGCGCCGAATGGGAAGTGACAACGCCCTCTTCGAGCCTCTCGGTCTATCGCATCAAACTCTAAATCACGTAAAGGTTCGTTGGCCTCAACGAACCGGAAAGGAAATGAAAATGACACGTAAAGGATTTTTAAACGGACTCCTCGCGGCGGGCGCGATGCCCGCGCTGGTGCCCGCTTCGGTTCTGGGGGCGAATGCGCCCTCGAACAAGATCACGGTGGGCGCCATCGGCATCGGCGCGCGCGGGCATGGCGATCTCGTGGGGTTCCTCGGGAACCCGAACGTGCGCGTGGTGGCGCTTGCGGATTGCAACCAGCAGCGGTTCCCTCGGGCGCTCAAAACGGTGGCGCGTTTCTACGGGAAGGGCCACGGCGTGCGTACCACGCCCGAGTTCCGCGACGTCTGTACGGCGAAGGACGTCGACGCCGTGATGATGACGACGAACCTCCACTGGCATCCCTACATTACGCTCGCGGCCATCAAGAACGGCAAGCACGTTTTCCAGGAAAAGCCGGTGGCGCCGTCGGCCGAGGAGGGCCGGCTCATCGTGGAGGCGGCGAAGAAAAAAGGCGTGGTGCTGCAAATCGGGTTCAACCGCCGCGCTGAATTGAACTTCCGTTGGGCGGCGGAACTCGCGCTCAACGGCGAGCTCGGCGAGATCAAGGAAGTCATCTGCTCCACCGTGGGCAATCGGCACTGGGCTCGTCTGCCCGAAGAGCCCGTGCCCGCCGGCATCGACTGGAAGCGGTGGTGCGGGCCGTGCGAGCTCACGCCGTTCCATCACAAGAAGCTCTCCATTTGGCCCACGGAGCTCATGAGCGCCTATTCGCCGAACGGCATGTTCCAGTGCTGGGGCTGCCACTACCTCGACCTCACGCAGTTCGGCCTCAGGCGCGAAGACGAAACGCCGGTGAGCGTGGAAGGTTTCGGCACGTTCCCGTATCCGGGCTCGGGGCTTACGGATACGGCGGTGTCGTGGGATGTCACCTATACCTACAAGGACGGCGTTCGCGTCCGTTTCGTCGAGAACGACACGAACAAGTTCGGCCTCGTGCACGGCTTCCGTTTCGTTGGCACGAAGGGCTGGGCGCAGGGTGAAGACCGCGGCTTCAAGACGTCCATTCCCAACATCGCGAAAACCGCGCTCAAGCCCGGCAAGATGCCGAAAACGCTGCCGTTCGCGAAGGGCGGCGTGATTGCCGACTTCGTGGAGACCGTTCGCGCCGGCCGGCGCGAGTGCGTGTTCACGCAGCCGGAACGCGCATGGCATTCGGATCTCCTCGCGCAGATGGGCATGCACGCCATCAAGCGCGGGCACAAGCTCGACTTCGATCTTGCGACGTGCCGTTATACGAACGATGCGGATGCGAACGAGCTGCTCAAGACGCGTCCTTACCTCAACGGATGGAGTTTGAACGATGTTCGCGTGTAGTCTTTTTGCCGCCGCGCTCGCGGCGTTTCCGCTTTCGGACGGCTGGCGCATCCAGCGCGCAGATGGGTCTCTCGTTCTCGAACAGCATGCCGCGCCCGAGAAGCGGCCCTATATCCACCCGCTGATGGGCCCGGGCGGGAAGGGCGTCTTCACCGAGTTCGCGCCGGGGCACCACCTCTGGCAGCGGGGCCTCTACACGGGGCTCCATGCCGTCAACGGCGTCAACTTCTGGGAAGAGGAAAAGGACCGCTTCCATTGCGAGAAGATGGCCAAACCCATGGTGGACGGCGCGAAGGCGAGCTGGGAAGTGAAGGCGCGCTGGACGCAGCCGAACGGCACGCCCGTCTTCACGGAAACGCAGGCGTGGACGCTTGAGGATTTCGGCACGAACTACGTGCTCAATGTCACGTGGACGCTCGCGGCCGATGCCGAAGTGACCGTGGGCAAATGGGCGTATGGCGGGCTCTTCCTGCGTATGCCGTTCCGGCCGCAGAACCGCAAGCGCCAGGAAGCGCGCAATTCGCGCGGCCAGAAGAACCGCGCGGCGGAACAGAAGGTGGCGGAGTGGGTGGAAGTTTCGATGCCGATCGAAGGCCTGAAGGAAAACGGCGTCGTTCGCATCGAAGACCTGCCCGGCAATCCCGGCTATCCGAACCCGTGGCGCGTGGACGGCCAGCTCGGCATCGCGCCGAGCCCGTGCATTCGCGGCGAAACGAAATTCGCCAAAGGCGAGAAGCGCGTCAACCGCTACCGTCTGACGGTGGGCACTGAAAGGAAATGAAAATGGATATGAGGAAGATGTTTGTTCTCACGGCGCTCGGCGCCGTTGTGTGCGCGGCCGAGGCCGCATTGAAAACGGCCGCGCCGTTTGGCGACGGCATGGTGCTGCAGCGCGGCATGAAGGTGCCGGTGTGGGGCAGCGCCGATGCGGGCGCGCAGGTTGCCGTGGCGTTTGCGGGGCAGCAGAAAGCCGCGACGGCCGATGCGAAGGGCGCCTGGCGGGTGGATCTCGAGCCGCTCGAAGCATGTGCGCAAGGGCGCGAGCTCGTTGTGACGTGCGGCGCTGAAAAGGCGACGCTCAAGGACGTCTTGGTGGGCGAAGTGTGGTTCGCCTCCGGCCAGAGCAACATGGAGCAGTCCATCCTCAGCGGTCACACCCGCTATCGCGATGGCAACGGCATCATGATGACCGCGCTCGCGCGCCGGCCCGGCATCCGCTTCACGTCCATGCCCCAGGTGAACGTGAAAAAGCCCGTGCTCGAGCGCAAGATCGCCTGGCACGATTTCTCCGCGAAGAACTTCAAGGACGAATCCATCCGCGTGGGCATCTGCCTGGGCACGAAGGGCCTGATGTCCGCCGTCGCCTTCTACTATGCGCTCTCCATCCACGACGCGACGGGCATCCCCGTGGCGATCGTGGACGTCAACTGGGGCGGCTCCGCGATCGAACCGTGGTATGCGGATGGTACCGGCGGCATGTGGAACGGCATGGTGGCGGCCTTTGCGCCGATGGCCAACCGCGGTTTCATCTGGTACCAGGGCTGCACCAATGCGCGCGACGGCATGGGCTACTACGCCAAGTTGCGCCGCCTCCACGACACGTGGGCGAAGGCGTTCGAGAACAAGGATCTCAAACTCTACATCGTGCAGCTCTCGCCGTTCAAGAACAGCTGGTTCGCGATCCAGCAGGCGCAGGCCAAGTACGCCGCCGACGAGAAGAACGCCGCGCTCGCCGTCACCTGCGACCTGCCGAACATGGTCGACATCCACCAGAACAACAAGGAGCCGATCGGCCGCCGCCTCGCGCTCCACGCGCTCAAGGACGTCCACGGCTTTACCGACATCGTTGCCGATTCGCCCACGCTCAAGAGCTGGCGCATCGACAACCAGGGCCGCTTCGCGCTCACGTTCAACGACGCCAACTCCTGGTACTGGTACAATGCCGACCACTCGCCCGCCAAGGGCTTCGAGGTGGCGGGGCCGGATGGCGTCTTCCATCCCGCCTCCATCGTGAACCGCCGCACGTTCGGCGATATCATCAAGGACCGCGAACTCGTGATCGCCTGCAAGCAGGTGACGAAGCCGCGTCGCCTGCGCTACCTCTACAGCTCGCCGTTCACCGGTTCGCTCTACTCCGGCGATTCGGGGCTGCCGCTCGGCCCGTTTGAAATCGACGCTTCGGATCCGATGGATACCCGCCGCGCACTCGCGAAGATCGGCGATGCGCTCCAGCGCCCCGAGCTCGCGGGTTTCCGCAAGCTCTACGCCGCCGACCTACCGGCCTGCGGCAAATTCGCGGGCTACACGTTTGACGGCGCGAAAGACGCGGGCGCCTTCACGCGCGTCGCGTACGTGCTGGAGCTCGAGGACCGGAAGGGCAATGTGGATTGGGTGCTCGCCGCGTTCGACGCCTTCTCGCAGAAGCCCGCCGATCTCGGCGTACCCTGCGCGAAGGGAACCTGCTTCCAGGGCCCGGTCGCGAAGCTCACCGTGCGGTCCAACCTGCTCGCGGTCAAGGAACTCACCGACGCCGCCGGCGGCGTGATGGAGTTCTACAGCTCCAACTACGGCCAGGTCAGCGCGATCCCAGGCATTGGCGGCAACGACAAGCTCTATGACTTCAACGACTCGCCCGCCAAGGCCGCCGATCCCGGCTATGGGGCGATGCAGCTCCATGATGCCGCAGGCAAGGCGACCATCTTCGCCTACAACAACCTGGACGGCATGGTGGGCGGCCTTCCCGATATCGGCATCGGCAACAACCCGCGCGCCGCAGGCAATCCCGACTGGACCTTCGCGCACAACGCGGGGGACTATCGCACCCGCAAGTTGACGATTCTCGTGAAATAAATGGAGGGGGCATGCCGAAGACGAGAAAAGCGTTCATCGCCGATTTGCTGACGTTCGCGGCGGCCGGAGGGCTGGGGGGCTACAAGGCGCTGGGGGCGCCGGCCGGCGCGACGGAGGCCGATCTCGATGCCTGGCAGCGCGATACGAGCGCCGTGACAAGCGAAATCTACAGCGCGTACATGAGGGGGAAGGTCGCTCCGAAGGACTATGTGTCGCTCACGCGCCTCGAGACGGCCTTCGACCGGGTTCTTGCGGACGTGCGAACGGCGGATGTCTCAGCGCATCCTGCGGTTTGGATGGTCTACAACATGGGCGTGATCGTGAAGACGAAAGAAGCGTGCTTCTCGATCGACCTGAAGCATCGGCGTGCGCCGGAGTTTGCGCCGCTCCTTGATTTCGCGCTCATCACGCACAACCACGGCGACCATTTCAGCGAGCCGTTCTACGCGGCGATGAACGGCGCGGGGAAGATCGTCATCTCCAACTTCAAGGACAACTACGGCGTGAAGAACATGAAGGACTGCGGGTTCACGCGGGCGGAGAAGATCTTTCGAATCAGGGATGTCGAGATCGGAACTTCGCTCGTGGACCACAACAGCTCCCTCATCGACTTCACGACGGCGTTCGAGATTCGGGTTGGGAACTGGCGCCTCTACCATACGGGCGACTGTGGCAACGCCGCGAAGCTCCGCACCATCTGGGGGCCGCCCGACCTCTGGGTGGCGTTTCCGGGCTGCGGCATCGACATTGCCGAGGGCGAGCGCCGCATCCATCCGAAACTGATGGCGTTCGGCCATCTCTGGGAAATGGGCCATCGCGTCGGGCGGCTAACAACGCCGATGGTGAGAGCCGCCCGAAAGAAGGTTCTGGCTGCCGGCGGCACGGTAACGATTCCGCTCTGGGGCGAGCGGATCGTCTAGGCCAAAACGATGGATCGTCGTCAGGAACATGGTATTGATTGAAAGGAGTTTGAAATGAAGCAGAGGCGTTTGTTTGCTGAAAAATGGAGCGTGGTGGCGAGTGTCGTTCTGTTTTTCGCGTCGATTGGCCTTGCGGGTGACGCGCCGTTTGTCACGGCGCATGCCGGGGCGATGGGAACACGCGCGAACACGCTCGCATCGGTGAAGACGCTGGTCTTGACCGATGTCGATGCGTTGGAGCTCGATATTGCGCGGCGGCCGAGCGGGCTTCCCGTGATGATCCACAACACGGCGCCGAAGGAAACGGAAGGGGAGGCGCTTGAACCGGCCCTGGACGTGCTCGCGGCCTCCAACAAACGTTTGGTTGTCGATTTCAAGGGCGGCGATCGCGCGTTTCGGTTGGGCGTGGCGAGGCTGGTTGCCAAGAAGGGGATGGGGGCGCGGACGATCTTCCCGTGTTCCGATCAGGCGACAAAGGATGCCTTCCTCGCCGTCTGCCCAGGGGCGACGTTCTTCGTGGGTTGCCGCCTGAGCGCCACGCCGACGCCGGCCGAGCTCAAGAAACTTGATCAGTTCGGCGCCTTGAAGCCCTGGGCATTCAATACGTCCTTCCAAAGTCTTTCGCCTGCGGCCGCAGCGGCCGTGACCTCGCGCGGGATGCGTCTTTCCCTCTGGACGGCGAATTCTCCTGGCACATACGAACAGTGCGTGAAGAAGGGCGCCTACAACGTGACAACGGTGTGGCTGCCGCCGAACAAACGGTAACGGCCCTTTTCTCCTCTAGAACGCCATGCCGGCGATGGGGGCCATGTAGGCTTTGGCCTCTTTGAGCTTCTGGCGATAGACGGGATCCTTTTCGGGATCGGGCAATTCGGCGGCGTGCTTCTCTTTCCACTCCTTGTGCTTCTGGGTGAGTTCCTGCACCTTCACGCGCAGCTGGGAGAGTTCGTAGGTGGCCTTGCGGTTCGCCTCGCCGTCGGCGTCACCGAAGGCTTCCACCTCTTTGGCCTTTTCCTTGAACGCGCGCAGGGCGGCCGCGGCGTCCCTCCCGTAGGGGCTCCGTTCGGCGATGGCGCGCAGGATCTTGTTCTTCTGCTCCATCGCCTCGCCGCGAAGCTCGTAGTACTTCTTCAGGCAGTCGCGCTGGTGCTGGGAAAGGGATTCGGGCTTGCCGGAGAAGCAGTAGAGGCTCGTGGCCGGAAGGCGCACGGGTTCGGCCATCGGCGTGGGCCAGAAGTTGCCGATGAGGCCGAGCGTCTTCTTCGACGTGTCGCGGCTCTGGATGAGGAAGATGCGGCCGCCGCGCACGGCGCCTTTTTCTTCGCCGTCAAGCCCCACGGCGGTGGTCGTTTGATTGAGTACGCCCCAGGCGGCTGTTGCCGCATCGGCCTGCATGATGCCCTTGAGCGACGGGAGTTCGTCGTCGTTCTGCGGTTCTGGAGAGGGGGCGGCGGCCTGTTCCGTCGTTGCGGCCTTGGGGGCCGCAGTGGGCTGCGCGGCCACGGCGGGCGCGGCCACGCCCGCAGCCGCAGGTTTCGCTTTCGGCACAGGTGCGGCGGGTACCGATTTTGTCAACGCCTTTGAAACGAGCGGCTTGATGCCGCCCTCCGCAACAGGCGCGGGGGCGGATTCAGGCGTTGAGCGGCCCATGCAGGATGCCACGGTCTTGCGGATCTTCTCGCGCGTTGCGGGCGGCATTTTTTCGCCCGCGATCGGTGCGAATTTCCAGGTGGCGGCGAGCGAAAGCGCCGCCACGATGATGTAGATCGGCCAGAAGTTCTTTCCCATGGCAACCTCGTGTTGGAGCGCTTACTTGACGGGCAGGAGGCGGTCCGCACCGAAGTACGGGCGAATCGCTTCCGGCAGGAGCACCGAGCCATCGGCCTGGAGGTGCTGTTCGAGGAGGGCCACCATCAAACGCGGCAGCGCCACGCCCGAGCCGTTGAGCGTGTGGACGAGTTTCGTCTTGCCGTCCGCATCCTTGAAGCGGCAGTTCAGGCGGCGGGCCTGGTAGTCGGTAAAGCACGAGCAGCTGGAAACCTCCAGCCACTGCTGCTCGCCCGGCGCCCAGAGCTCGAGGTCATAGCACTTGGCGGCGCTGAAGCCCATGTCGCCCGAGCTGAGCATCAGCACGCGGAAGGCGAGGCCGAGCTGGGTGAGCACTTCTTCGGCTTCCTTCACGAGGATTTCCAGCTGCTGGAAGCTCGTGGAAGGATGGACGAAGTTCACCATCTCCACCTTGTCGAACTGGTGGACGCGCAGCATGCCGCGCGTCATCTTGCCGGCGCTGCCCGCTTCGCGGCGGAAGCAGGGCGTGTAGGCCGTCATCTTGACGGGCGTCTCGGGCGTGATCTTCGGGAGGTTGATGCCGTCGAAGATGTCGTCGCGGAAATAGTTCGTCACCGGCACTTCGGCCGTGGGGATCATCCAGAAGTCGTCCGCATTGGAGTGATAGAGATCCTCGGCGAACTTCGGAAGCTGGCCCGTGCCCGTCATCGAGGCGGTATTGACCATGAAGGGCGGCAGCATTTCAGTGTAACCCTGCTTCTGGCAGTGGAGGTCGAGCATGAACTGGATGAGCGCGCGCTGGAGCTTCGCGCCCTGGCCGAGGATCACGGGGAAGCCCGTGCCGGTGAGTTTCACGCCGCGCGGGAAGTCGAAGATGCCGAGCTTCTCGCCGATCTGCATGTGGTCGGGAATCGGATAGGCGGGATCCTTCCACTCGCCCATCTGGCGCACCACTTTGTTGGTGCTTGAATCGAGGCCCGTGGGGATTTCGGGAGCGGGGAGGTTCGGAATCATGAGCAGGGTTTCGCGCAGAGACGTTTCAACCGTTGCGAGCTGCTTGTCGATTTCGGCGATGCGATCGCCGATGGCGCGCATTTCGGCCTTGGCCGCCGAGATGTCGCCGCCGGACTTCGCAAGCACGCCGATTTCCTTGGAGGCGGCGTTGCGCTTGGCCTTGAGCGTCTCGGTTTCAGCGAGGAGGGCGCGGCGCTGCGCGTCGAGGTCGCGCGCCTGCGCCACCTTCTCCTGCTCGACGCCACGCCGCGCCAACTGCGCGACCGTGTTGTCGAAATCTTCGCGGATCTTCTTGATGTCGATCATGGTTTTCTTCTTTCTGGCGGAGAGCGTTCGGCAGCGGTTTGGGAACATGGCCGATCTCTCTCCCTTTTCTAACGGACTTGACTATTATACCACAGCCGCGCCGAAAGTAAATGGAAAATGGTGCCTGGCGCAGGGTGCGCGCCACTTGGACTGCGGCGCGCACGGTGTGCGCGCCCTACCGGCGTTACGACGCACCAGGCGACCGGGCACCGGGCACCAGGCGCCAAATCATTCTTGCCATCAGATGTCTTCGTGTGGTACAATTCGATCGAATTCAATAAGAGGAAAAGCAAGAATGAGCAATTCAATCATTGATTATTGTCTGCATGCGCGGTGGACGTGGGTGGTGGCGGCCTATCTCGTGATGAGTATCGTCACCTTTTTCTTCTACTGCGCCGATAAGTTCGCGGCGAAGATGGGCTGGTGGCGAATTCGGGAGAAGACGCTCCATCTCCTTGAATTCCTCTGCGGTTGGCCCGGGGCGCTCGTCGCCCAGCGCGTCGTGCGCCACAAGAGCATCAAGAGTACCTATCAAACGGTCTTTAAAATCATGGTCGCGCTCAATGTCATTGCCATGGGCGCTGTCATTTATGTCTTTCGGTGAGGCGCCCGGTGAAGTCGAGATTTGCTATGCTAGCTTGAACTACTGGTGGAATGGTGGTATTTTAGGCATTGGAGAACGGAATGCGTAAGAGGATGTAAAATGAGGAAGATGCTGTTTTTGCTGTTTGCCCTAGGGGGAATTGCCATGGTGGCGGCGGGCGATGGGCCGGCTTGGCGCATCACGCTGCACAAGGGGCGTGAACATGTGAGTGTGCTGAGCGAGGCCCAGGCGATTCGGCGCGTGGTGACGGGGCCCCAGACGGAGCGTTTCATCTGCGAGACGCCGAAGGATGCGGTGCGCACCTATCCCGTGACGATCGAGTTGGATGTCGTTACCACGGCGGACTCTTGTTCGGTGAAGGGGCGCCTGGTCAACAGGAGCGACTGGCGGGTGACGGGGTTCGAGGGGCCGCGTTTCGACGGCATCCCCGTTGACCCGGCAACGATGGGTCTCTACGTGCCGGACGGTTTCGGCCGGCGGGTCTCGAATTTCCCCAAGGCGGAAGAGAAGCGGCCGGTCAGGTTGTGGGGGCGAGACCCCGATGGCCTCTATTCCTTCTTCACGGGCTACTATCCGGGGAAAGGATTCGTGATGCCGTGGGTGGCGCTTGATGATGGGAAGACGGGCGTCTATGTGGGCGTGCACGATGCCGCCGCGCGGAATAAGCGTCTCCGCTTCCGCTACGACCTCGCGAAGGGACGCTGCGGCATTGCGTCCTGCCATCCGCTCTTCCTCGAGCCGGGGCAGACCTGGACGATGCCGGAGACGTTCCTCAAGAAATACAAGGGGGATTGGCATGTTGCCGCGAAGACCTATCGCGCGTGGTACGATATGGTCCACAAAATGGGCGACTTCCCGAAATGGACGAAGCAGGTCAACGGCTGGCTGCTCGTCATCCTCAAGCAGCAGAATGAGGAAATCTTCTGGCCGTACGGCGACTTCGACAAGCTCGCCGACTATGCGGACAAGTTGGGCCTCAACACCATCGGCCTCTTCGGCTGGACGGCGGGCGGGCACGACCATCTCTATCCCGATTACGATCCGTGCCCCAAGATGGGCGGGCGCGAGGCGCTCGTGAAGGGCATTGCGCTTCTGAAGCGGCGCGGCAAGCGCGTTTGCATCTACGCGAACGGACAGCTCCAGCAGATCGGCGCGACGAAGTTTTGGGATGAACACGGCAAGGACATCGCCCTCGTGAAGGGCGACGGGAAAATGGTCATTCAGACCTATCCCAAGTACCGCAACATTCCCTGTTACCAGTTTGCGCTGGGGTGCCTGCATGCGCCGGTCTGGGGCGAGCGTCTCATGGCGCTTGCCAAGCAGGCGAAAAGCTTGGGTGCAGACGCCATCCTCTTCGACCAGCTTGGTTGCCGACCGCCGTTCTCCTGTTACGGTAAAGGGCATGGGCACGCCTCGCCGAGCTGGAGCTACGAGGCGGAGCGCCCGGGCGTTCTTGCGCGCATCGCCGCAGAGATGAAGGCGGCCGATCCCGAGTTCGCCGTTTTCACGGAAGGGTTGCACGATTCGATTTTCGGCTCCATCGCCGTGTTCCACGGGTGTCAGCAGGGAACGTTCCATGCCGGCGCGGCAGAGTTGCGCACGCGCTTCACGGCGCCGAATGCAGATGGCAACTGGCCGGAGATCGCGCATTACACGTTTCCGGAGCTCGTCTCGACGGTTCGTGTGCCCACGCCGATCGTCGACCGGGGCATGGCGAACTACACGGTGTTCTTCGGCTACCGCCATGATGTCGAATTGCGCTACGGCCCCGACCGCGTCTATGCGGAGACGGGCCGGGTGGCTGACGACTACGGCATGGTGCTCTACCCGCCGAGCATGGACTTGCTCAAGACGGCGCCGCAGAGTGTCCAGGCCGGGTACTTGAAGGCGATGACCGCGTTTCAGGAGAAACACGGCGACTTGCTCTTGCAGGGGCGTTTCGTCGACACCGATGGTTTCACTTTGAAGGCGAAAACCTGCCTTGCCGCGCGCTATGTGAACGAGAAGGGCGAGAGCGGCGTGCTCGTCTGGAATGTGGGCGAGTTGCCCGACACCGTCATTGTCGAGGGATTGGGACGCCCGACATCCGTTCTCGAACCCGAAGTCGGAACCGTGGTCCCCACAACTCCACTCGCCCCCGATACGCTTCGCCTCTATCGCTTCAGGCTGTAGGGGCTGGAGATTGGTGGTTGGCCACTAGCCACCAACGAGACAGTTATTAGGATAATCCAAAGTTCAAACTTGAATTGTCCTAGTGGAAGTGGGGACAGTCCCTAGCGGTTTTTTGTTATAGTTGAACAAATGCGCTAGCAGATCTTGAAAAAAGTGTTATTACCTTCGTGTGTCTTTTGTTTTCGCTTGACCCGACTCTTTGCGGTATGATAGAATGTCGTCGTCTCGGGGCATGGGGTTTCGGGACGCGGAAGGTTCAAAAGGAGTCAAGATGACGAAATGGACTCGAATCATGGTTGGTATGAAATTTAAAATCGTCAGTACCCTTGCGATGGCGTTTGCCGTCGTTGTGTCGGGTTTTGCGGACTATTCCCGCATGGATTTCATGACCTGCCAAGCGCAGGGGACTACCGGGAACAATTGTACCTGGGTGATGACCGACTATACGCCCGCGAGTACGGACCGTATCGAGATGAAGCTCAGGATCACCAACTTCTCGGTGACGCAGTGTCTCTTCTGCTCGCGCAACGGGAGTTCGCAGAATACCGTCACGACGTTCATCATCAATGGCAAGACGATTCGCTACGACCGCGCCGGGAACACGCAGGTGAATTCGCCGAAGACGTTGTCGCAGGCGACCGATGCGGATGTCGACCATGTGATCACCTACGACGGCGCCGCCGGAAAGGGATACATCGACGACGCGAATGCCGTCAATTTGAACCCTGTCTCCTCCACCTACACCGGAGGCTCGAAGATGACGCTCTTCGCGTCGCAATCCGGTGGCAGTTTGAGCACGCTCGGCAATTTAGCCCACTACCGCTTCTACTATTGCCGGGTCTACAACAAGGACGGCAAGCTCGTGCGCAACTTCGTGCCGGCGCGCGACAATTCGAAGGCGGCCGGCGCCACCACGCAATGCGGCGTGTGGGATACGGTGACGAGCCAGTTCTTCGTAAACCAGGGCACGAAGTCGTTCGACCTGACGGGCGCAACGGCGGTGGGGACGCTCGGCGCGGCGCCTTCCCCGATACGCGAGATCGTGGTGAGCGGCCGCGGCGCTTCGGGATCGTCCTCGACGGCGACGCTCGAATTCCTCACTCCCGGTTTCGCCCAACACTTCTACGTGGCCTGGAGCGCGACGGGGATGGGCGGCGAGACGACGAACGAGTGGGAGCATGTTGAACAGCAATCCGACGTGCTCGCGGCCGAAACAACGCGCGTCGTGACTTTGCCGGCAACGGCCCGCTACGCCCGCTTCTTCCTGAAGCCCATCCTGCCGAACGGCCTCACGGCGGTCGAGTATCTCCAGTCGACGGGCAGCGACGAATACGTCGATACCGGTTTTACGCCCACCTCCGCTTCCCGGGCCGACTACCATCTCACGCTTTCCAACGGGAAGAACGCCGAGTTCATGGCGCCGTTCGGTTCGCGCCAGGCGAACGATCTCCAGTTCTTCGTGGGCTCGGCGGCGAAGGCCAACTACTGGTTCCGCCGGTACGGTAGCCAGTGCAACGATTCGAACTTCGTGGGTAAGCCCGATTGGGGCGGGGAGCATTTCATCTCGCTCGACCACAACCAGTTTACGCTCGATTCGTATGTCACCCAGATGACGCGTGCGGACTTCACGTGCGCCTGCCCGGCCTACATTTTCGCCGTCAACAACAATGGAACGGCCACGCAGTTTGCGAATATGAAGCTGCATGCGCTGTCCATCTGGGATGACGGTGCGCTCGTGCGCAACTACCTGCCGTGCCTCAACACGTCGGGTACGGCGGCGCTCTACGAGACGGTGTCGGGCCAACTCGTCTACGGCGCATCCGGCACGACGCCGCTTACGGCGGGCGGGGAAAGCTGGAGCAAGTCCCCCGTGTGCGTGGCCGATTTGACGATCGCCATGAAAGCCGTGTGGACGGGCGCCGGCGACGGCGTTTCGGCTACGGATACGGCCAACTGGGATTGTACGAACGTGGCGGGGCTCCCGATCACGGGCGGATTCACCGAGCAGGTGACGGACCTCTTCATCGCGGGCAATGTGGCGCTCACCTGCCCGAACCGTCTGCCGCACAAGGCGGTGGCCTTCGGCCCGACGACGCTTACGGCCGATTGCGATTGGCGCGGCCTTGGCACGCTCAACCTTACGAGCCGTGTGGACGTGGCCGGCCACGCGCTTCGCGTCTCCGACCTCTCGGGCGTGAACGGTGAAATCACGGATTCGACCGGCTGGACGGAACTCGACTCGCTTGAGGCCCTTGGCGAACAGCACCTCATCACCGATCTCAAGCCGGAAAGTACCGACCGCATCGAAACCGAGATCTACTTCAAGGCGTTCAACGGCAACCAGGCCCTCTGGTGCGCCCGCGGCGCCGATACGACGCGCGATACGCTGACCGCCTTCATGATCGGTGCAACCGGGCGTTTCGACCGGAACTACGACACTACCACTTCGGCGACGAACAACCCGGCGCTCAAGCAGTGGACGACCATCGTGGCCGACTACAAGACCCAGCAGGTGACGATCAACGGCGTTCTCTCCCAGCAGATGGCGGATGGCGACTTCGTGCCCGGCTCCAAGCTCTGCCTCTTCGCCTCCCATACGGGCGGCGAAACCCAGGGCCTCAACAACTGGGCGAACTACTTCATGCGCTCGTTCAAGGTGTATGCGGCCGACGGCACGCTCAAGCTCGATTTCGTGGCGCGCATGCGGAATGCCGATAGCGTGAGCGGGTTCTACGACCGTGTAGGCGACAAGTTCTATCCGGCTTCGAACGGTAAGAACTTCCGCATGGGCAACGTCGTTTCGACGGACGCCACGGGTACGCTCATCGTCGACGTGCCGGAACAGGCGGCAACGACGAATTCCGCGACGGGCATCAAGCTCAACGGCGGTCTTGCAGTGGTCAAGGACGGCCCCGGCACCTGGACGCATCTTCCGGAATGGAACTGTTTCTCGCGCGGGCTGCGCGTGGCGGCCGGCCGGATGGAACTCAATTCGGGCGTGACTTCCGAATACAATCGCCTCATGGGCGGCTACAACACGTTGATCGAGGTCGCGCCGAACGCGATCCTCGACAACCGCTGCGTCTATGACATCGGTACCTATCACCCGATGGTCTTGGCCGGCACGCTTGAAAACACCGCCGCCGACATGCGCAGCGACTACGGCAACTATCTGCGCGTGACGTTGACGGGCGACGCGAAGGTGGATGCGCTTTTCAACTTGTGCATTGGCGGCGGGGGCGGAATCGGGTTCGTCGATCTCGCCGGGCACACGCTTGAACTGAAAGCCGCCGCCGGGAAATCCGTCTTCGTTTCGTCCTGTCAGGGAACGGTGCTCACGAACGGCACGGTGCGGATGGTGGAGGGCGGCGTTTGCGCGTTTGCGCTCCCCTGCGAGATGCGTACGGTGGATCTCGAGATGATCGGCGGCGCGCTCAACGTCGCGGCCGAGACGCAGGTGCGGAACTACCGCGCTGCCACCACGGGCGGCGCGAACGCCGGCAGTGCGGCCTTGAACGTGTATGGCACGTTCACGCCTGCGACCGACTTCTTTTACGGCTGCACGCTCCAGGATGGCGCCACGCTCGACCTCTCGGGGCGCACGAGCGAGCTGCCCGCGGCGAGCGCGTCCACGACGGGCCGCAGGGCCGTCGACTACGCGCCTGGCGCGCGCATCACGGTGAACATCGGCACGCGCTCGCTCACGCCCGGCACGCGCCTCGTCGCCTGGAGCGTGAAGCCGGCGGCGACGTTCGCGTGGGCCGACCCCGCCTGCACCGAACCGTGCGCAATGGGTGCGGATGGCCTCTACTACGGCGCCGATCCCGATTCGACGGAAATCGACCATGTGATCTGGACCGGTGCGGCAGGCGATGGCAACTTGCGCAATTCCGCCAACTGGCGCTGCGAGAATCTGGCGGGCCGCGCGCTTGAGGGCCGCCTCCCCGAGGCGACGAGCACGCTCCGCCTGGGGGCGGAGACGGTGTTCAACTTCTCCTCGGCCCAGTGGTTGTCGCTCGTCGAAAATCCAACCGATGCCGAGAAGAAGAGCGCGACGGTCTGTTCGCGCATCGGTACGGCCCTCTCGGGCGTGAACGGGGATCCTGCGCCTTTTGCCTTCATGGGCTACTCGGCCGACGATTTCATCTATCTTGGTGCCACGCCGCTCACGCAGTTGCGCGACTCGGCCTGGAACGCCGCGAATCTTGCCAATGCCTGCCTGCGTTTCGACGGTTGGTTCAAGGTGGATGCCGCCGAGGCCGGCACTTGGACGCTCCGTACGCAGGCGGACGACTACGTGGGCGTGTTCTTTGACGGAACGGCTGTCGCGTCGAACGGCGTGTGGACTGCGGCGTCCACGAGTACCTGCGAGGTGGAGGCGGGCTGGCACCGCTTCACCGTCGTCATCGGCGACGGCGGTGGCGGCTATGGCTCGCAGATCAAGGTGGGCGGCCAGACGACGGTAATGGGCGTTTCCATCAACGGCGGCGCGGAAGTGGCGTTCGAAGACGCCTTCACCTTCGGCAGCGGCGAGGTGTTCTCGTGGCAGAACATCGACGCCAAGGGCTGCACGCTTGCGGGCGACTGCGACTTGCGCGCGCTCAATCTGCCGCTTGAAACGCTTCTCGATTTGAACGGACACGCCCTCAGGGTGAACGGCCTTTCGAACGTGAAAGGCACGATCACCAATTCGAACGACGCGGCGCTGGGCACGTTGCGCGTGGCGGTGCCGGCGCGGGCGACGGTTTCGGGATTGAATGTGACGCTCGTCGGAAACGCGAAACTCGAGAAGGAAGGGGCGGGCACGTTCACGGTCGTCGCGGCGAACCAGTCCTATACGGGCGGCACGGAGGTGAAGGAAGGCACGCTCAAGGTCGGCGCCGCGAACGTCTTCGGCGCGGCGGGTAGCCTGGTGCGCGTGTTGCCGGATGGGCTCCTCGACGTGGCGGGCAAGACGGGCTTCGAGAACTACGCGCTGGAACTCGCGGGCGGCCGCGTGACGTCGTCCGCCGATGGCGCGACGAACGGCAACGGTTTCCGGGAAGTGACGCTCACGGCGGATTCGTCCGTGCCCAGCACGGGGAATTTCCTCCTCGTGGGCGGCAACGTGCCGGGCCGCCTCGACCTCGGCGGCCATAGGCTTTCCATGACGGTTGCCGCCGGCAAGCTCTTGTACATTTCCCAAACGCAGATGACGAACGGCGTCATCGAGGGGGTGTCGGGCGGACATTTCGCGATTGACCGCGCGCCGGTCGATGCCGCGACGGTGGATTTCGACATCAATCTTGCGATGGCGCAGAAGGTGCCGTTCAAGGTGCGCAACTACACGGCGCGCTATGCGTCGAACTGGTCGCTGGCGGCCTCGGGCATTGCCGTGCAGGTGGGCGGCACGTTCCTTCCGCTGGGGACGCATTTCGACAATGTGGAACTGCTGCATGGCGCGGTGCTCGATCTCTCTTCGCAAACGAACACGTGGTCCACGAAGAGCGCGAATACCAACGGCGGTTCGCATTATTGCCGGTTCCACAACGGCAGCCACGTGACGGTCGATTGCCACGGCCGCACGCTTACGCCGGGCGAGAAGCTCGTGAGCTGGGATGCGCAGCCGATGGGCGCGCTCTTCACGCTCGATGCGGCTTCGGCGGCGGCGCTCGGCTCGGCGGACCTGACGGCCGCGCCGGACGGCATCTACGTGGGCGGCGCATTGACGTGGAAGGGCGGCGACGGCGCTCTTGACACGCTTGCGAATTGGCGCACGGCGGGTGGGGAAGACGCACCCTCTCTCGACGGCAGGGCGCTCACGGTGAATGGCGATGTGAACCTCTCGGCCCCGCAGAAACTGCGGCTGGTCGCAACGACGTTGAAGGTGACCGGCACGGCGACGTTCGTGGAGCCGGGCGGCCTCTGCTTCGGCGGGTTGGAGGTTGGCGCCGCCGCGCGCCTGGTGGTCGATCCGCTCGCGTTCACGATCCGTCTCCTCGGCGCGCCGCGCTTCGCGACCGGTGCAAAGCTCGCGCTCGCGCCGAAATACGCGGCGGCCACGAAGGGCCGTTTCCTCGTGATGACGTGGGACTATGGCACCCTCGATGAAGCGGCGATTGCAAACCTCTTCGATACGGCCTCCACGGCCGCGGGCGCGGCGGCGCGCCTCAGCATCGAAACGGCGGGCGAGGGTGGTCGTCTCTGGCTAGACCTTGCGCCGAATGCGGTGAAGCCGCGCCTCAACGTGCTTTTCGTGGGCGACGGATTCGCGCTTGGCCGCGACACGACGGGCAACTTCCGCATTCCGTTCGTGAAGGAACTGGAGGCGGATGGCTACGAGGTGATCACGAAGGGCTTCCGCACGATTCGCGGCGTGGACCTTTCGGATGCCACGATGCCGGCGGCGTGGTGCCGTCATGCGGCGGATAGCAACATGTCGATTGCGACGGGTCCTTACGGGGCGGGTTACCTCGAGTCGGTCGCGAACATTCTCGAGCAGGCGGGCGATGTGGACTTCGTGGTGACGCTGGTGGGCGCGAACGATCTCTACAACCAGCGTACGGTAGAGGCGGCCTATGCGAGCTGGTGCGAATTGGTTGCCCGCATCCGGGCGCTGAAGCCGCACGCGAAAATCCTCGCGCTGAATCTGCCCAATCGTCTCGACATTTCCGGTGAGGAGGAATTCAATGCCCGCTTCGCGGCGGACGTTGCGCGCGGAACGTTTGGCGAAAAGTGCCTCTATCCGGTGGACGTCTATTCGCTTTTGCCGCGCGATGATGGAAACGGCTGGTGGGGGGCTGATCTCGGGGTTCCCGAACGTGCGGGCATGGCGAAGCTCGCGGCGGCGCTTGCAACGACGGCGCGCACGGCGCTTGCGGCCGATCCCGCGTGGGAGACGGGCATGATCGAGCCCCTTGTGACGACGACGGGCGTCGAGGCGAACGTGCCGGAGGCCGAGCGCAGCGGATTCACGCGCGCGTGCGTCTTCGACATTGCCGCCAACAACGTGGGCAAGGCGATCGGAACGAGTGTTCCCTACGAACGCGGCGAAGGCGTGATCGAAGAGATCGGGCGCGTGGCGTGGTATCTCGAGTTGAAGCGCCCGAATGGTTCGGTGCGTTGGATCTGGGCCGCCTGCGACGCCTGGGGAGAGAAGAACATCTATCAGGTGGGCATTCCGGTGCGGCTCGTTTCGCAGAACGCGGTGTCGCGCCTGCGGGTGAAAACCAACATGCCGGGCATCGCCGAGACGGCGGACGGCGCCTTTGACTGCGGTGCGGTCGAATTCTGGCCCACCGAGTATTCTGCGGCGGCCAAGGCGAACAACGGCATGCCGGGCGAAGCGTGGGCGGATGACTGGAACGACACGCCTTCCTCCAATTTGAGCAGCACCTACGGGTCGATGCAGCTCCATCGCTTCACGCCGCAGGGGCCCAACGCCGGCGAGGTGCTTTTCGCGTTCAACCGCTGGAAGACGAGCGCGGAGTGGGAACTGGGACTGGGCAATTTCGCGTGCATGTCGGTAGGAACCCTCGACTGGACTTTCACGGCGTCAACGGAGAAGGGTGCCGACATCGTCGAGTCGATGGGGTCGAAGGCGTATGAGATCGCCCGCCTTGAAATCTGGACGATGCCCGCGACGGCATGTGCGGGGCAGATTGCGAGCGCCCTCTGGACGAACGGTGCGGACGATGGCGATGTCGCCAATCCCGCCAACTGGTCGTGCACGAACAACTTGGGCCAGGCGGTCGTAAATGCGCTTCCGGATAGCGGCACGCAGGTGCGCATTGAGAACATGGGCGCCCTCACGATTCCGCGCGGCGTCGTCTACGGCGGCATTTCGCTTGGCGACTGCTCGCTCGCGGCGGACCTCGATCTGCGCGGGCATGGGCCCGTGCGGGTGGAGGGAACGATTGAGCTCAACGGGCACCGCCTCTACCTGGAGCAGCTGGTGGGCGGCGGCCATATCACCGAAACGCGGCCCTTCGACCTCACCACGACCGATGTCACGAAGGCGTCGAGCCCGACCACCTTCCTCGGCGGCACGGCGGCGAATCTCTTCAACAACAATACCACGCGCGCTGGAACCGACAACACCAAGCGCGTGATCGTGGAGAAGAAGAATCTGCCGATGATCGTGGACTACAACTTCGGTACGCCCACGACGATCGATTCCTACCGCGTCCATTTCGGTCCGCTCGAATTGCCCGCGCGCGGCCCCAAGACCTGGACGGTGGAGGGCTCGAATGACGGTACCACCTGGACGGTGGTCGATGCGCGCGACAACATCTTCTGGCAGAACCAAAATTACGGCGTGATTTTCTCTTTTGCCGAGCCGGCCACCTATTCGCGTTTCCGCTTCAAGGTCACGGACTCCCTGGCCGACAGCGGCGACCCGTACATGGAATTCGTGCAGTTGGAGTACGGCCGCGAGGCCCTCTTCGGCGAACTCCACGTCGACGTGCCGGCGGGTGTGATCGCGCAGAACGATACCGTGCTCGTCGACGGCCAGGTGCGTCTCGTCAAGGAAGGCAGGGGCACGCTCGTGATGGCCAGAGCTGATCAGTACTATTGGTCTTCCACCGTCAAGGATGGCCTTGTCAAGTTGGTGCCGGGCGTGCGCGGGCCGATCGGGCGCTATGGCGCGGCAATCGCCGTCGAACCGAAGGCGACGTTTGACATGGCGGGCGATTGTTATGAGACGTTCACCTACACCTTCAACCTCAACGGCGGCACGCTCAAGAATTCCGTGGGCGTTGCGAGCAACTGGACCAAGGCGATGGTTCAGAATGTCCACTTGGGGGCCGATTCGACAGTCGACTTTGTCGACTACGGTTTCATTGCGAAATCCTATGCGGCGACCGTGCTCGATCTGAACGGCCACGTGCTCACGGCGAAGGGAACCTCGGGGAACAACTACTTCACGACGACGTATGCCACCCTGGGCACGGTTAAACTGACGGGCTCCTGGGAGGTTTACAGCGGTCATCCCGTTTCGGCGCCGGAGACCCGGTTCGAGGTGTACGGTCAGATTCATCTGAATGCCGCAACCACCTTCGGCGAGTACATCGACAACACGACTGCCACGGCGATGAATTACAATGCGGTGCTCACGGTGGTGAAGCGCTTCATGCCGAATACCGACTACTTCCGCGGGTGCACGTTGAACGACGGCGTGGTCATCGACCTCTCGGGCCGCACGACCGCGTGGAACCTCGATTCGAAGGTCGGTACGACAACGCAGACGACCGTCACCTTCGTCACGGGCGGGCGCTACACGATCGACGTGAAGGGCCGCGCGGTGAAGAACGGCGAGCGTCTCCTCGTCTGGAACAAGGACCGCAAGCCGAGCAACTTCGATTCGCTCACCATTACGCTCGATCCGACGACCCGCAGCGCCGGCTATCGCCTTGTGAAGGATGACGACGGCATCGTCATCGTGCGCGATTCAACAATCATCTTCCTGCGTTAAACCAAAGCCCTGGCTCACTGTTCGGTCACTGTAATCCGTGAGCCGGGGCCCATGAAGAGGTCGAGCTCTGCGCGGTCGGAGGGGGCGAGTTTGGCGTCGAGTTCGCGGTAGCGGGCGCGGAGCGTTTCGCCGTTTTCGGGGGCGATCGGATAGAGGCCGCACTTGGCCGATTTCGAAACGGTGAAATCGTAGCGGCGGAAGAACTTCTCGTTCCGCAGTGAAAGGTCGGCCGTATTCGTTTGCTTGTGGACGACCAAGACGGCATTCGGGAATTCAAGAACCGTGACCTTGTCGCCGGGCTTGAGCTTCTCCCATTTCACCGTGGGGTTGAGCTTCATGAGCGCCGCCGAAGTGGTGCGGTGTTCGCGGGCAATGCGTTCGCGCCCGTCGCCGCGGCGGACGGCCACGGTTTTCGTCCAGATGGTCGGTTTCCCCGAAAGGAGTTCCTGCAAGTTCAAGTCGCCAAGGCGGCGCATGAGCAGATCGCGGAAATCGGCCATCGAGGGACGGTCGTAGAGTTTCTTGATGGCGTCGATGGCATTGCGCTCGTTCCCCTGGCGCTCGGCCTCGGCGTAACGGCGGATGAGGATCTGGTCTTGTTGCGGCCGCGAGGCCTCCGTCTCCAAAAGCCCTTGCACGAGCGGCCGCACGGTGGGCGGCAATTTGGGTTGCGGCGGGGGCGGGGGCGGCGGGGCGACCGTGGGCGTTACCGACGCGGAAAGAATTTCGGCGCGCGTCCGATTCGGCCGCACAGCAGCCGGCGGCGTTTCCGCAGGGGGCGGCGCAGGTGTAGGCGGCGCCTCCTGCCGCACAACCGGCGTGCGTTTCGGCGAATCGGCGGTTTCCTTGCGCGCCTTCCACCAGTGGGAGATTTTATAACAGGCGAAGGCCACGCCGATCAACACGAGGATCAAAACGACGAATCCGCGGAGATTGTGCCTCTCCGCCTCGGATCGGTGGTATTCCACCCCGTATTGACCACGCGTGAACGCCATGGCGCTTCGCCGCCTTCGGTTCCTTTACTTGGCAGGGGGCGTCTCTTCGGCGATGGTGCTCCGCACGGCGGAACGAACCACTTCCACAACGACATCGCCCGCGATTTCGATCATGAAGGTTTTGTCCTTCGCCTCGATGATCTTGCCGATGAAACCGCTCTCGAGCAGCACACGCGCGCCGGCGCGGAGTTCGCTGATCATCTTCTGGCGCTCTTTCTCCCTGCGCTGCTGCGGCTTGATGAACATGAAGTAGAAGATCGCGAAGAGGAGGAGCATCGGTACGAGCATCCCCATGCCGCCACCCTGCGCCTGGGGCGTTGCGGCCGGTGTCGCGGCGCCATCGGTCGTGGGCTGCACTTCCGTGGCGGTTGCGGCGGCAGGGGCGGCGGCGGTCGGCGCCGGAGCGGCCGAGACGGCAGGAGCGGCGGCAGGCGCCGAAGCAGCCGGCTGAGCGGCCTGAGCGAAAAAGATTGGAGTCGTCATTTTGTTGTTTCCTTTTTGGTTTGAAATTGTCGTTGGATCGTCAACACCTCTCACCTCACACCGATCCACCTTCCATCTGGTCTCTGTGAAGTTGCTCCTTCCATTCAATGAACGTGCCGTTCGCGATCGCTTCGCGCATTTCCGCCATGAAGGAACAGAGGCGGTGCACGTTGTGGATCGTGAGCAGACGGAAGCCGAGGATTTCGCCTGCATGGACGAGATGGCGCACGTAGCTGCGGGTGAAGTTGCGGCAGCAGTAGCAGGAGCAGCCCTCTTCCACGGGCGAGAAGTCCTTCTCCCATTTCGCCGCCTTGATGGCCACGTTGCCGTGGCGGGTGAGGGCGGTACCGTGGCGGGCGACGCGCGTGGGGATTACGCAGTCGAACATGTCGATGCCGCGCGCCACGCATTCGGCCATCTGCGTCATCACGCCAAGGCCCATCACGTAGCGCGGCTTCTCCTCGGGGAGATACGGTACGGAGGCCTCCACGGCCTGGTACATCGCCTCCTCGGGCTCGCCCACCGAAACGCCGCCGATGGCGTAGCCGGGGAAATCCATCTTCGTGAGTTCTTCAGCCGAGTGGCGGCGGATGTCGTCGTAGATGCCGCCCTGCACGATGCCGAAGACGAGCTGGCCCGGCGCGTGGGGCGCCTCAAGGCTCATCTTTGCCCACCGAAGCGTGGTCGCAACGCTCTTTTCGGCGCGGATGCGGTCGCACGGCCAGGGGAGGCATTCGTCGAACACCATCGCGATGTCGCTTCCGATGATGCGCTGGATCTCCATCGACTCGCGCGGACCGAGGAAGATGCGCCGCCCGTCCAGATGCGAATTGAACCAGCAGCCGTCCGGCGTGAGTTTCCTCATTTTCGCGAGCGAAAACACCTGAAAGCCGCCCGAATCGGTGAGGATGGGCTTCTCCCAGTTCATGAAACGGTGGAGGCCGCCCGCCTGGGCCATTACCTCCATGCCGGGACGCAAATTGAGATGGTAGGTGTTGCCGAGGATGATCTCGGCGCCGTTCTCCACGAGATCGCGCGGTTCGAGCGCCTTCACGGTGCCTTGCGTTCCCACCGGCATGAAAACCGGGGTCTTCACGGGGCCGTGCGCAGTCCATAGAACGCCCGTACGCGCGCGGGAGCGCGTGTCTTTGACAAGGACTTCAAAAGTCCCGGGCTGAGGGGGTGTAGTCATGGGGAGTAGAGTATAGCATAAAATGGCGGGAAAATTAAGCCCTCAGTTCGTGGTTTGTGGTATAATCTTCGCTGTGAAATACTTTCGACTCTTTTGGGAATTCTTCAAGATCTCGCTCTTCGTTGTGGGGGGCGGGTATGCGATTATTGTCGTTGCGGATGAAATCTTCGGTAAAAAACTCAAATGGGTGGCAGAAGGTGAACTTTTGGACCATTTGAGCGTCTTTCAGATGGTGCCCGGCCTCATTGCGGGCAATACGGCCATCTATGTGGGCCTCAAAACGGCCGGTCGCACGGGCGCGGCCGTGGCCCTCGTGGGCGTGGCGCTCCCGTCGTTCCTCATCTTCCTTGCCCTCGCAATGGGCTACCAGTCGCTGAACGTTGACAATCGGTGGGCGGCGGGCGCGCTCTTCGGCCTCAGGGCCTCCTTGACGGGTATTGTCTTCGGAACGCTTCTGAAGGGCTTTCGAAAGAACGTTTCGGGCGTCTTTGGTGCGCTCGTTTTCGCGGGTGCGAGCGTGTTCTTGATCGTCTGCCGGGTGAACGTGGTGGCCGTCCTTCTCGGGGCGATGCTTGTCGGGCTTGCCTGGACGCTTGCGGGCGGCCGGCTGCCGCCGCCCGACGACCGCGGGAGCGGCATTGCGCTTGCGCCGCTCAACCGTCGTGCGCGCCTCCTCACGGTTTGCGGCCTTGGCGTGGGCCTTCTCGGCGTAACGCTTGTGGCGGGCACGATCTTCTGGACGTTTCTCAAATTCGGTCTCCTCGGTTTCGGCGGCGGCTTTGTACTCGTGCCGCTCTATCTGCAGACGTTCGTGGGCGAAACGGCCGCGCTCCTCCAGTTGCCGGCCGAAGAGTTTTCGAACCTGATGGCGCTCACCCAGGCGACGCCCGGGCCGGTGAGCGTGAACGCCGCCACGTTCTTCGGCTATCGCCTCGGCGGTATCGGCGGCGCGGCGGTGGCGACGATGGCGCTGCTTCTTCCATCCTATTTCCTCCTCACGGCGGCGCTCGCGGGGCTCGACCGTTTCAAGCGCAGCCGTTTCGTGCAAGGCATCCTCTGGGGCGTACGCCCGGCCACGAACGCGCTCATCGCGAAGGCCGCCATCGCCTTTGCGATGATGAGCGTGTGGCAAAACGGCTTCCATCCCTACGCGGCCGTCCTCGCCGTTCTCGCGGCCACCCTCCTTCTCACAGAGCGCCTCTCCATCATGTCCACCATCTTCCTCTGCGCCGCCCTCGGCGCAGTCGAATGCATGATGTAAAATGGAAAATGGTGCGCCAAGCAAAGCTCGGCATGAACTTGTGGGATGAAAGGAGCCCACTCTGATAAGAAATCGA
Source organism: Kiritimatiellia bacterium (assembly GCA_045617985.1). Classification (GTDB taxonomy): domain Bacteria; phylum Verrucomicrobiota; class Kiritimatiellia; order RFP12; family UBA1067; genus RUG572. The sequence continues at coordinate 32,728 of JAZLJP010000103.1, forward strand.
CAATCAGATAGGATGGCAGGCCGCAGAAGAGGTGACTCGACTGCGGGAGCCCTGTCGTACAAACGAATAAGCCGCAGCGCAAACGAGCCTTCGCTGTTACGTCTCGTTAATTTGAACAATCCATAAAGACCTATGCGGAAGAGGAGATTCGGGAGATCGCCGCGAGGCAAGGTCTCTCCGCGTTTCCGCACCTTGCCCTCATGCGAGAGAAACTGTCGGTAAAGGCGAAGAACGAGCCGAGCTTTCGGTTCTACAACCTCAAACGGCTCGTAGTCGAGGAAGAGACCCTGCGCTGTGCGTGGCGGCAAGTCCGCGCCAACAAGGGCGCCCCTGGCATCGACGGCGTGACCTTTGAGGACATCGAGCAGTCGGAAGGCGGGGTTGACGGCTTTCTCGCGGGGCTCAAGAAGGAGCTTCACGCGAAGACCTACAAGGCCCAGCCTGTGCGGCGAGTCTACATCGAGAAGGCGAACGGCAAGCTCCGGCCGCTCGGCATACCCGTCGACAAGGACAGGGTGGTGCAATGCGCGGTCAAGCTCATCGTCGAGCCGATATTCGAGGCGGACTTCCATGACTGCTCCTACGGGTTCAGACCCAATCGTTCGGCGCAGCAGGCGGTGGACAGGATTGCGGCGGAAATCAAGTCGGGGAAGACGCAGGTCTACGACGCTGACCTCTCGTCCTACTTCGACACGATTCCCCATGGCAAGCTCATCCTCGCCCTGCGCATGCGCATCACGGACAGCGGCGTCCTGTCGCTCATCCGCCAGTGGCTCAAGGCCAACAGCGTGAACGACATGGGAGTTCGGACGAGCCCGAAGGGAAAGGGGACTCCGCAGGGCGGGGTCATCTCCCCGTTGCTGTCGAACGTCTATCTGCATTGGTTCGAGACGTGTGCCGCGTGGGTTGCCAAGCATACCAACCAAGTCATGTCGATCGTGCGCTACGCGGACGACTTCGTGATTCTCGCAGGAAAGCTGAAGGGCGAGTTCGTGCGGCGGGTCGAGCATGAGCTGGAACACCGATTCGGCCTCGTGGTGAACCGGGAGAAGACGAAAGTCCTCGACATGGATGCACCGAAGGCCGCGCTTGCGTTTCTCGGCTACGAGTTCCGCAAGGTGAGGGACAGGTACTTCCGCAGGGGGCACAGATACCTTGAATACGGCCCGTCCATGAAATCGGTGAAGAAGGTCTGTGCGAAGGTCAAGGAAGAGACGGGATGCCGCAAGTTGCTCCGCGCCGTAGACGGGGTTGTCGAGCGGCTCAACCTCGTCTTGGACGGATGGGGACGATACTTCAGGTGCGGGTATCCGTCACGGCAGTTCGCGAAAGTGAACCACTACGTACGGCAACGCCTGTACCATTTCCTCAACAGGAAGAGCCAGCGGAAGTATCGGCTGAAATACGCCGGGACCTACTACGGAGAATTTCAGAGGCTCGGGTTAGTCGCCCTCACAAGAGAGAATATCACCGATGACAACAGTTTCACACGGGAAGCCGTATGCGGGAAATCCGCACGTACGGTTTGAAGAGGGGGCCTCCGCATCGGCGAATGCCGAGGTGGAAGGCTCTACTTCACGAGAATGCAAAATGCCGGCAATTCCTCTCGCATTATCCACTCTCCATTCTCAATTCTCGATTTGATTCGTGTCGTTCGTTTTGGCCCCTGCGACATGAACGCTTGTTACGACCATACCGCCAATGATGAGCGAACCGACAAGCGACACCGCTGTAACGCACTTTACGCTGCCGGAAAGGAACTTCATTCCGCGCCCAACGCCATAAGCAACGACAGCCGCGCCTACGCCTGCCGCGCAGGCGTAGGCCGTATTGATGCAAACAGAATGGATGGCCTCTATCATTCGCGTTGCTTCGTTCCCGGAAGTCGAAAATATTATACACGAAATCTTCCTTCCGCGAAACCGAAATCAAAACGGCCCATTTCTACGGGGTGTATCGGCGTTTTCCGCCATGCTCTCCCCTTGGAGAGATCCCCCCATGCGGCGGCCTCTCCGATCGTCTTGCTTCCATACTGGATGTAGCGGCGCACGTTCTTCGTGCCGTTCTCGTTCAGGTCCGGCAACCAGGTGACCTTGATCGTCCCGTTCTCCATCGCAATCGCCGTCACCTTGAACTGAACGCCTCCACATCGGCCCCCGCAAGCGCCGCCAAAGCCGGATACTTCGCCATCCCCGCCTCAATCACCGCCGAAGGCAGAATCACCGTCTCGTCAACCCGAATCCAGTCTTCGACAAACGAAATAGAATCCAAATCCAACCCACTCCAACTTCTTTCAAGCAAACCTCGAACCCGCGCGGCATCCCCCTTCTCAACATGAACAGACGTCAACTCGCTACAATCGTAAAACGCAGAAGTCCAGATGCTCGTCACACTCGAAGGAATCACCACCGACGTCAGTCCACTACAACCGTAAAACGCGTCGTGGGGACAGTCCCCTCGGGAATGTTGGAATCCACGGGGACAGTCCCTCGTCAGTCCGTCTGCAGGAATCCACGGGGACAGTCCCTCGTCAGTCCGTCTACAGAACTTGTGGGGACAGTCCCCACGCCAGGGTGGTTTGTCGGGGTTCTCCGTGCCTCCTCGACATTCTCTTGACATTTCCGTCTACAATGTCTTGACATTTGGGCGGCCGTTTTCGCCTACTCCGACACGCGTCCCGAGGTGGACCGTTC
>JAZLJP010000104.1:0-50093 GCA_045617985.1 Kiritimatiellia bacterium
CCCCGGCCCCCCCCCACCCCCGCTCCCGAAGGCCGAAAACCGCGGAACGGGAAAATGGAAACCCCGCCCTCGCAGCGGCGAGGAGGGGTTTCGTGCTCTTAACGAGGCGAGGGCCGCGTTAGTTCTCGATCACGCCGAAGGTGCCCTTCGTGCTGAAGTTGAAGAACGGGAAGAACGGGAGGAAACCTTCCTTGTTGAAGTTCAGGAGACCGAACTGGAGCGCGGCTTTGTCCGAACGCGTGAAGAACGCGAGCTGGCAGCCGTTGCGGAGCGTCGTCGCGCGGCAGTAGCCGATCGCGAACTGGCAGCCGCTCTTCACCTTCTCGGCCTTGCTCATGATCGCCGAGATCTGGGCGCCCTTGACGCTCTTGTATTCGGATGCAAAGCCAAGTGCGCACCCGGTGAATTCCGTCTGGGAATTATCCGGCGACGTCGTCCACCAGTTCCAGGCCCATTCACCGGCCGAAGCCGATTTCGGCGCCACGGCGAGCGCCAGCACGCAAAGGGTCGAGGCAATGAATTTGTTCATCTTGATTCTCCTTAGTCTGTTGTGTTCTAAACGTCGGGTATTATACCATTTCAAAAAGATGCCCGCTCGGCCTATTTTCAGAAAATGAAAATAAAAACGCGGGAACCTCTTTCGAGATCTCCGCATCTTTAAGTGGAGCCAGGTAACGGATTCGAACCGCCGACCTGCTCATTACGAATGAGCCGCACTACCAGCTGTGCTAACCTGGCTTGGTTGAAAACGGGATATAGTGTATCATTTTCTCGTTCACGGCGCAAGAGGGAAAATGAAATTTTTTTTATTTTCCCTATTCACAATTCCCCGTCTTTTTTGATACAATATGTCTTCAACTGTTTTGGACCAATAGGAGTAATAGCAATGGCGAACATCAAAGGCGGCCGTGCCGCTCGTAAACGCGACCGTCAGAACGAGAAGGCGAACAAGCGCAATGTCGCGGTGAAGACGCATCTGCACACGGCGCACAAGAAGCTTTTCAAGGCGGCTGACGCTGGGAAGGCTGAGGATGCTGCGAAGGAATTCAAGGACTTCGTGAGCAGCCTCGACAAGGCGGTGAAGAAGGGCGTGATCACCAAGAACACGGCCAACCGCAAGAAATCCCGCGCGCAGCTGAAGATGAACAAGACGGTTGCCGCGAAGGCCTAATCGGCCGACGGAACAACCTAGGGCTGTCGACGGCCGTCGACGGTGAAATGCCCGGCGGCAATCGACTTGTGTCGGCTGCCGTCGGTTGTATTGTTTTTTCACAAGAACTGTATCCTAAAGAAAGGCAAAAGAAAATGGCGAAGAAGACTCTCCGCGACATCGATCTCGCGGGCAAGCGCGTGGTGATGCGCGTCGATTTCAATGTCCCGATGGCGAAGGACGGCTCGGGCAAGATTACGGACGACACGCGCATCGTCGCGGCGCTCCCCTCCATCAAGTACGTGCTCGAGCAGGGCGCGTCGCTCGTTCTGATGTCGCACCTCGGTCGTCCTAAGGGCAAGGGCTACGAGGCGGAGTTCTCGCTCAAGCCCGTGGCGGAAGAGCTCGCGAAGCAGCTCGCCAAGCCCGTCGCGTTCGCGCCGGACTGCATGGCGGCCGACGAGATCGTCTCGGCGATGAAGCCGGGCGACGTGACGCTCCTCGAGAACACCCGCTTCTACAAGGCCGAAGACGGCAAGGTGAAGAAGGATGACGAGAAGAAGGGCATCCACCTTACGGAAGAGGAGTATCAGGCGAAGAAGGCCGAGCTCAAGGAGAAGCGCGCGGCGATGGCGAAGAAGCTCGCCTCCTATGGCGACGTGTACGCGAACGACGCGTTCGGTACGGCGCACCGTGCGCACGCCTCGACGGCGGTGGTGGCGGATTATCTCCGCCCTGCGGTGAGCGGCTTCCTCCTCGAAAAGGAAATCAAGTTCCTCGGAGACGCGGTGGAGAACCCGGTGCGTCCGTTCGTGGCGATCCTCGGCGGCGCGAAGGTTTCCGACAAGCTCAAGGTCATCAAGAATCTCCTCAACAAGGTCGATACGCTCATCGTGGGCGGCGGCATGGCCTACACCTTCCTCAAGGCGCAGGGCATGAAGGTGGGCGCTTCCCTGTGCGAAGACGACCAGCTCGGCTACGCGAAGGAAATGCTCGATGCGGCGGCCGCGAAGGGCATCAAGTTCCTCCTCCCTGTCGACAACGTGGTGGCGGACAAGTTCCCGGCCGAAAAGGACGCTTCCGACATTACGACGAAGGTCACGGAAGGCGATATCGAAGACGGCTGGATGGGCCTCGACATCGGCCCGAAGACGGTGGCGCTCTTCAGCGAGGCCGTGAAGGCGGCGAAGACGGTCGTGTGGAACGGCCCGATGGGCTGCTTCGAATTCGCGCCGCTCGCGAAGGGCACGTTCGGCGTGTGCGACGCGGTGGCGACGGTCAAGGCGAACGGCGGCCTCTCGATCATCGGCGGCGGCGACAGCGTCTCGGCCGTGAAGAAGAGCGGCAAGGCCGCCGAGATGAGCCACATCTCCACGGGCGGCGGCGCGAGCCTCGAGTACCTCGAAGGCAAGGTGCTCCCGGGCGTCGCGGCGCTTGACGAGAAGTAAGGCGTCAACCGTTCAATACGGGTCCACGTCAGGGCCGAACTCCCACGCGGAGTTCGGCCTTGTTGTTGATGGAGAATATTCAGTCACCCGCGATGACCGTTTGCGCTTCTGCGGTGGATTTGCTAAAATATCGGCTATGAAATTTTCTCTCTTCTCAGTTCTTGCTCTTTGTAGCCTTTCCGTTGCCGCCGCGGTGCCGGAGATGCCGTCATCCTGTCTTCCCGATTCTGCGGCCGTGATTGCCGCGGCGAAGCGGGCCACTCCTGCGCTCTTTCCCGATGCGGATAGCGTGGTGGTGGAGGACCGCCAGCACACGCGCTACGAGCCGGACGGTTCGGACGTAACGTGGGACGACGAATGGGTGAAGGTACTCACCGAGAAGGGGCGCCGTTCGCTTGCGAGCGTTTCCTTCGACTACACCGAGCGCTATGGCGATGCGGGCATCCTCTGCGTGGAGGTGGTGGGCACGAACGGCGTGGTGCGTACGATCGATTTCAACCAGACGCTCAAGGTGTCGACGGACAATTCGTCCATGAGCGCCAACATCTACGACCCGCTCGATAAGATCGTCTCCTGCTCCGTACCTGGCCTTGCGGTGGGCGAAATCCGCCACGTGCGCCTTTTCCGCCGAACGCGCAAGGCCCGCATGCGCAACACGTGGGCGGATATGAACCTTCTCGAATCGACGCGGCCGATTCTCGCCACCACGATCACGGTCGATCAGCCGGCCGAGCGCCCCGTGTTGCATGCCGTGGTGCGCAATCCCCACGGCGCCACCGTGACGCGCGCGCCCGACCGTGCGCTCGGCGGCGGCCGCACGCTCCTTTCCTGGACGGCGAAGAACGTGCCGCAGGCCTTCGTGGAGCCGCGCATGCCGTCCTTCTCGCGCTGCGTGCAGGGCCTTCGGCTCACCACGGTGAAGGACTGGCCCACCGTTTCGCGCTGGTATTGGGACATGTGCGCGGGGCATCTCGCGAAGACGACGCCGGCGATGACGAACCAGGTGCAGGCGCTCGTGAAACCCGGCATGACGGAAGAGGCGAAGATCCGCGCGCTCTACAAGTTCGTCTCGCAGGAAGTGCGCTACATGGGCCTCACGCTCGAAGGCGATGCGCCCGGTTATGAGCCGCACGACGTGAACATCACGTTCGACAACCGCTACGGCGTGTGCCGCGACAAGGCGGCGCTCCTCGCCGCGCTTCTGCGCATCGCGGGGCTGAAGGCGTTCCCCGTTCTGATCCACGCGGGCGCGAAGATGGATCCCGAGGTGGCAACGCCCTTTTTCAACCACGCCATCGTGGGCGTGGAGAGGCCGGATCTGCCCGAGGGCTATCTTCTCATGGATCCCACGGATGAAAACTCGAAGGACCTCTGCCCGGCCTATCTTTCCGACAAGTCGTTTCTCGTGGCGCGCCCCGAGGGCGAAAAGCTCCTCACTTCGCCCGTTGCGCCCTACACGGCAAACCTCATGAAGGTGGCCTCCGAAGGCACGGTGGATGCGGAAGGCACGCTTCTTTTGACCACGCGCTACGCCTTTGGCGGCATCAACGATACGGCCATTCGCCATGCGCTCGTGCGCAAGACGCCCGACGAGCGCCGCCGCTGGTTCGAGGGGCTGATGCGCGGCCTTGGCGCGGGCGCCGAACTGCTCTCCGTCGAAGTGACGCCCGAGGATCTCCGCGATACGGAAACGCCGCTCGCGGCGAAGACGATCACGCGCTTCCCGGAGTTCATCCTGCGCGGCAAGACGAGCGACACGTTCTCGCTGCCGTTCGTCTCGGGCATCCTCAACGTCGCGAACAGCCAGCTGGGCGAGAACACGTCGCTCGCGAAGCGGCGCTTCCCGCTCGAGCTCTCCTACACGGCGGGCACCGAGGAGACGCTTCGCATCGTTCTCGGCGACGCGGTGGGGAAGGTGAAGGCCCTCCCGAAGGCGCTCGAAGCGAAGGCGGGCGGCACGGCGGCGGCGCCGAAGTTCTCCGTCACGCGCACGGTCGCCTGCCGCGAGGGCGTGTTGACGGCCGAGCGGAAGGTGACGCTCGCGGGCATCGACTTCACGGTGCCGGAGTACCAGGATCTGCGCCTCGCGCGCGAACTCGCCGAAACGAGCGAGCGCGAAACGCCGCAGTTCGCCGCCCGCACGGATAACGATGCGAACATCCACATGAAGCGCACGGAAATGATCGTCCATTTCACTTCGCCGCACGCATGGGTGCAAACGAACATCGTGGAACAGCAGGTGCTCACCTACCAGGGCAAGAAGTCCGCGAGCGAGCTCAAGTACAACTACTCGCCGGCCACGCGCGCGATCGAGATCGTCTCGGCCACGGTTTCGAACAGGACGGGCAAGGTGTTCGCGGTGACGCCGAAGGAGATCAACGAGCTCGACTGCAACTGGGCGAGCGCGGCGGCGCGCTATCCGGCCTCGAAGATCCTCGTTGCCAATCTCCCGGGCGTTGAAATCGGCAGCGTCATCCGCACGGTGGTCGCGCGCACGGTCACGAACGCGCCGACGGCCTACTCGTTTACGGAAACGTTCGGCGCGCGCTATCCGATCGACTTCGAACGCTACGAGTTCCACGTGCCGAACGGGATGCGTTTTGCTTCGCCCAAGACCTCGCGCAGCTTCTACGCGGCGCCGAATCATTTTGCGCGGGTGACGACGAACGGCGCGGAGCGCGTGTTCGTGTGGTCGATGAAGCGCCCGGCGCGCGAGCCGAACGAGGGGATGCTGCCGCCGGGTGCGCGGTGGCGGCCGTCGTTCTCGATTTCGGCGGCGGATTGGGCGAGCCACGGCAAGCGGCTCGTTACGGCGCTTGCGGCGGCGCGCGCGGCGGGGAGCGACGCCGTGCGGCGGCAGACGGCCGAACTCATCAAGGATTGCGCCACGCCCGAGGCGCGCCTTCGCGCGATTCGCCGGTTCCTCGCGCATCGTCTGCGCGTGGCGGGGCCGGGGCTTTTCGAGCTGCCGTTCGAACAGGCGTTCACGGCGCCGGATCGCGTCCTCAAGGAAGGCTACGGCTCGGATGCCGATCGGATGAACCTCGCCTACGCGATGCACGAGGCGGCGGGCTTCGACTGTTCGTTCGTGCTCGCGGCGAACGATGCGCACGGCTTTCGCAAGGTGGAAGCGACGTGCCGTGCGCTGCCGCATCTCGGGTCTTTCGGCGATCTTCTTCTGCGTGCCGAATGGAACACGAGCTGGGTACCGTTCCTCGGGGAGACGAAGACCTTCTGGTACGGCGGCGAAAACGAGTACACGCCGCTCACGGCTACCTCCTGGTGCGGCAGCAGCTTCTACGAGCCGGCGCGCGATACGTTCGGGCGCATCTCCTCTGCCCAGGCGGATCGGCCCCGCACGGTGGGGTACTACGAGTTGAACGTGCGCGAGAACGGCGCGGTGGATTTCACGGTGACGAACGCCACCTACGGCGCAGCGGTGGGAACGCTCCGCAAGCAGTACAGCGAATTGCTGCCGGAATTGCGCGCGCGCTTCTACCGGCGGCTCCTGGGGAATCTTGCGCAGAACGCGTCCTCCACGCGCGAACTCGAGACGGACGTGACGGGCTACCCGTTCACGATGTCGTTCGCGGCCTACGCCGAGGGGTATGCCGTGGTGAAGGGCGATACGATTTCGCTCGAACTGCCGGCCTTCTCGGGGCAGCTCTTCAACATGGGCGGGAGCGGCCGCCGCGTCGCGCCGATTGCGCTTGGCGGCAAGGATGTGGATGAGGATGTTTTCGACGTCGTCTTCCCGAAGGGCTACACGGAAATCGAGCGCCTGCCGCCGGCCTTCACGATCGCGAATCCCACGAAGCCCGCGGATGTGTGGCTCGTGAACACCGTCACCCACCGTGTGGTGGACGGTACCCTGCGCGTGACCGTGAAGCGGCGCGCCCAGCGTTCGACGGCCACGCAGCTCGGCCCTGATTTTCATCCGTATCTGAAAGACTGGAACAAACGTGCGGCGGCCCTTGAAGCGCGTACGATCACTGTGAGGAGGAGCAAATGAGCATGAACAACGAAGCGGACGATTACGAACTCTTCGGCGGTGAGCCGCCGGATCAGCCGCAGCAGCCCAGAAAGTACCCCACGTCCCAGCCGGTCGGCGAAGGCGCAGCCGCCCCGCAGGCCGATCCCGAGCGCGGGTCGCGTTCGACTCTGGCCGATACGGCCGCCGCCGTGGCGCGCCGTAAAAAGGAGGCGGACCGCACGGCGCTCATGCACGAGCTCATGCTCATCGTCGGCTTCCTCGTGATTCTCGGCGCGGGCTGGTTCATCTGGCGCGCGTACATGGACCGCAAGGCGGAACAGGCGCGCCTCGCGCACGAGTATGAGATGAAGGAACAGGCCGCACAGGCCGAGCGCGCGAAAAAGGAGCGCGAGGAAGAACTCGCCCGCCGCGAGAAGCTCCAGAAGGAGAAGGACGAAAAGGCGGCCGCGCTCAAGAAGGAACGCGAGGAAAAGCGTGCGGCCGAGGAGGCGAAGCGCCTGGCGCAGGAAAAGGCCGCGCGGGCGGTGCAGCGCATCAAGCTGCTTCAGGCCACGTTCCGCGGCGCGGAGATCGACTACTACAAGAATGCGGTCGATGCCGAGCGGCCCGACAAGGCAGGTGCCAACGCCCTCTTCGTGTGCCTGATGCCCGGAGGCGGTTCGGGGTGCGACTTCTATGAAATTCGCACGAAGGAAGGCGGCGCGCGGGAGACGGTGCGATTGACGGAAACGGGCGTTCCCGAACCGGTCGACGAGGCTGCGTTTTCCACTCAATTGAAGGAGATGCCGAGCCTTATCATCCGCGACCGCGGGCTTGATGCGGGCACGTCGCGTTCAGACGCCAAGGCATTCTTCCTCGATCTCACGCGCGCGAAGCGCGGGTTCAAGGAGATGTGCCCCGCGCCGAGCGCAGATGCGGTGTTCTCGCCTTCCAAGGAAGATTTCGGCGCCCTCTACGATGCCGTGCGTGCGCTTGGGTGCACGAAAACGGCGTTCAAGTACAAGGTGTCTTTCCGCGGAGGCGGATTGGTCGATCCCGTGTTCGTGAAGGAGATGGGGCTTGGCGAGGAAATCGGGCGCAATGCCTTCCGCGATGCGGTGCGCAAGTCGCTTGAAGCGACGAGCCGCGGCCGGCGGGTGAAAGACGCCGACGTCGAACAGGTCCTCCGCGCAGGCAGGGTCGCCTTCTCGAGCTCGCGCTAGGGCCGAGGTTTGACCGCCGGGTGGGGTTGTGGTATAATCTAAGAGCAAATTTCAAATTTAAGGAGATACACAAAATGGCAGACATGGATGGCTTCAAAGAAGCGTCGGCTTATGGTTTCGATAAGCCGCAGACGAATACGGCGTTCTTCCTGAAGGGGAACGAGAACAAGGGCTGGGGCGTGAAGAACCGCCTCTCGCGCATCTTCAACCCGAAGAGCGGCCACACGGTGATGCTCGCGTGCGATCACGGTTTCATCATGGGCCCCACGAGCGGCCTTGAGCGCGTGGATCTCACGATCAATCCGCTCATTGAATACGCCGACTGCCTGATGTGCACGCGCGGCATTCTGCGTAGCGTGATTCCGCCCACGATGTCGAAGCCCGTGTGCCTGCGCTCCGACGGCGGCACCACGATTCTCACGGACCTCAACCTCAACCGCGTCTACGACGTGGAGGACGTGGTGCGCGTGAATGCGAGCGCGATGGCCGTGATGGTCGCGTGCGGCGACAAGATGTCCGAGCAGATCACCACGCACAACCTCGTGCACACGGTGGACATGGGCGAAAAGCTCGGCATCCCGGTCTTGGGCGTGACGGCCGTGGGCAAGGACATGGCGCGCGACGCGCGCTACTTCGGCCTCGCCACGCGCGTGTGCGCGGAAAACGGCGCTTCCTTCGTGAAGACCTACTACACGGAAGAGGGCTTTGAGAAGGTCGTGGCGCAGTGCCCGGTGCCGATCGTGATCGCCGGCGGCAAGAAGCTCCCGGAAGACAAGGCGCTTGAGCTCGCCTACAAGGCCATCCAGGCCGGCGCGTGCGGCGTCGACATGGGCCGCAACGTGTTCCAGAGCGCGAAGCCGCTTGCGATGATGAAGGCGATTGCCGGCGTGGTGCATAACGGCCTTACGCCCAAGGACGCCTTCCAGCTCTACAACGACGAGAAGTAATTGTCGCTGAGCATCCAATTCCTGGGAACAGGAACGAGCGTGGGCGTGCCGCAGATCGGCTGCGACTGCCCCGTCTGCACGTCCGCCGATCTCCGCGACAAGCGGCGGCGGACGGGTGTTTATGTGCGCGCCGGCAAGACGGCGTTTCTCATCGACACGCCCCCGGAGCTGCGGGCGGCGTGTCTTGAGTTGAACATCCGCAAGGTCGATGCCGTTGTCATCACGCATGCGCACATGGACCACATCGCGGCGTTCGACGACGTGCGGCGTTTCAATACGCTCAACGGCAAGAAGCCGATGAACTGCTATGCGGCGCCTGAGACGATTGCCGCGTTGCATCAGGTTTTCCCCTACATCACCGCGGAGCCGAATACGCGCGGTCTGTTCCGCCCGATGATCTTTTTCAAGCCTGTGACACGGGCGTTCCGCATCGGCGAGGTGAAGGTGACGCCGCTTCCCGTGGACCATGGCGGACCGCGCACGAACGGGTATTTGCTGGAGGCGGCGGGCAAGCGCCTCGCCTACATTTCCGATTGCATTGCGATTCCGCCGCGATCGATGGCCAAGATCCGCAATGTGGATGTATTGGTGATCGATTGTCTGAAAGAGGCGGAACACCCTACGCACATGAATCTTGCGCGGTCGCTAGCGGCAATCGAGGCGGCCGGGGCGAAGCGCGGGGTCCTTGTCCACATGAGCCATAGCGTGAAGCATGCGGATTTTGAAAAGCTGCTGCCGCGCCATGTCCACCTTTCCTACGACGGTTTGACCGTTCGGGCCTAAACGGATGACGGTATGATCAAGGGTCTTGTTTTTGCACTGTTCTGCGTACTCGTGTGGGGCGTGAGCTTCGTGAACACGAAGGCGCTGCTCGTTGATTTTTCGTCGCTGGAAATCCAGGTGCTGCGCTTTGCGATGGCGTGGGCCGTTCTGGCCGGCGCCGAGTGCCTGCTGAAGATCAAGCCGCCGGCGGATCGGGGTGAACGGAAGGATCGCTGGCTGTTCGCGGGGCTCGGTTTCTGGGGCGTTGCCCTGTATCAGATGCTGGAGAACTGCGCCATCCACTATACGAGTGCGTCCAATGTGTCCATTCTCGTGGCGGTCAACCCCGTGGTGACGGCGCTCCTCGCGTGGGCGTTCGGATTCGTCTCGCGGCCGCGGTGGTTGTTCTTCGTGGGATTCGTGGTGGCGATTTCGGGCGTGGTGATGGTGAGCCTGGAGGGGCTTGCCGAATTCCATTTCCGTCCTGCCGGCGACCTGATGGCGCTGGGGGCGATGTTGAGCTGGGGCTTCTATTCGATGCTCGTTGAAAAGTCCAAGCGCTATTCGCAGGTGTATGTGATGCGGCGGGCGTTCGGCTGGTCGCTGGTGATGATGCTGCCGCTTTTGGCGTTCGGGTTGACGCCCGCAGGACGAACCGTGATGGACGGCTCTTTGGCCGTGACAATCGCCGGCGGGGCGAATCTGGCGCGTTTCTCGAAGCTGTGGAATCACGTCAACCTCGGCGTCTTGGGCGTACTCGCTTCCGCCGGCTGTTTCGTCTTTTGGAACACGGCCTGCGCGCGGCTTGGGCTCGTTCGCTGCACGCTCGGCATCTACCTCATTCCGCCGATCACGGTTCTGTTCGCGTTCGCCTTCCTCGGCGAGCGCATGACCTGGATTTCGGCGTGCGGCGCGGTGCTTACGCTCGTGGGGGTGTTGTTGTCGAGTGGACCATTGAAGAAGGAGAACTGACATGCAGAAGACGATTGGCAAATTGGCGGTGGCGGCGATGCTGGCCGCAGGGAGCACGGGCGCGGCGACGATCACGCGCGACGTGGTCGTGTATGGTTCCTCGCCGGCGGGATTGACGGCCGCCATCCAGGCCAAACGCATGGGCAAGAGCGTGATCGTGGTGACGCCCGACAATCGCATCGGCGGCCTCACGACGGGGGGACTCGGTGCGACGGATATCGGGCGCAAGGACGCCTTCGGCGGGCTCGCCCTCCAGTTCTACCGGGACATCGCCTCCTACTACGCAAAGAGCGAAAACTGGACCTGGCAGAAGCGCGAGGCATTCGGTTTCAAGGAACAGGGATCGCAGTCGACGAAGGATTCGATGTGGGTGTTCGAGCCGCATGCGGCGCTCGACGTGCTGAAAGGGTGGATGGCGCGTGAAGGCGTGGAGGTCGTGTGCGACGCGTGGTTGGACCGCGCGCCGGGCGGCGTCACGAAAGAGAACGGGCGAATCGTGTCGTTCCGCACCCTGACGGGCCGCGCGGCGCTCAAGCCCTCGGGCAACACCTACGTGGGTAAGGTGTTCGTGGATGCGACTTATGAGGGCGACCTCATGGCGGCCGCGGGCGTGAGCTATACGGTCGGGCGCGAACCGAATGCGCAGTATGGCGAAACGCTGAGCGGCACGCAGGTGCGCCATGCGAGATACCATCAGTTCTATCGCGGTGTCGATCCGTATGTCGTCAAGGGCGACAGGTCGTCGGGGCTTTTGCCATGTATCGAGTCGCAGCCGATCGAGCCGGACGGCACGGGCGACCGCCGCGTGCAGGCCTACTGCTATCGGATGTGCCTGACGGACGTGCCCGCGAACCGCATCCCGTTTGCGAAGCCCGCCAACTACGATGAGAGGAACTACGAGCTCCTGCTGCGCAATTTCGAGGCCGGCGAACGTGGAATGCCGTGGATCAATTCGCGTATGCCCAACCGCAAGACGGATACGAACAACCGCACGGCGTTCTCGACAGACTTCATCGGGCAGAACTGGAACTGGCCAGACGCCTCGTATGCGGAGCGCGAACGGATGGCCGAGGCGCATCTCGCGTTCCAGAAGGGCCTCATGTGGACGCTCGCGAACCATCCGCGCGTGCCGGAGAAGATCCGCACGGAAGTCGCGCGCTGGGGCACGTGCAAGGACGAATTCCAGGACGGCCAGGGCGACGGCTGGCAATACCAGCTTTATGTGCGTGAAGCGCGCCGGATGGTTTCGGCGTACGTGATGACCGAGGCCAACTGCCTCAAGCGCGCGGTGGCGCCGCATCCCGTGGCGCTCGCGGCGTATCAGATGGATTCGCACAATGTGCGCCGCTATGTGACGGCGAAGGGCGACGTGCAGAACGAAGGCGACGTCGAAGTTGGCGTGAGCAAGGGGCCGTTCGGCATCGACTATGCGTCCATCGTGCCGAAGAAGGGCGAGTGCGTGAACCTTTTCGTGCCCGTGTGCCTCTCGGCGTCGCACATGGCGTTTGGCTCGATTCGCATGGAGCCCGTCTTCTTCGCGCTCGGTCAGGCCTCCGGCACGGCGGCGGCACAGGCGATCGACGCCGGCTGCGCCGTGCAGGATCTGCCCTATGCGCCGCTCGCCGCGCGGCTGCGGGCCGATGGCCAGGTGCTGGAGGTGCGCCGCTAACGGTTTGCCATACTTGACGGTATTGACAAGGAACACTCCAAAAGGCTATAATGTAGGCGGTTTTCAGAACGTGGTGTTCTGGGGATGGCTGGAAACGGAAAGGGAGAACGTTATGAAAAATCGGTTGAGGGATGTCGGGCGCCGGCTGCTGGTCGCGGCGGTGGCCCTGGGCGGTGTGCTGCTGGTGCGGGCCGAATTGCCGGCCGGCTATACGGCGCTCGAGTGGGTGGCGGCGTCGGGGACGCAGTGGATCAATACGGGCTATGTGCCGTCGCGCGACGACAAGGTGACGTGCGATGTGGAGATCCTGCCGACGGACCAGGCGGACAATGCGCGGCTCTTCGGTGCGACGGATGGGGGCGGCGCGCGAAACTGTTTTGAATTGTTGGTGTCGTCCACCGCGCGCAATACGCCGTATCTCTTCTATCGGCGCGGTACGGCGGAGGGCATGGCCGTTTCAAGCGAAGATGCCGCTCTGGTGGCGGGACATCGCGCGGTCATCGTCTGCAGTCTCGAGACGATGTCGTGGACGGTCGACGGCGTGACGAAGTCGGTTACGTTGACGACGCCTCTGGGCGGCGACGTTTCGACACCCTTCATCCTCTTCAACTCCAATGTCAGTTCCTCCCTCGGCAAGGCGCAGGTGTCGAGCTACTACTCGTCGGCCAAGCTCTACCGTTTCACGGTCGAGGCGGCGGGCGGCGTGTTGCGGCGGGATCTCGTGCCGTGCCGGACGGATGCCGGCGAGGCGGGGTTCTGGGATCTTGTCGAGAACAGGTTCTACGGCAATTCCGGTACGGGCCATCTTTTCGGGGCCGACGAGCCGCGGCTGCAGGTTTCCTACATCCGCGTGCCGAGAGGGGCGTATGTCGATACGGGTTTCACGCCCAACAACAATTCGCGTACGGTGATGGATCTGATCGTTGGCGGCTATTTGGAAAACTGGTTCGGCACGGCGGGCAGCGGCGGCAACTGGTGGAAGACGCAGGCCTTCGCGGCCGCGAACGACGGAAACTCGAACATCTATGTCGGATTCGGTTCGACGGGCGGCGGCGGCGGCGGGAAAACCCTGCCGAATGGCTGGCGCGGGACGGTGGATCTCGACCGCGGTGTTTTCAAGATCCTGGCGCATGGGAATACGGAGCCGGAGACGCGTTGGACGTCGACGGCGGGCGCGTTCACGGCGGGACGTTCGATGTGGCTTTTCGCCAATAACAATGCCTATAGCACCAACGTTCGGTTCAAGGACAACAACAATGTCGGCTTCTACAGCTGCCAGGTCTACGACAACGGTACGCTCGTGCGCGATTTCCGGCCGGTGCTTGAGCCGTGGGGGCGGCTCGCCCTGGTGGACGAGGCCCATGACGGGGCGCTCTATCCGAACGGCGGCCTGCCGCTTTTCCGGCTTGAGGGGGTTGCCTACACGATCTCCGGCTCGGCATTGTCCGTGCACGAAGGTACGTTGAAAGAGGAAGATCTTGAAGGGGTGACGTCTCTTGAGAAGGCGGGCTGGAATACGGTGAACGTCTCCGCCGTGGGGAATTATGAGGTGCCGGTGACGATTGCGCAGGGGGCCTGTTCGTTCGCGAATGGCGCCGTGCAGACCTTCACTTTCGGATCGCTGACGTTGAAGGGTGGTGCCCGCCTCGTGTTGGATGCGTCGGCGACCGGATGTGACGTGTTGGAGGTGAATGAACTGACGCTCGACGCGACGGCGGAGAACCCCGTGCGGATCCAGCTGCTGCCGGTGGGCATTTCCAAGCTGCGCGCGACGGACGCCTGGCCGATCCTCTCGGGCGTGACGGCGGCCGATCTTGCGAAGTTCCGCCTGATGCCGGGCCTCTCGGCCAAGCTTGAAGTACGCGAGGGCAATCTCGTTGCGGTGGCCGACCCGACGACGTACACGTTGCCGGATGGTTATACGCCGCTTGCGTACATCGCCTCGTCGGGGTCGCAATACATCCTTACCGGCGTGAACGGCGAGGCGGATACCGTCGTCGAGATGGAGTTCGGCGGCATTCGCTACGGTGCCAATTCGGTCTTCTTCGGCGAAGACGCCTGGACGGGCAACCGTTTCCTCTTCAACATGCAGAGCAATGCGTTCTATTTCCACTCGGGCGGCACGAACGTCGCACCGATGGATGAAGGCAGCGACTGGCGCGTGTGGATCGGGGGAAACAAAGTCTATCTTGAGAAGGCGGACGGAAGAGACTCCGTTGTCAAGGATGCCGTCAACACGATTGGGTCCGCGAACAAGGAACTCGCCATTTTCGCGACGAACCAGGGCACCTACAAGGGAACGTTCCGTCTTTACACGATGAAGATCATGAATCCGGACGGTACGCTCTTGCGCGACTTTGTGCCGTGCCGCAATCCGGACGGCGAACCGGGCCTGTGGGACTTCGTGAGCGGCGCCTTCTTCGGCAACGCAGGCACGGGGCGCTTCTTCGCGCCGGACGACGAGGCGGTGCGCCTCACGCGCATCCATATCGGCGGCGGTGCCTACATCAATACGGGTTTCGCGCCGAACCAGAACACGCGTGCCGTGGTCGACGTGGTGCCGCGCACTACGGTGGATACGTTCTTCGGCGCCTGGGGCACCGCCTGGAACGATCGTGCGTTTGGCCTTTCCAATGACTCTGACGGAAACATGATGTATGTGGGCTACGGAAGCGGCTACAACAAGGGTTCGACGCCTCAGGCTCCGGCCGATGTCGTCGACGGCCAGCGCCATCTCATCGAACTCGACAAGGGCGTCGTCAAGGTGGACGGCGAGGTGCGCATGACGGCTTACGACACGCTCTTCGAGGTCGGCCAGTCGCTGTTCTTCTTCGCGCAGAACCGCGCGGGTTCATACGGCGTGAACAATGTCAACCAGAATCAGTCTGTCTACCGCGCGCAGGTCTACGACAACGGGACGCTCGTGCGCGATTTCGTGCCGTATCGCGAGGCGAGCGGCGAAGTCGGCATGGTCGCCATCCACTCGGGCGCTGAGGCCTACTATCCCAATATGAACTACGCGGCCAATGCGGCCTACGTGATGCTGTTCGATGGCGGCATCGCCTATACGGTCGACGGTACCACGCTGAAGGTGCACGAAGGCGAGATGGTGCCGGAGGATCTCGGAACGTGTACGGACGTCGAGAAGGTCGACTGGTACGCGCTCGATGCGAGCAAGGTGACGAGCTATCCGGGCGCACTCGCCATTCGGAAGGGCAAGTTCTCCGTCGTAGATGCCGTAGCGACGAACTACACGCTCGCCGGTGCGTTGACATTGGCGGGCGGGGCCAAGCTCGCGCTCGATGTGACGGCGCAGGGGTGCGACACGTTCACGGCTGCGGCCGTGACGCTGGATGAATCGGCCACGGCGGCCAATCCGGTTTCGGTCATCCTCAATGCGGTTGGCCTCGCGGAATTCCCGGCGGGGGCGAAGATTCAGCTCTTCCCGGGCCAGACCTTCGTTGCGGGCGACGAACTCAAGTTCCGCGTGACGGGTTTGGCGGCGAAGTTTGCGGTCGAGAACGGCACGCTCGTGCTGACGGCACAGGCGACGGACGAGGCCGTGTGGACGGGTGCGGGGGCGGATGGCCTCTGGTCCACGGCCGCCAACTGGCAGGACGGGAAGCGCCCGAGCGCCGGCGACACGGTGCGGGTGCCGGCGGGGACGGGTGTGACGACGTTCGATCTCGCGGGCGACCTCATCCTCAAGTCGATCATCTTCGGCGAAGGCGCGGGCGCCTACACGCAGACGGGCGACGAAGTGTTGAAGGTCCTTGCGTCGCTGGAGAATGCGTCCACGGCCGAGCAGACCTTCACGCAGCCGATGAGCCTCGGTGCTGCGGGGACGGTGTTTGAAATGAAGACGGTACCGGGCAACTTGACGCTGACGGGTGCCGGTTCGACGGTGGTGGCCGATGAACTCATGAAGACGGGCGCGGGTACGTTGACCCTGTCGGACGAACTGGTGGCGAAGGGCGGGGACTTCCGCGTACGGGAAGGCACATTGCGCCTCCAGAATTCGGGTCGTGTCACGACGGCGGCCAAGGCGGGGGCGATCTACGTCGAGAACGGGGCGCGCTTCGACATCAATACCGACCACGCCAATGGCGGGGGGCTGGTGCAGATCGAAGGCTCGCACGGCAAAACGGTCTATGTCGAGGGTGACGGCCCGGATGGAAAGGGCGCGCTCTACAATTCGTTCCCGTCGGAAAGCTGGGGCTTCTCGTTCGGGCACGTGGTGCTGACCGGCGACGCGTCGGCGGGCGGCACGGCGTACATGTCCGTACGGCCGGCGTCGGGGTCGGCGCTGCCGGGGGCGTTGATCGAAGGCCCCTACATCTTCACCGTGCGGAACCTCCTGGCGGGGTTGAATACCGGCCGCGGGTTCGCCTTCTCCGGGGCGACGCTGAACCTCGCGCGGGTGAACGTGGTGGGTTGCTCGGTGTTTGAAGGTACGCTTGCCGGCACGGTGACGAACGGCGTCCATTTCTATGACGGGGCTACTCTGCATCTTGCCAATGCGAAGTTGCCGGCCACGGGCTTCGACTTTATCGTGGAAGATGGGGCGACGATATCGTTCTGCGGTGAAGCCGTGTCAAGCCAGCAGAGCGCGTTGACGCTGGGGGCGAATGCCGTGGTGGCAGCCAAGAATACGGCGGACTTTTCCCTTGAAGGCGCGGTGAGGCTGGGCGCGGGTGCGGAACTGAACCGTGTGAGCGGTGCGGGCGCGATTCTCTTCAAGGGGGCCCTGGCTGGTTCGGGTGCGATCTCGGGCGCGGGCTTCCGCTTCAGCGGTGCGAATGCGCGCTGGATGGTGGCGGCGGATGACACGGGCTGGACGGCGAAGGTGGATCTTGACGGCGTGACGGATGCAACGCTCTTTGCTCCGGAGATGACGCTGGCGGTCACCTATACGGGGGCCCAGAAGAAGAGGCTCGTGGTGTGCAACCACTGCAACCTCACGGGCAAGCAGGTCAACGATCTCGTGCTGAACGTGGTAGACGGTGCGGGGGAGACGATTTCCAATTGCTGGCTGAGTCTTGATGCGCTCGGGCAGCTCGTGTTGACGGTGCGCGACGAGGACTATGTGCGCACGGCGGAATGGCGCGGCAACGCCGAAAGCGCGCTTGACGACCCGGCGAACTGGATCTGCCGCAACGACCGCGGCGTGGTGGACGGCAAGTTGCCGATGGAGGCGACCATCATCACCCTGCCCGACAACTGCGTGTTCAACTGCACGAACGGGGCACCGCTGAAGTGCCTCGACGTGGTCACCCCCAACCGCCTCGGCGGCGATTGCGACTGGCGCGGGCTTACGATGGTCAGCGTCACGAACACGCTCGATCTGCAGGGCCACAAGCTCTACCTCTCGACGCTTGCGGGCTCGGGTACGATCACCGATACGACGGGAACCTACCTCCTGCTCGATTCCATTCGGGCGCCGAAGGGGGCTTGGCTGGATACGGGCTTCAAGCCCAATCAGAATTCGCGTGTCGTGATGGATATCCAGGTCGGCGGTGCTCTGGAGAACTGGTTCGGTACGACGGGCGATGGCGGCTCCTGGTGGAAGTCGGCGGCCTTTGCGGCGGCGAACGATGGCGGACAGATCTACGTCGGGTACGGGTCGTCCGGCGACAGCGGCAACGGCGCCATTCTTCCGAATGGCTGGCGCGGAACGGTCGATCTCGACCGCGGCGCTTTCAGAATCTGCCAGCAGGGCGCGGCCGCGCCGACGCTTCGGAGAACGCTCACGTCGGGCGCGTTTACGGCGGTTCGTACGCTGTGGCTCTTTGCCAACAACACCAAGTCGAGCGGCAATCGGACGAAAAACAACAACAACGTCACCTGTTTCAGCTGCCAGGTCTACGACAATGGCACGCTCATTCGCGACTATGTGCCGGCGAAGCAGCTGTCGAGCGGTACGATTGGCATGATCGACCGGGCGAACGGCAATTCGTTCAAGGCGAGCGGTTCGGGTACGGCGTTCGTGGCGAGCACGCGTACGCGGCCGCCGCTGATGCGGTGCGGCGAACTGCACATCGACGTGCCGGAGGGTAAGACCGTCAACAACTCGACGTTGACCCTCGCGGGCAATCTGACGCTGGTGAAGGAAGGTCTGGGCGAGCTTACGATGACGAAGCAGAACCAGACGTATGCCGGCGGCACGGAAGTGCGTGAAGGCCTCGCCTACGTGCCGAAGAGCGGATCCACGAGTAGTACGTATTCGGCGAACACTCTTCCGTGGGGCGGCGGTGACATCACCGTCTATACGAACGCGACGTTCGATACGATGGGCAACTACGACTACACGGTCTACAAGTTCAATCTCGTAGGCGGCACGCTCGCGAACACCGGCTGCGACATGACGGGCGATGCGACGTGGGGGGCGAACGGCAGCATCACGCTGCAGGACAACGCAACGTTTAATCCCCAGTTCACGACGCGCTTCACGGGCGGGACGATCGATCTCGGCGGATATACCCTGACGGTACCGTTGGCGGTGGGGAAGACACTGTCGTTCCAGAAGGGGACGACGATTGTGACCAACGGTACGCTCAACATCACGAGCGGCGGCTGGTTCCATCCGCTGACGGACCTTGACATGCACACTGCTGATGTGGTGATGGGCGCGGCGCTCGACCTGGGGGCGAACGTCGATGTGCGGAACTACGAACAGCGTTACGGCAGCACGACCTACAAGCAGGGAAGCGGTCAGCTCCGCATCCACGGCATCTACACGCCGACGGCGCCGGGCTACATCCAGAACTTCGTGATGTGCAACGGTTCCACGTTCAACCTCGGCGCGCTCGCGGGTACGTTCGCAATCAACGGCCAGTCGTTCTCCTTCGCGGACGGCGCGGAGATGACGGTTGACATCGGCAAGCGCCCGGCGAGCAACAAGGCGCCGGTGATCGGCTGGGGCGAGACGCCGCCCGCGAACCTCGAAGGCCTTACGTTCAAGGCCCCGCAGGGCGCGCGCTACCGGGTCTTTGTCGACGTGGACGGCGTCTACGTGACCTCGGGCCTCACGCTGATTCTGCGGTAACGAACCGGAGGGAAGGATCAGATTCGGCTCATCCGCCCCAACATCGCGCCGATGTTGGGGCGGAATTTTTCGCGAGCATCGATTCCTTCGTTTTCGTCTTGTCTAAAAAAGGAAATGGATATGAAACAGGCTGTCATTTTGATGATGTTGGGATTGGCGTGTTCGGGTACACGTGGTGACGTCTCGACGAATGTCGATTCTAGGACTATGGGGACGGCGTTCGTCGTTGAATCGGCGCGTGATCTCAAGGTGGTCGCCGAGGCGGATGTCGTGGTGGTGGGCGGAACGTCTGCCGGCGTTTCCGCGGCGGTTGCCGCGGCCGATGCGGGGGCGAAGGTCTACCTGGTGGCGCCGCGTCCGTATCTCGGCGAAGACGTGGCCGGTACGCTCGCGCTTCTCCCGGAGGGCGTGAAGGATTTCGACGACCCGGCAGCGCAGGCGATCTGGGTGGGCGCGAATCCGCGCCTGCCGTTCACCTATCGCGTTCTTTCGCCCACGTTCGCGCCGCATGTGGACGACGGAAAACTCCTCTCGGATGGACGATTCGAAGACGCCGAACAGGATTCCGTTCAGTTCAACGACGAGGTGGGCGAGGTGCTTGTCGATCTCGGCGGAGCGACTGAGGTCGCGGGCGTCGCCGCCCACACATTCCGCCAGTATAGCACCGATTTTCAAACGGCCGATTGCACCGTTTCGACTTCGCTCGACGGCAAGGTCTGGACGGCCCCTGTCTCCGGCGTTCATGGCCGCAACAACTGCCATTTCAATCGCACCATCTTCCATATCGATCTTGATACGCGCGCCCGCTACCTCAAGGTGGCGTTCAAACGTACGCCGAAGAACCGCCGTCAGCTCGTGAGCGAAATCACCGTGTTCGGGAAGCCCCGTTCGCTCCTCCGCCGCGTGCCCACGCCGCGCGAAGTGAAGAGCGATCTCGACGAACTTCTGATTGCAAAGGGCATTCCCTATCTCACGGGCGCCCTCGTGACGGACGTTCTCGGCGATGGCGCCGGCGGTGCTTCGGGCGTGATCATCGCGAATCGCGCCGGGCGCCAGATCGTGCGTGCGCGGCGGGTCATCGATGCAACGGCGTGCGGTACGGCGCTGATGGCCGGCGGCGGACGTCTCGTGCCGCTCGGGTCCAACGTGCAGTTACGCCGCCTGGTGCTGGCGGCGAAGAAGCCGGACGGAAAGGGCCTCTCCGTGCGGGCGTTGCGATATACGGTGCCCACCTGCATCCAGCGTGCGGGTCGGCGGCGCTACCCGCGCACGGTGACGGCGCGCCTCTACGAATGCACGTTCGCGTGCGACCTCATGGACGACGCGCCGGCCACATGGGCGGCGGCGGAAGACCGCGCCCGCACGCTCACGGCGAATACGGAAGAAATCGATACGGCCGATGAAGTGATCGCGCCGGCGCGCACCGTGGCAACGCCGGTCGCGGGCCTCGACTACGTGGGCGCAACACGCGACTATGCGGCCGCGCGCAAGATCGGCCGTGCGGCCGCCGCGCTCGCCCAGGCGGCGGGCAAGGCGAAAACGACGGTGCGCCAGGCGGGCGGCAACGCATCCGGCGCGGCCCTGAACATCTGCGAGCGCTTGAACGGGCTCCACGGCTACGATGAAGAGGGCCTTGAAACCGTCGCGCTCGGGGCGAGGGCGCTTCCCGTTCTCGGCCATTACGACGTGGTGGTGCTCGGCGGCGGCAGCGCCGGCTCGGCGGCGGCGATCGGCGCGCTGCGCGGCGGCGCGAAGACGCTTGTCGTCGACTACATGTACAACCTCGGCGGCCTCAGCACGCTCGGCATGATCGGCTACTACTGGTACGGTTTCACGGGCGGCTTCACGAAAGAGATCGATGCGGGCATCCGCTCGATGGCGTACCTCGTGCAGCGGCGCGGCCGCATCGAGTGGTTCCGCGCGGAGATCCGGCGGCTCGGCGGCGAGATCTGGTTCGGCGCGATGGGCTGCGGCGCCGTATTGGAAGGGAACACGGTGGCGGGGCTCGTGGTGGCCACTCCCACGGGGCGCGGCGTCATTCTCGCGAAGCGCACGATCGATACGACGGGGTCGGCCGACGTGGCGGCCGTGGCGGGCGAAGCGACCGAATTCGTGGGGTCAAGCGAATTCGCGCTCCAGACCTCGGGCACGGCGCCCGTTCTCCCGGGCTGCACCTACGTGAACACCGACTGGAGCTATCTCTTCGACAACGACGCGATCGACTACTGGATGAACGGCCTCCGCGCGCGCCGCGGCGGCTGGCACGATTGGGACCTCGCGCAGGTGCCGTCCTCGCGCGAGCGCCGCCATCTCGTGGGCGGCTTCACGGTTACGCCGCTCGATGTCGCCCTGAAGCGCACGTTCAAGGACGTGATCGCGCACGGCCGTACCGACTTCGACACGCACGGCCCCACCGTGGCCGACATCTGCTTTGCCTCCGAGCCCGTGGGGCGGAACGTCTACCACCTCAACGTGCCCTATCGCTCGCTCCTCCCGGCGAAGACGCGCGCGCTGCTCGTTGCGAGTCTCGGCCTCAACGCCCATCGCGACGCGCAGCCGTTCGTGCGGATGATCCCCGATGTGCAGAACATCGGCTACGCGGCCGGCTGCGCCGCCGCCCAGAGCGTGAAGGACAATGTGGCGCTTGCGGATATCGATATCCGCAAGCTGCAGCGGCACCTCGCCGAAATCGGGCAGATCCCCGAAGCCGCGCTCACCTGGAGCGACGCGTTGACGATCACGGAGGAACGGCTCGCCGAAGCGGTGAAGAATGTCGCGAAAAAGTACCACGATGCGCCGATCGTCTTCGCGGCCCCCACGCGCTCTCTCCCGCTTCTGCGTGCGGCCTACGCTGCCGCGACGGACCCGAAGGCGAAACTCTGCTATGCCCACGTGCTTGGCATTCTCCGCGATCCCACGGGCGCCGCGACGCTCGCGGAGCAGCTCGCGAAGCCGCCGGAGGCGCGCCTTGTCATCAACGACCGGCACAAGGAGGCGTTCGGCCTCAGCATGACGCCGTTTGAAAGCCAGCTCGTCGCTCTCGGGCGCACCAGGAGCGCGTGTGCGGTGCCGGTGATCCGCGCGGCGATCGAAAAGCTCGATGGCACGAGCAAGCTCTCGGCGGCGCGCGCGGTGATGCTCGCCTGCGAGGCGATGCCGCGGCGGGAATTCGCGCCCGCTCTCGCGGCGGCGCTGCGCAAGCCGGGGCTTGGCGGCCACGCCCGTATGGGCCTTGCCGCCGCAACGCCCCGAAGCGGGTTCTGCGATTATTACGGTACGCGCGAAGAGGACTTCTGCCCGCGTGAACTCCACCTCGCTCGCGCGCTTTGGCTGTGCGGCGATTCCGAAGGCGTGGCGAAGCGCACGCTCGAAGCCTACGCGCAGGATCCGCGTGCCGCCTACGCCGCCCACGCGCGCGCGGTGTTGGGAATGGAAAAGTGAAAATGGGAAATGTAAAATCGCCAGGCAGGGCCCGTTGCCCGCAACGAGCCGCAGGAGAGATCGCGAAGGCGCTGGAGGATTGGTTTCGTGTGGCGAAACGGGAGATGCCATGGCGCACGCACCCCACGCCCTATGGATGCTGGCTCAGCGAAATCATGATGCAGCAAACCACGTTCGCGGCGGTGTTGCCGTATTACGAGCACTTCCTCGCGCAGTTTCCCACGGTGGAGGCGCTTGCGGCGGCGAACGAGGGGGCTGTTCTGAAGGCGTGGGAAGGGCTTGGCTACTACGCGCGGGCGCGGAATCTCCTTGCGGCATCTCGTATGATCGTCGCTTCGGGAAAGAGCGTGTGGCCGCGCACGGCGGCAGAGTGGGCGGCCGTGCCGGGCGTGGGGCCCTACACGGCCGCGGCGCTTGCGAGCGTCCTCTCGGGCGAGCGGGTGCCGGTGGTGGATGGCAACGTGGCGCGCGTCTTTGCGCGGTATTGGGAATTGGCGGATGATTTCACGAAGCAGTCCGCGCGGGCACTCCTCGCCGCGCGTCTTCTGCCCGTGATCCAGAGGGCAACGGTGCCGGGCGATTTCAATCAGGCGATGATGGAACTCGGCGCGCTCGTCTGTACGCCGAAGAACCCGCAGTGCGCCACGTGTCCGCTGGCGGCACGGTGTGCGGCGCATCGCGCGCTTACGTGGGCGGACTATCCGAAACGCCCCGTGAAGAAGGCTCTGCCCGTACGGAAGCAGGTGGCGGTGATCGTGCGGGACGATCGGGGGCGCGTGCTCCTTGTCCAGAACCGCGAGGGCGGCCTCCTGAAGGGCCTCTGGGAACTCCCCGCAATCGAACCGGCAGGCAATCTCGTGCAGGTTTTCTCCCACTTCCGCCTTGAACTCGAAACGGTACGCGCGCAGCGAACGGACGCCGCATTCAAAGATCCCACCACCGTGCCGCTCACCACGGCAACGCGCAAGGCGCTCGCGCTGTGACGATTCTGCATTTTCGTTTTACGCTCGTATTCGATTACCGCCTGTGCCATTTTCAGATTGGCAGAATGGCCGGGCTGTGGTAGAATATTCCAAATCGAAAAGGAGGAGCAATGGGTTTGAAGAGTGTTTTGACGGTTTTGGCGGGCTGCGCGCTCGCGTGGTGCGGCGCGGCGGCCGAACGGCGCCTTTCGGTGGCGGATTACCGTGACAAGATGAAAGCCGGCTGGGTGGGCCAGATCGCCGGCGTGTGTTTCGGCGCGCCCACGGAATTCAAGTGGTGTTCGAAGATCATCCCTGCCGATCGTCTTCCCGTGTGGAAGCCCGAGATGATCAACAATGCGTTCGATCAGGACGACCTCTATGTGGAAATGACCTTCCTCAAGACGATGGAGGACTACGGCCTTGACGTGGATATCCGCCAGGCGGGCATCGATTTCGCGAACAGCCGCTACAAGCTCTGGTGTGCGAACGCGGCCGGCCGCACGAATCTGCGCCGCGGCATCGCGCCGCCGGATTCGTCGCACCCGAAGTTCAACAAGTGCCCGAACGACATCGACTACCAGATCGAGGCCGACTTCGCAGGCCTCATCTCGCCCGGCCTGCCGCAGAGCGTCATCCGCCTCGGCAACGTGTTCGGCCGGCTTATGAACTACGGCGACGGCGTATACGGCGGCCAGTTCATGGGCGCTTTGTATGCGGAGTCGTTCTTCACGGCGGATCGTTTCAAGGTCATCGAGACCGCGCTCGCGAGCATCCCCGCCGAGTCGCAGTACGCCGAGATGGTGCGCGACATGGTGGCGTGGTACAAGGCCGCGCCGAAAGACTGGCAGGGCACCTGGCAGAAGGCGGTGAAGAAGTACCGCCACACGAGCGCCTACCAGAAGGCCTCGAACGGCAACATCGACGTGAAGATCAACGGCGCGATGGTGCTCCTCGGCTACCTCTACGGCGAAGGCGATTTGGATGAGACGATCAAGATCTCCACGCGCGGCGGATTTGATTCGGACTGCAATCCGAGCTCCGCCGCCGGCGCGCTCTTCACCGCAATCGGCTTCTCGAAGCTGCCGGCGCGCTTCAGCGAGAAGCTCGACAACGCGAAGAAGTTCAGCTACACGGCCTACAATTTCCCGGCCCTCCTCGACGTGTGCGAAAAGCTCGCCCGCCAGGTGGTGGTGAAGGAAGGCGGCCGTATCGAGAAGGATGCCGCCGGCGCCGAATGGTTCGTCATCCCCGAAAAGTCGCCCGTGCCGAACGCGCTCGAACTTTCGTGGGCGCCGGGCCCGTGCGCGAACGCGCGCTTCACGCCTGGTGAATATGCGAAGATCGACGCCGCGTTGAAGCCCGACTTCTTGGAAGAAAAGCTCGCGGATGCCGACCCCACGAAGGCCGTGCAGAAGACGTTGGACGAACTCTTCAAGGGTTGGAAGACGTCGACGAACCTGAAGGACATGTCGCCCGGCTACCGCGCCTCGCTCCCGCGCGAGAACGGCGGCAAGGAGGAGAAGTGCGTTCTCACGCATCCCGCAACGAAGACCAAGGCCGTGACCTTGAGCCGCACGCTCGCCGTGCCTGCGAAGAAGCCCGTGCTGCGCTTCCGCGTGGCGAGCGATCCGCGCGGCGACTTCGTACTGGGCGTGCGCGTGGCCGGCGAGGAGATCTTCTCCACCGTCGTGACCGGCGGCAACGCCAAGACGATGGCCTATCGCTTTCATGATTTCGAGGTGCCGCTCGCACGTTGGGCGGGGCAGAACGTGACGATTGAACTCGTCGACGCGCCGAACGGGTGGAGCTGGGAAGCGGCCGTATGGTCGCGCCTCGAAGTCAATGGTGGAAAATAAATCAGAGAGAGATGAGATGAAGACGACGAAACTTTCTTTTGCCCTTGCCGGCGCGGCGATCGCCGGCCTCTGCGGCGCCGAGTTGGCGCCAGGGCGCTTTTCGCACGACATGCCCGCCGATACGAACGCGAAGCCCACGAATCCCGCGTACGCGGATCTCGCGGCGAACTTCCAGAATCCGTTCGGCAAGGTACAAACGGGCTGTTACTGGTATTGGATCAACGGCAACATCTCGAGCGAAGGCGTGCGCAAGGACCTTCAGGCGATGAAGCGCGCGGGCATCGACCGCGCCTACATCGGCGACATCGGCAGCCAGGGCGGCCCGATCGGCTCGGTGAAGACCTTCTCGAGCGAGTGGGAGAAGGCACTTGCGACGGCGTTTGAAACGGCAAGCGAGCTCGGCATCGAAATCGGCCTTTTCAATTCGCCGGGCTGGAGCCAGTCCGGCGGGCCGTGGGTGAAGCCCGAACAGGCGATGCGGCGGCTTGTGGCGAGTTCCGTCGTGGTGGCGGGGCCGCAGCAGGGCGTGAAACTGCCCGTGCCGAAGTTCGAGGCCGTGCCGGCGGACGAGTTTCAGGATCTCTTTGCCGTCGCCTATCCGGCCCCCGCCGGGTTCGCTGATCGGCTTGAAGCGAAGGACGCGAACGACTCGCTCCTCCAGCGCAAGGGGAAGCCCCTCGCGGTGGAGCTTTCGTCCGCCCAGCCCTTCACGGCGCAGAGCGTGGAGCTCGCGTTCATCGACGGCACCCTCGTGGGCACGGTGAAAGTGGAGGCGGAAACGGCGAACGGCTGGCAGACGGTTGCGACGATGCCGTTCAGCCGCAAGAACCACGGCGTGAGCGTGGGCTTCACGCCGCACGCGCCGATTCTCGCCTCCTTCGCGCCGGTGACGGCGAAGAGCTTCCGCGTGACCGTGACGCCGCACGGCGCCTACCAGGCGCGCTTCGCCACGGTGGCCGTGTGCGGCGCGCCGCTCATTGCGCGTGCCTATGAAAAGACGCTTGCGAAGATGTTTGAAGCGCCGCTTCCCTACTGGCATGAATACCAGTGGCCGGCGGAGCCCGCGAACGTGGCGGGCTCGGCGCTTGATCCGCAGCGCGCGGTCGTCATCCGCCAGAAGGTGGCGAAGGACGGCACGCTCGCGTGGAACGTCCCCGAGGGAACGTGGATCGTCTATCGCTTCGCAACGGCCGCCACGGGCACGAAGAACGCGCCGGCGAATCCGGAGGCAACGGGCTATGAGGTCGATAAGATGAGCCGTGCCCACGTGGCCGCGCACTTCGACGCATACCTCGGGAAGATCCTCGCGCGCACGCCTGCGGCGCATCGCAAGGCGATTAAACACGCGGTCCTCGATAGCTACGAGATGGGCGGCCAGAATTTTACGGACGATTATGCCGCGCGCTTCAAGGCCTCCTTCGGCTACGATCCCACGCCCTACCTGCCCGCGTTCTTCGGCATGCCCGCGGCGAGCCGTGACGATTCCGACCGCTTCCTCTGGGACGTGCGGCGTTTCGTTGCCGACGAAGTGGCCTACTCCTACGTGGGCGGCCTTCGCGCGGCGAGCAACCACCACGGCCTCAACACCTGGCTCGAATGCTATGGCCACTGGGGCTTCCCGGGCGAGTTCCTGCAGTATGGCGGCCAGTCGGACGGTATCGGCGGCGAGTTCTGGAGCGAGGGTTCGCTTGGCGACATCGAAAACCGCGCGGCCTCGAGCTGCGGCCACATCTACGGCAAGCGCCAGATCTGGGCGGAATCGAACACCTGCGGCGGCAAGCCCTACAGCCGTTCGCCGATGGACCTCAAGAGCCGTACGGACCGTTTCTTTGCCGATGGCATCAACGCGACGATCCTCCACCTCTACATCCATCAGCATGACGAGCGCACGCCGGGCAACATCGCCTGGTTCGGCAACGAGTTCAACCGCAAGAACACCTGGTTCGAGCATTTCGATCTCTTCTCGGGCTATCTCAAGCGCGCGGGCTTTCTGCTGCAGCAGGGCCTGAACGTGGCGGACATCGCCTACTTCATCGGGGAAGATACGCCGAAGATGACGGGCATTACCGAGCCGGGCGTGCCGCAGGGCCGCCAGTTCGACTACATCAACGGCGAAGTGCTGCGCGAGACGGCGGGTGTGGACGAGAAGGGCCGTATCGTGCTGCCGCATGGTACGACCTACGAAGTGCTCGTGCTGCCGAAACTCGAGACGATGCGCCCGGAGCTGCTCGCAAAGATCGAGAAGCTCGTCAATGCGGGCGCGTTCGTACTCGGGCCGAAGCCGCGGCGCTCGCCGTCCCTCGCGGGCCAGCCGGAAGCGGACGTGCGCGTGAAGGAAATCGCCGAGCGCCTGTGGGGCGAAGTGGATGGCACGACCGTCAAGAGCGCCCGCCGCGGCAAGGGCCTCATCGCCTGGGGGCTTTCGCTCGACGAGCTGTTCGCGCTCCGGAAGGTGGAAACCGATCTCCTCCACGACGGGCGCTACCATCTCATCCATGCGCACCGCACGATGCCGAATGCGGAGCTCTACTTCGTTGCGGCGTTCGGCGGGAAGCCGGTGCCGGGCGTGGAGGTGTCGTTCCGCGTGACGGGGCGCGTGCCGGAACTCTGGGACGCGGCAACGGGCGAGCGGCATGAGGCCGGGACGTGGCGCTTTGAAAACGGCCGCACGGTGGTGAACCTCGCGTTCGCGCCGCACGGAAGCGTGTTCGTGGTGTTTGCGAAGGCCGCGGCAGGCCGCACGGGCCGTTCGTGCACGTCGGTGCCGAAGATCCAGGAGATTTCGGGGCCCTGGACGCTTGCCTTCAACAGCGACGCGCTCCATCGGGGGCCTGCCGCTCCCCTGAAGACGACGAAACTCTTCGACCTTTCCACCTCGGCCGACGCGGCGGTGAAGTTCTATTCCGGCAAGATCGTCTACAAGACGACGTTCCGCGTGGCGAAGCCGGGCGCGCGCACGGTTCTCGATCTCGGGGATGTTGCGGTGACGGCGAAGGTGAAGCTGAACGGCCAGGCCGCGGGGGGCGTCTGCTTCGCGCCGTATCGTCTCGACGTCTCGAAGTTCGTGAAGGGCGGCGTGAACGAACTCGAGGTTGAAGTGTGCGACCTTTGGATCAACCGCCTCGTGGGCGATTGCGATGATCCAAACCGTCCCACTTGGACTTCGCTCCCGTGCTGCGGCAAGGGAACGAAACTCACGAAGGCAGGCTTGATCGGCCCGGTGAAGCTGCTTGTGGACTAAGCGGCCCGGGCCGCCCGCGCACGGGAGGGACGCGCTTGGGGCGCGTCCGTAGCTAGGCGCGGTCGAGAACGAGCGAGGCGAGGGCGAGGCCGAAGGCGGCCGTCACGGTGATGACGGAGCCGAAGGCGCGAGCCTCCGCGTCGTTCGCGTTTTCGGGGGGCGCTTCGAGCGGCGGCTCTTCCGACCACACGCAGGTGAAGGGGCGCGAGGGAAATGCGCCGTCCTTTTTGAAG
This sequence comes from Kiritimatiellia bacterium, assembly GCA_045617985.1. Taxonomy (GTDB): domain Bacteria; phylum Verrucomicrobiota; class Kiritimatiellia; order RFP12; family UBA1067; genus RUG572. Next base: position 28,926 of record JAZLJP010000104.1, read on the forward strand.
CGCTGGCGCAGGGCGCGGGCGAGGCCGTCGCCGGCGACCTTGCGGAAATCGGTGTGGCGGAGGCGGAAGGGGTCGAGCCGCCGCGCCGCGCCCATCGAGGAGAAGAGCGTCGCCTGAGGGGTGGCGAGGGCGGCGCGAATCAAGGCGGCTTTGCAATCGACGGAATCGATCGCGTCGACAACCACATCGTAGCAGGAGAAATCGAAGGGCGCCGCGCCGGCGCTCTCCGGCGTGAAGCGCACCGCGTGCGCGGCGATCTCGGCTGCGGGATTGATGGCGAGAAGAAGGCGCCTTAGCGCCTCGACTTTCAATTCGCCCACCGTGGCGGGCGTGGCCATCGCCTGGCGGTTGACGTTCGAGGGCGCCACGCGATCGGAATCGACGAGCGTAAGGCGCGTAACGCCCGAACGGACGAGCGCCTCGGCACACCAGCCGCCCACGCCGCCCGTACCGACGATCAATACGCGAAGCCGCCCGACGGCCGCCATCTTCGCCTCGCCGAAGAGCCGCCGTGCCCGGGAAAAATAATCACTCTCATTTGCCATGCCGTATATTCTAGCATAATTTCAGAACGCGCATTGACAGGGAAAATCATTTATGATAAAATAATCACATGCTTAAATAAAAGGCAGGGGGGGACAGCTCAAGAAAATGATGAAGGATTGCCAGTACTTGCGGAAATGGAAAGAGAAGCGCGTTCAGGAAGAGCGGGAGGCAAAGCGGCGTAAAACGGGGGCATTGCGGGAAGAGGAAGAATTGCGGAAAAAGGAGGAACAGGAGAAACGGGCACGCCGGGAGGCGGCCAAACAAAGGGAGGATCCCTTCCGTGAAATGAAACGGGATCGAGAAGACCGTCAGCGTATTCTGCTGAAGGGACTTCATGGCACACCGGAGGACCTTCTCAAGGTCGTGAACGAGAAGACGTTGAAAGAGAGTTTACATGGCGCCATTTGGAAATATGGGGCTTGTCTTCCGCCAACCAACCTGATCCTTCTCGTCGATCAGGCGGTGGCCTGTGGGCGGCGGAGTGGATGTTATTTGCTGATGGGGCGGCCGGAATTCACGGAGGAGATGTTGCGCCATTACTACCCGCTCCTAGTCAAGGCGTGCACGAAGGGGCACGCCTACCATGGGGTACGGGGATTGATCGATAACCCGAACGCTCCGGCGGACCTCTTCTTCGAGGCGTACGAGGAGCCGCGGCTGGCCGAATTCCGTTTTGAATATTTCCGCCGCAACTATGGCCAACGCCGGATGTCCGTTGAGGACGTTCTGATGCTTGAGTGCGAACTCGTGCCGTTTGAAAAGATGGCGCTCGATAATTGGCCGCAGAAGAAACTGTTGCCGGTCATCGTCAAAGACGAGCGGGATCTGGAGAAACTCGATGCGGTGTTGAAAAAATATCTGCCGGCACAATGCCCCTGGGATTGGGATCGGAAGATGAGCATACCCGAATTCGATTATTTCGCCAACGGCGAATGAGAAGGTGCCCGATCCTCTCCGAGCCGTAGTCCAAGAGGGTCGGTGGCGTGAAAGCCTCCCCCTGCCAATCTCCCGACATCCGCGAAGACTTCGGTGCGGAACGGTTCCGAACCGAAATCTTCATCCCCAGCGCGGGGTCTGTCCCCATGTCTCTACGCGCCGTCCAGGATTTCGTCCGCACCATAATCTCACCATATTGTACAACATAATTAAATGATAGCCAGGAAGTATTTATGAAAATGGCAATTACCCAAACCGAAAAATTCGACATTCCGCTTGCGTTCCAGTCGGAAAAATGCGATAATGTTTCTGCGATGCTTCTCTTGGTGCGTGATGAGTCGGCGATGGGCTTCATGTCGGGCGGCATGGTTGTCGGCTCTGTGTCAAAGTTTTTTGCAATTACCTCACTATGGTATGTACTGGCTCAAATGGGCGGATGTCCGCAGATGACGGATTTGAGAGGAAAAAATCGCTATAATCGGCAACAACTTGCAGAAGCAAAGAAAGGAACGCCACGCTATGAAGAACGCAGCTCTGAGTGGAAAGCCGTATGCGGGAAATCCGCACGTACGGTTTGATGAGGGGGAAGTCGCATCGGGAAAACCGAGGCGTGGGTCTCTACTCTACAAGAACGAAAAGAAAATGTTAAGTCTGCTCGCTGGGATTGTCATGACAGCTCTTGGAGCGGCACAGGCCGGCAACGAGCGTGTTGTCGCGCACAGCTACGTGCAGAGTGGAATCATCGCCCATTGGGACGGCATTGACAATGCCAACACGGGGACGCACAATGCTTCCGCCACGACTTGGACGGATCGCGTGGCGGGCCGCAAGTTTGAGCTTCACAACACCGCCTGGAACTCGGGTAACAAGCTGTCCTTCAATGGTTCGAGTTCTTACGCATTTCTCTCGGGTACCGATACGTCCAAGACATTCACCATTGTCGCGAGCAAAGGTACGATGGAAATCCCTGCGTGGTTTTCCAGTTCGACGTGGAAGACCATGTTGAAATCGACGGCCAATGTCTCGGTGAATATTCAGCCAAGTGCGTATTATATGTCATTCCGCAACAGCACGACCCATACGCATAATGTCGGCGTGAATGCGACCTACACGCTGGCGGTGACCTATCGCAGCGGTACGGCAGGCGATTTCTCGGTCTACCGGGATGCGAAGGAAGTCGGCCAGACCGGTAGGACCGACAACGTGGGTGGCAATGCCAATGGCGGAACCTATCTGGGAGCGCGTTCGACGAGTTCTTCCACTTTTTCAGGTGAGCGTTTCTTCTATGGCGACTTCAAGGCGATCCGTCTCTACAACCGCGTCCTTACGGCAGAGGAGTTGCAGATCAACAACGCGATCGATAAGGTGCGCTTCTTCGGCAATACGGCCGATATCCTTACCTTGCTGCCGACCGGTTGGGATGTTTTGACGAACGGCTATCTCTGCCGCCGCTATTTCGGCGAATGCAAAATCCCGAACGAAACGAATGTTTCCGACTATCCGGTCCTCTTTGATACTGGTACCGATGTCACGATCTCAACCGATGTCAATCAGAATGCGCCGATTTTCACGTGCGCCAAGGATATCTACGTGCGACAGGATGTTTCGTTCACATTTCCGTCGAATCTGGTGTCGGGAACCTATACGCTGCTGCGCGGCACGGCGGTTCATCTCGATCCGGGCGTCGAACTCGAGTTGATCGACCCAAAGCATTTCTATCGCTGTACGCCGATTGTGGCTGAGACGGAAGTCCGTGTCAAGATTGAACCGCTCAATAACGGCTGTACGATTTTTTTCCGCTAGTCCCGGCACGCGGGTCTTTCGCGGACGCCCCCCCGCTCATTGACCGAGTACGATGGTTCTTGTATCCGTTCTTGTTTCCTGTAGTGGCTTGTGTTAGAATAGGTGCATGAAAAATATCTTCATGTACCTTGTTGTGGTGGTCGCCGCGGTTGCTTCGGCCTATCTGCCTCCTGTGGAGGAGGCGAACGGTATTCGGGTGGAGATCGAGTCCTTCCCGTAGGCCATTGAACGGCCGGAGGGCAGTCCGTACGCCTGGCCGTTGGGTGTCACGCATGTCGCGGCGGCGGAGACGGGCGCAACGGTGTGTGCGTTCCCCGTGACGCACGCCAACAACACGGCGAAGCCGATGTCGGGTCGCCTGGAGGTGTGGGTGAACGACGACTGGACGGTGGAGTTGCATGGGGATAGTCCCTGTGAAAAGATTGGTTCCTGTGAAGATTTCGGAATGGTGGAAATTCGGATGCAGGAACCTGCACGATTTTGTAGATACACCCTTCCGGTTGCAGTTTCGCATTGAGAAGTTGAGAGGGTTGTGCTACAATGGTGGCAATCAATGAAAGGTGGGTGATAATCATGTTTTTCAATGTACGCGGCATCAAGTGGACGCTCCTCGTGCTTGTGGTGGTCATTGCCCTCTGTGCGCTCGATCTCCATTGCTCCTTCGTGCGTGATCGGGCGGCGCACGCGAAGGACGAGGCGAGTGTGGGCGGCGTCATATCGCATGTACGCGAGGAGATCGCCGCCGGCCAACGTGAACGCGTGGTTCACAATATGGACCAGATCAACGACCAGCTGCGCGATCTGCGCGTCATCGCCCGGCGCATGGTGAAAGCCGGCAAAAAGAAAGACCTCAACCGTGTCTTCGCCGCCATCCAGGAGCTTGAGGAAATGAAAAAGCGTCTCAAGGAAAAAGCCAAATAGGTGCCTGGTGCGTGGTGCCCATACGCAAGGAGCCACTCACCATCCACCGCGCATCGGGCACCGATACGCTGCGCACCAAGCACCACGCACCAGGCACCAAGCACCAGACACCCTGGCCGAAGGCCGGAAAATGGGCAAGCCAAAAAAAGTTCAAATACCCTCTTGCACGAGGGCGGGGATTGTGATACAATATGCGGCGTTTTCCGCTATGGGCCTGTAGCTCAACTGGATAGAGCATCAGACTACGAATCTGAGGGTTGTAGGTTCGACTCCTGTCAGGCCCGCCATTCCGGAGAACCGAGATTGCGGGGTGGAGCAGCCTGGTAGCTCGTCAGGCTCATAACCTGAAGGTCGTTGGTTCAAATCCAGCCCCCGCTACCAATTTTCAAGAATTTATGGCAAAAGAAGACGACAGCGCAATTGAAGTGACCGGCACCGTGATCAAGGTTTTGCCGGCGACGATGTACAAAGTCCAATTGGACAATGGTCATGAAGTGCTTGCCCACATTTCGGGCAAGATGCGTAAGTTCTTTATCAAGATCGCGATCGGCGACAAGGTGACGGTTGAGATTTCCCCGTATGACCTCACGAAGGGCCGCATCACGTATCGTCACAAAGAGGCGCCGCGCCCGCAGGCGTGAGCAGGCTGTGGCAAGGCATCTCCTTTCATTGCATGACGTCACCCTCGCTTTCGGGGGTGATTCCATTTTGGAGAATGTGTCGCTGAATATTGCAGGCGGCATGCGGGCGTGCGTTACGGGGCGTAATGGCGAGGGGAAGTCGACTCTCCTCAAGGTGATTAGCGGGCGGCTGGAGCCCGATCTTGGGGAAATCATCCGTGCGCCGGGCCTCAAAGTCGCGTTTCTCGAGCAGGAGGTACCGAGCGATCGGCCGGGTACCGTGCGGGAGATTGCGGGGAACGAGAAGTTCATTTCGCAGATGGGGCTCTCTCCGGATACGGTGTTCAACACGCTTTCGGGCGGGTTGCGCCGTCGGGTGCTTCTTGCGCGTGTTTTCGCCGAAGAGCCGGATCTCGTCCTCTTGGACGAACCCACGAACCATCTCGACATTCCTTCGATCGAGTGGCTGGAAAGCTTCATCCGCCGTCAAACCGAAACGGCGTTTCTCTTCGTCACCCACGACCGGGCGTTTTTGAAGTCGGTGGCGACGTACGTCTACGATCTCGATCGCGGCCAGCTTGCGGGCTGGAATTGCGATTATCGCACCTTCCTCCAGCGCAAGGCGGATCTCCAGGCCGATGAAGCGGCCTTCTGGGAGAAGAAGGCGAAGAAGCTCGCCCAGGAAGAGGCGTGGATCCGCCAGGGCGTGAAGGCGCGGCGGCGGCGCAATCAGGGGCGCGTGGAGGCGTTGCAGCAGTTGCGCCTTCAATTTGCGAATCGCCGGTCGGCGGTGGGGAAGACGAATCTCAAGATCGATACGGCCGCCGCGTCGGGCGATCGGGTGGTGAAGATCGAGAACGTTTCCTTTTCGTATTCCCCGGAGTCGCCCGAGATCATTCGCGCCTTTACGGCTGATATCCTCCGCGGCGAGCGCATCGGCGTTGTCGGCGCGAACGGCACGGGCAAGACGACGCTCCTCAAGATGCTCACGGGCGCCTTGGCGCCGACCTCCGGCGCGGTGACGATGGGAACGCGCGTCGAGATGGCGTTCTTCGATCAGCTTCACGCCCAGCTCGACCCCGAACTCACGGTGAAGGAAAGCGTGGCCCAGGATCGCGACGTCGTCACGGTGGGCGGCGTTGAAAAGCACGTCTACGGCTATTTGCAGGATTTCCTCTTCACGCCCGAGCGTTCGCGTACGCCCGTGAAGGCCCTTTCGGGCGGTGAGAAGGCGCGTCTTCTTCTGGCGAAGCTGTTCCTCAAGCCCTCCAATCTGCTTGTGATGGACGAGCCGACGAACGACCTCGACGTGGAGACGCTGGAACTCCTCGAAGAGCAGCTCCTTGCCTACAAGGGGACTTTGCTCGTCGTCTCGCACGACCGTGCGTTTCTCGATAACGTCGTCACCTCCACCTACGTCCTTGCGGGCGACGGCGAGGTGCGCGTGTGCGCGGGCGGCTATGCCGAGGCGGCGAGGCTTCTCGCGCAGGTGAGGGAAGGGGAGGCGGCGCCCGCGAAAGCGGGGGGGGGTCGCCGCCCCCCGCCCCCGCCGCGACCGAGAGCGCGCCGTCTCAGCGCAAGCTCTCCTACAAGGAGAAGCGCGAGCTCGAAGAGTTGCCGAACCGCATGGTCGCCCTCGAAGCGGAAATCGCCGAAATCGAAACGGCGCTTTCCGACCCCACGATCTTTGCGAAGGATAACGCCCGCGCGACGGCGCTTACGACGCGTCTTCCCCAGGCGCGGGACGAACTCGACGCTGCGGAAACGCGTTGGCTTGAACTTGCCGAACGTTCGTCGTAAGGACGCGAAAGGAGCCGCCCATGATGCGCATCGGATTTGGTTATGATTCCCATCGTTTCGAGGCGGGGCGCGCGCTCATGCTGGGCGGCGTCTTCATCCCCGGCTCCGACGGCCTCAAAGGGCATTCCGATGCCGACGTCCTCCTTCACGCCGTCATCGACGCGCTCCTCGGCGCAATCGCCCATGGCGACATCGGTTCGCATTTCCCGGATACGGACGCCACCTGGAAGGGGGCTGATTCGGCGAAACTGCTCGCGGCGGTCGTCGAAGAGGTCCACGCTGCCGGCTATCGCGTGAGCAACATCGACGCCGCCGTCATCTGCGAGCACCCGAAACTCCGCCCCCACGTCGACGCCATTCGCTCCCGTCTCGCCGATCTTCTGAAAATCGACCTCGCCGCCGTTTCCGTCAAAGGCAAGACCAACGAAAAAATGGACGACGTCGGCGCCGGCCTCGGAATCGAAGTCCACTGCGTTGCGCTTCTTGAAAGCGAATAATGCCACGGTTTACTTTTCCCACCGCGCGCGGTCGATGAAGGGCTTTTCAAGGCCGTCTTTCAGGTATTCGCGGAGGGTGACGAGGGCGGGGGCCATCAGTTGGTCGAAGGTGTAGAGGATCTTCGGCTGGCGGGCGGCGCCTTCGCGGGCGGGGATTTCGTTTGAGACGGTGACTTCGAGCGTCAAGGCGAGGCAGCCGCTCGAGAGCATCGCGAGCGTGTTGAGGTTGAAGCCGGCGGCGGGCTTGGGCGCGGGGCCGCGCGCGGGATCGTTCGGGTTGAGGCCCGCCTCGTGGAGCGCGGTATTGACGCGCGTCGTGAGCGCGAGGCCGCGCGCGATGTTCGCGGGGGGATTGATGACGCCCGGCGGAATGAGATAGGCGGCCGTTTCGCAGGAGTGGCCGTTCAGCATGGCATCCACGCGCCACCGGGCGATGAGCTTCAAAAGGCCACGCGCCTCGGCCGTGCGGACGTCGCCCGGAGCGGCGTCGTGCATGATGTTGTAGCCTTCCGCATTCGGGTAGCCGCCCGGATGCGCCACGCGCGCGAGCGGGAGCGGGAAGAACTCCTTGCTCTCGCGCCATTCGATGGGCTTGCCGTTGGCCCAGCGGCCCTGCGAGGCGGCGCGGAAGGTGGAATAGGGCACCTGCCGCAGATGGTCGGGGCTTACGGCGCGGCCGTCCATGTTGAGGCACGGCACGATGATGAAGCGGTATTTCGAAATGAGGTCCACGAGTTCGTCGTGGCGCCGGCCGCGGAAGTCGGTGCCGGTTTCAAGCGCCTGGATGAGGTTCACGGCGGCGGCCACGCACTCGGGCTCGGCGCCGTGGACGCCCGCGAGGAAGAGGAAGGTCTGCTTGTCCGTTGGCGTGCCGCCCATGTAGGAGCGCCAGGTGGAGGACGAATTGCCGGCGCTCCAGTTCGTTTGGGGCGGCGCCTCCTGGAAGTCGCCGTAGAAGAGCGCATAGACGGGATACCCGAGGGGCGTACGGGCGATGATCTCGGCCTTGCCGCGTTTTACGTTCCGGCAGAGCTGGATGATTTCCTCCGGGCGCACCTTCCAGAAATCCGGCCGCGGTTCGAGGCCGGGAATCTCCAGGCGGGGGAAGCGCGGCGTGCGTGCGGCGGATTCGGTGAAGGGGGTGATGCCCGCTTGCGGCTGAATCGCGGTGGTGAAGGGGCGCGCCTGCCCGTTCCCGAAGGCGATCGTGCCGCCCACGGCGCCCGTCTTGTTGAACAGCACGGTCACGCGCGTGCCGTCCGGGAGGGTGAGTTCCGCGCCTTCCTGCGTGGGCGTGGAAAGGGCGCGCGCGGCGAGGGGTTTGCCGCCTGCGGCGTCCGTCGCCGTGAGCACATGGAGGAACGTGTTGCGCGTCGCCATTTCCGCCGCCGTCACCTCGAGGCGCCAGGCGCCGAAGTAGGGGCCGCGGCCGTTGCGCTTTGCAATCGCCTGGGCGCTACGCACGTAGTTCGCGTCCAAGGGCCAGTTCTTGCCGTTCGACCAGAATTCCCTGCCGGGGCCGCCCACGAGCGTGAGGCGGGCCGCTGCGGGAAAGAGCGTTTCGCAGGAGAGGCGGCCGGAGCCGCAGTCGGCGCGGAGGAGATGCCCATCGATCGTCGGCTTGTTCTGGGTGTGGAGGAGCCATTTCTTAGAGTAGGGCGCGGCGGATTCCACGCGGTCGTAGACGATGAAGAAGTCGGGCTGGAGGTGGATGAACTGGCGCACGCATTCGCGGGCCTTTTCGCCGTAGGCCTTGGTGGCGTCGGAGGCGATGTAGGTGAAGCGGTCGTTCGTTTCGAAGGCGAGGGGGGTGGCGATGCCGTATTGGCCGCCGTCGTTGTATTTTCCTTGCGGGCCCGGGTCGCGGATGCCCCAGTAGCCGGGGAGGGGTTCGTTCGGCTTCTGGATGAGGATGCAGTTGTGGGCGACCGTCTGGGCGTAGTAGTGGCGGAGGTTGTAGTCGGTCTGCGCGGCACGCGAGCCGGAATCGAGGGCGAGGAAGTCGTGCTTGTAGATGACGAAGTTGTTTTCGTCGTGGTGCTTGTGGTGGGTGAGGGAGGCGCCGGCGGTAAAGGTGCAGAAGGTGTCGTTCGTGGTCCAGCCCGAGCGCATGAGGAACTGGCCGAGCTTCTCGAAGTGGCGGGCCTTGCACGGCGTCGCTTCGAGGGCGGAGGCGGGGAAGGGACGGATGTCGTCGACGCTCGAAAGAAGGAACGGGTACAGGCACCAGGGGCCCGAAAGGTTGCGGTTGGGGGCGCGTTCGCGCAGGGAGGCCGCGAGGCGGGCGGCGGCGGGATTGATCGAGCGGAAGAAGAACATGTACTGGGTCATGTGCGACCAGAGGAGGCCCGTCTCGAGGGCGTTGAGGTCGTGCGGCGTATCGCCGAAGCCGGAGTAGAGCGGCTGGCGGGGGTTGCGGGCGTTCGGAATCCACGTCCAGTAGATCCAGTTCGGGAAGAGGGCGAGGCCGGGGTAGTCGGCCGCGAGGTTCTTGCCGCAGGCGGAAAGGTAGGTGTGGAGGAAATTGAAATGCGCGTAGGGATAGATGCCCATGCAGTAGCCGGGCACGGCGGAGGAGAGGGCGCCGTCGTCGCCCGCGCCGGCATTGCGGTAGGCGAGGAGCTGGCGGAAGAGGGCGTGGCCCTTCACGAGGTGGCGGCGGGCGAGTTCGTCGCAGAAACCGTCGCCGTCGGCGGCGAGGCCCGAATACCAGAGGAGCGGTTCAACGCCGTAGAAACCCGTCTCGACGCCACTCGAATTCCGGCGGAGGATGGCGGGCTTCCCGGGCCCGCGCTGGATGGCCTCCACATGCTCGACGAGGGGCACGATGATCGCGCGCCGCTCCTCGGGCGTGAGCGCCTCGTAGATCCAGTCGTAGGCCGAGAGGGCGAGAATGCGCGAAGTCGAATACCAGTTCACGGCGCGGCGGTTGCGGTAGGCCTCGTGGTAGGCATCAACGCTCACGGCGAGCATGGCCTTGGCCTTCTCGAGGAGGGCGCGCTCGCCCGTGAAGCGCCACGCAAGCGCGCATTCGGCGGCCTGGGCGCCCCATTCGCGCACGTTCGGGATGGGCGTATCGGGATTGGCGCGGATGGTGCCTGTGGCGGTTTTGATTTCGGTCACGGCCTCGGTGCCGGAGCAGACGGGCTTTGCGGGATAGCCGCGCGCGCGTTTGAGGAGGTCCTGAAGCGCGGCGGCGTTGTCCGTAACGGCGCGTGCCTTGATGGCGGGCCACGTTTCGGCATTGAAGAACATCCGCGGGTGGTCGGGGCGGATGGGCGGCATCACGTCCGCCGCGCCGGCGCCAAGCGCCACAATCAAAAGAAGTCCGAGGAAACGAAGCATTTTATTCATAAGATACGCCTTTCAGGTGGAGATGAATTATAGCACATCCATCCTCGTTTTGCCAATACTGACTTGCTTTCGACGGGGTGTTTGGTGTAAAATATTCGGCATGGGGATGTTAACGAGAAAGGAAAGAACGTGTATTCGAAGAAGAGTTTGAAGGTTCGGGGAGCAATCGTTTGCTTCCTCGCCTGCGCGGCGGCGTTTGCTGCCGATCCGAAGAAAGTGCTGGTGTTCAGCCTCTGCGAAGGTTTCAACCACCGCGAGTCCATCGCGAGCTGCACGAAGGCGATTGCCGCCGAAGCGGCGAAGATGAACTACAAGGCCGATTTCACGCTCGACTACGAGGCGCTGAAGTACGAGAACCTGAAGAAGTACGATGTGCTCGTCTTGAACAACACGACGGCGCTGAAGGGCAAGGGGCATCCGTTCCTCGAGAAGTCGCTCGTCGATTTCGCGAACAACGGCGGCGGCTGCTGCGTGATCCATGCCGCGCTTGACAGCTTCTACGACTGCCCGGCCGTGTGCACGATGTTCGGCGGCCAGTTCGACGGCCATCCGTGGGGCGGCGGCGGCACGTGGAAGTTCCGCGTGGAAGACCGCACGAACCCGATCAATGCCACGCTGAAGACGGCCGCCGACGGCACGTTCTTCGCGAGCGACGAAATCTATCAGCAGAAGTCGCCGTTCTATGACCGCTCGAAGCTGCACGTGCTCGTTTCGATCGATCTTTCCGACCCCGCCACGAAGGCGCGCAAGGGCCAGAAGCGCGGCGATGGCGACTACGCCGTTTCGTGGGTGCGCCGTATCGGCAAGGGCCGCATGTTCTACACCACCTTCGCGCACGATGCGCGGGCGTGGAACGACCCGGCCCGCCGCGGCCACATCTTCGCCGGCCTCTCCTACTGCTTGGGCGACCTCAAGGTGAACGATGAACCGCTCCCCGTCGCCTGGGAGAAGCTCACGCCCATGCAGCGCATCTCGCGCGTGGCGGAATACGCGATGGTGAACGATGCCGAAAGCCTCCTTGCGGCGATCGACGACCCGAACGCGGAAGTGGCCCGCGCCGCGACCCTCGCCCTCGGGCGCGTGGGCGGCGCGAAGGCGCTCGCCCGTCTCGTGCAGGGCGCTGAAAAGCCGGGTGCGGATGCGCTCCTTGCGGATGCGCGCCAGATGGCGTTCGGCGCGGCGCTCGCCCGCACGGCGAGCCTGGATCGTCCGCTCGCGGCCACCTACGCCCGTACGGCGTTCGGCATGCCGGCGGCGACCGACTACCTGCGCGCCGTTGCAACGAAGGTGCTCGTGCAGGCCGAGCCCGGCTTTTTCCTCACGGCGATGGCCGATTCGTCGAAGTTCGTTCGCGAGGCGGCCCTCGATGCCGCCGGTGCCGTTCCTCCGGCGACGATTCTCAAGGTGCTCGCCTCGGCGAAGTGCCCGTGCCTGAAGGTGCGGCTTCTCAAGCGCCTTGCGGCGAACAAGGCCGCCGAGGCCGTGCCGGCCGTTGCGGCGCTCACGAAGGACGAAGATGAAACCGTGGCGGCGACGGCGGTGGAAGCGCTCGCCGCGATCGGCGGCTCCAATGGCGTGGAGGCGATTCTCGCCGCGCGCGCCCGCGGCGGCCGCGTGCAGGGCGCGGCTGACGACGCGCTCGCGGAAATGGGCGACATCGGCGAAAAGGTGTTCGAACTTGCCGCGAAGGATACGAGCGTTCTCGCCGTGGCGGCGAAGCGCGCGGAAGTGAAGCTCGCGGGCCGCTGGGCGCCGTTCATGGCGGCGGCGGACGCGAAGACGCGCAAGGCCGCGTGGCGTGCGTTCGGCAAGATGAACTCGAGCGAGACGCTTGACCTGTCGCTCGCCTGGTTTGCGCAGGTGAAGGCCGAGGAAAAGGACCAGGCCGTCACGGCGGTCTGGCACGTCTTGAAGGAACTCGCTCCCGCCGCGCGCGATGCGAAGCTTCTCGCCACGTGGCAGAAGGCGGCGGCCGGTTCGGCGGCGCGTACGGCGGCGGGCGAGCTCGTCGCCCGTGCGAAGTCTGTGGACGCCTTTGCGTTCTGGGAAGCGCTTGCGCTCGATCCCGCCTGGGGCGCGGCGGCGAAGGCCGAGTACGTGGCGTTTGCCGACCGGTTCCTCGAGGAAGCGGCGAGTGGCGGCGCGAAGCTCGACAAGGCGCGCTGGAAAGCCGCCTCCTCGCGTGACACCGGCAACGTCGCGAAGGCGTTCGACGGCAATGCGGATTCGCGGTGGACGACGGGCATGAATTCGAAGGGCGTGTGGTACACGCTCGACCTCGGCGGCAGCTTCTTCGTGGAGAGCGTGACGCTCGACACGGTGAAGTCCCCGGCCGATACGCCCGCGGGCTGCGACGTGTTCGTCTCGGCCGACGGCCAGACCTGGAAGGGCCCGGTTGCGACGTGCGACGACAAGACGAAGAACACGACCACCTTCACGCTCAACGCCTCCGCGCGCCACCTCAAGTTCGTCGCGCTCGCCTCGCGCCCGAACCTCCACTGGTCGATTCATGAAATCGACGTAAAGGCGGCGACGGACAAGGCCCTCGTCGAGAAGGTGCGCGCCACGGCGGCGAAGTTCCGTGCGGCCAAGTAAGCGGAGAGGAGTTTTGACGAAATGAAACAGGCAACTCTTTCGCGCCGCGGCTTTCTTGCGGCCGGTGCCGGATTCGGTCTCTTCAATCTCGTGCCGGCGCGTGTTCTCGGCGCCACGGCCCCTTCGAACCGCGTGACGATGGCGATGATCGGCTGCGGCGGCCAGGGCCAGGGCAACATGGGCGCGTTTCTCGGGTATGACGACGTGCAGGTGCTCGCGGTGTGCGATGTCAACTCCGCGAAGATGCAGCAGGCCAAGGGCAAGGTCGACCGGCGCTACGGCAACGGCGACTGCCGCATGATCCGCGACTTCCGCGAGGTCTGCTCGCGCGGCGATATCGACGCCGTGATGATCGCGACGCCCGACCACTGGCACGCCTACGTGGGCACCTTCGCGGCGAACCACGGCAAGGACATCTACGGCGAAAAGCCGTTCACGCACGACCTTCTCGAAGGCCGCGCCCTCGTGAGCGCCGTCGAGCGCAACGGCCGCATCTGGCAGACGGGCAGCTGGCAGCGCTCGAGCGGCGAGATGCGCCGCGCCGTCGAGCTCGTTCGCAACGGCCGCATCGGCAAGATCGCGCGCGTGGAAGTGGGCCTGCCTTCGGGCGGCCGCGGCCCGGCCGCGAATCCGAACGCGCAGGTCCCGGCAGGGCTCGATTGGGACTTCTGGCTCGGGCCGGCCCCGTACCGCCCGTTCCAGGGCGTGTACGACTGGAACTGGCGCTGGGTGCTCGACTGGGGCGGTGGCCAGCTCATGGACTGGATCGGTCACCACGGCGATATCGCGCAGTGGGGCCTCGATTGCGATCTCTCGGGCCCGATCTCGTACGAAGGCTCCTGCCCTGACGATCGCGAAGGCATCTACGATGCGCCGAAGACCTATCGCATCGAGTGCGAATACGCTAGCGGCGTCAAGATGGTCGTGGCGGACGGCACGCACGTGCGCGGCGGCACGAAGTGGATCGGCGAGAGGGGCGAGTGGGTGTGGGTGAACCGCGGCCGCTTCGACGCCTCGAAGCCCGAGATCAAGAATTCGCGCATCGAGGCGGGCGAGCTTCGCCTGAAGAGCCAGGGCCATCAGCGCCAGTTCGTCGATTGCGTGAAGAGCCGCACCCAAACGCTCACGCCCGCAGAAGTGGCGCACCGCTCGGCGAGCATCGGCCACCTCTGCCAGATCGCGCTCAAGACGCACCGCAAGATCAAGTGGAACCCGGCGAACGAAACGATCATCGGCGACGCGGAAGCGACGAAGATGCTCGGCCGTGCGCCGCGCGGCCCGTGGGCGCTGGCGTAAGTGAAGGCGACCTACCATCTTCACACCTCCTGGTGCGACGGGCGGGACGATGCCGAGACGATGATTCGCGCCGCGCTCGCGCGCGGCTTCGACGAGATCGGCTTCTCCTCGCACGCCCGTCTGCCGGAGGTGGAGGAGGGAAATCTCACGCCGCAGTCGGCTCTCGAATATGCAGCTGAGATTCGCGCGCTTGCCGCGCGCTATGCCGGGCGCATTTCGGTGCGGCTCGGCGTCGAGGCCGACTACATTCCCGGCCACACCACGCCCGAGAAGGCGCGCTATGCGCCCCTCGGGCTTGATTATCTGATCGGGTCCATCCATTGGGTGGTCGCGAGCGATGGCGCGCTCGTGCCGGTCGACTGGTCGCCGGAACGCCTCGCGGCGGGCATTGCCGCGCACTTCAATGGCAGCGCCCAAGCCTACCTGCGCGCCTATTTCGCGCAAACCCGCGAAATGGTGGCGCGTTACGATTTCGATATTCTCGGCCATGCCGACCTCGTGCGGAAATTCAACGGGCAACTCCGTTATTTCGACGAATCGGCCCCCTGGTACCGTGAAGAGCTCGCGCAGACGGCCGAGGCGATCGCCGCCTCCGGTAAAATCGTCGAAGTCAATACAGGCGCCATCTCGCGCGGCTGGATGGACGACGCCTACCCCTCCGCCGCCTTCCGCGCCCTCCTTCGCGCCCGCGGCGTGAAGTTCATCCTCTCAAGCGACGCCCACGCCGCCGCCGCCATCGACTGCGCGTTCGACCGTTTCGCCGCCGCCGAAACCTTCGTTGAGCGCATTCCGGTGCGGCAGCGCGCCTGAGAGGGGAGGTTTCGCTTGAAGGGCGCTTCGGGGGGGAATGGACGGGCGCGAAATATTACCCTTGCCTAACTCGCCTCGAATATGAGATAATACACCCCATCGGTTTAACCCAAAAAGGAGAAAATAAAATGGCTATGAAGATTGATGCCGAAAAGTGCGTCGGCTGTGGCTGCTGCAAGGATGCTTGCCCGGCGGAAGCGATCAGCGAAGGTACGCCCTACACGATCGACCCGGCGAAGTGCGTCGATTGCGGCGCGTGCGCCTCGACCTGCCCGAACGAAGCGATTACCCCGGCGTGATCGACTTTCTGATAGAAAACCTGCTGCTTCTTCCCTTCCTCTTTCCGGCCTATCTGGTGTTGGAATGGGTGGAAGCGCATGCGGGAGACGCGCTCGAGCAGAAACTCGGGCGCGTTAGTCAATGGGGCCCGTTCTTCGGCGCTGCCGCCGGCATGGTGCCCCAGTGCGGTTTCTCCGCTGCGGCCGCGTCGCTCTATGCAGGCGGCGTCGTGACGGCGGGAACGCTTGTAGCCGTTTTCCTTTCGACTTCGGATGAATTGATTCCGGTTCTTCTTTCGAAGCAGATCCCCTCGGCGTTCCTCTTCAAGCTCATGGGCCTCAAGGTCCTTTTCGCCGTTTTCGCCGGGTTCGCCGTGAATGCGTTCTTGTATTGCATCGGGCGGCGCGGGCCCTCCCCGCATGTGGGCGAATTGTGTGCGCGTTCGCGCTGCAGCTGCGAAGAGCGCAAGGGCATCCTCGTGCCGGCGCTCATCCATACGGCCGAGATTTTCGTTTTCCTGCTGGTCATTTCCGGCGCTCTTGAATTGCTCCTCCATTTCTGCGGCGGCGAGGAGGTGCTGAAGGGCTGTGTGCTCAACAAGCCGTTCGTGGGCGAGCTTCTCGGCGGGCTCGTGGGGCTCGTGCCCAATTGCGCGGCGTCGGTTGCGAGCGCGGAGCTCTACGCCGAAAAGGGCATGTCGGCCGGCTCTCTCATGGCTTCGTCCCTTACGGGCGCGGGCGTGGGGCTTCTCGTACTCTTTCGCACGCATCGCCACCAGCTCCAGAATCTGGGGATCCTGGCGGCGGTCTACGTCTTCGGCGTCGTCTTCGGGTATCTGGGGGGGCTCTTCCTCTGATGGACGGCACTTCCCAGGCGCGGGGTTTGGTGGCGCGGGCGTTCATCGCGTCGCTGCCGGTGTTGACGGGCTATACGACGATGGGATTTGCGGCGGGCCTTCTCCTTGCGCTTCAGGATGGTACGGCATGTTCGATCGGCTGGGCGGCCTTGACGAGCGCGTTTTTCGTGTCGGGGCCTCTCCAGTATCTGCTTGTTGACTGGGTGCGGGAAGGCACTCCCTACGCCGCTGCGGTCGTCGTGGCCGTGTGCCTCAACATCCGCTATTCGCTCTACGGTCTTTCGCTGCTCGATCGCTTCAAGGCGGCGCCGTTTGGCAAGCGCCTCTATCTCATCGGCACGGTGACGGATGAAACCTACGCGCTGCAAACGCAGTGCCCGTGGCCGGCGGGAAGGGAATCGACGCGGTATTGCCTGCTCCTTGCGCTCTTCGACCATTCCTACTGGATCGTGGGCGTTACGGCGGGCGCGTTTGCGGGCGTGTTCGCCCAGGGGATTTTCTCGAAGGCGCGCGTGGAGGCCTGCACGGAGGGCATCGACTTTGCGATGACGGCGCTTTTCCTCGTGATTCTCGTCGACCAGGTGCGGAACAAGGCCAACCGCATCCCGGCCCTCGTCGGCTTCCTTTCAACGCTCGGCGTGTTCGCCGGCCTCGCATCGGCCCTCGGGTTTGAAAAGGCGCGCGCCGATCTGCTCATTCCTGCGATGGTCGTGATCGTGGGCGTGTTCCTCGCTCTGCGGCGGTGGCTCGAGCCGGCGTGCGGGGAGAGCGGGAAGGAGGGCGCATGAGCGCGAACGCGCACTACTATCTGGGCGTTCTCGTGGCGGTCGGGGTGGTCTCGTACCTCCTCCGCGCGCTCCCGTTCGTCCTCTTCGGGGCGGGCAAGAAGCCGCCTGCGGTGATCCGCTATCTGGGCGGCCTCCTTGCACCCGCCGTCATCGCGATGCTCGTCGTCTACTGCTTTGCGGGCTATTTGAAAAACGGCTGCCTCTCCACGCCCCTCCACGGCGGCGCGGAACTCGTCGCCGCCGCCTTCACGGTGGCGCTCCATCTCTGGCGTGCCAATCCCCTCCTTTCCATCGCCGCCGGTACGGCCCTCTACATGCTTCTCCAAATGGTCAGGTAGCGCTCTCTTGCACAGAAAGGCAACGGTCATGGACGACAAACTCGACGAGATGCGCGCGTGGGTGGCGCAGTTGAACGAAGCCGCCGACGCCTACTATAACGGCCGGCGCGAATTGATGACCGACTTCGAGTGGGACGCCCTCTTCGACAAGGTGAAGGCCCTCGAAGCCGAAACGGGCGTCATCCTTCCCGATTCGCCCACGAACCGCGTGAGCGCCGACGACGTGGTGGGCGAGAAGGAGCCCCATGAGTTCGCCGCCCTTTCGCTCGCGAAAACGAAGAAGGTCGCCGAGGTCGCGAAATGGGCCGAGGGGCGGGAGATCTGGATTTCCTGGAAGCTCGACGGCCTCACCCTCGTCGTCACCTACGACGGCGGAAAGCTCACGAAGGTCGTCACGCGCGGCGACGGCCACATCGGTACGAACATCACCCACCTCGCCTCCGGCATTCGCGGCATTCCGAAGACGGTGAAGGAGCTTGGCCATCTTGTCGTGCGCGGCGAGGCCGTTATTTCGTATGCCGACTTCGAGGCGTTCTGCGCCTCTTCGCAGGAAGACTACGCGAACCCGCGCAACCTCGCGAGCGGCTCGCTCACGCTTAAGAACGTCGACGAACTCAAGGGGCGCAACCTCCAGTGGATTCCCTTCACTCTCGTTTACACGGAGCGCCCGCTCGCCTCCTGGGGCGCGCGTATGGACTTCCTCGCGGAAATCGGCCTCGAGCCCGTCGCGCGCGAGCGGCTCGACGCGCCCGACGAGGCGACGATCCAGGCGGCGATCGACCGTTGGACCGTGAAGGTGACGGCGCGGGAGAATCCGTTCCCCGTCGACGGCCTCGTTGTCTGCTACGACGATACGGCCTATGCGCAGACGGGTTCCGTCACGGGCCACCACGCCACGCGCGCCGGTTTCGCCTTCAAGTGGCAGGACGAAACGGCGGCGACGGCGCTCGAGCGCATCGAATGGTCGTGCGCCGTCGCCTCCATCACGCCGGTTGCGGTGTTCCGCCCCGTCACGCTCGAAGGCACCGTGGTGAAGCGCGCCTCGCTCTGCAACATCTCCGAATGCGAGCGCCTTGGCCTTGGCGGTGCAGGTACGGAAATCGAAGTCATCAAGGCGAACAAGATCATCCCCAAGGTCGTGAAAGTGGTGAAGGGGGTGGGGGCCTTCGAAATCCCCGCAACGTGCCCCGTGTGCGGTGCGCCCACTGCGGTTGTGGAGGCGGAGAGCGGCACGCGGAAGCTGCAGTGTACGAACGTTGAATGCACGGCGCGCGAACTGCGCAAGTTCATGCGCTTTGTTTCGAAGGAGGGGATGGATATCGACGGCCTTGCGGGCGAGACGCTTGCGAAATTCGTGAACCGCGGATGGATCAAGACCTTCGCCGATATCTACCGGCTGGGCGACCACGAGCTCGAGATCTGCGGCATGGAGGGTTTTGGCGAAAAGAGCGCGAGAAAGATCGTCGAGGCCGTGGCGGCGGCGCGCTCGCGCAAGGCCGTGCAGTTCCTGGTGGCGCTGTCGATTCCGCTGTGCGGCGGGGACGTGGCGAAGCGGCTTTTGGGGGCCTACAAGGTGCGCGAGCTCTTTGCGAAGGCGGCCGAGGCGGCGCGCCCGGCGGACCTCTTCTCGCCCGGGCCCGAGGTGTTTGCGGCGATCGACGGCATCGGCCCCGGAAAGTCGGCGGCGTTCGTGGGCTGGTGCGCCGATCCGAAGCACCTTGCCGTTGTAGAGGAATTGCTCTCGTTCGTGACGCTTGAGGAGGTGGAGAGCGTGCAGGCGGGCGGAACGTGCGCGGGCCTCACGTTCGTCGTGACGGGCGACGTGCATCGCTTCGCGAACCGCAACGCGCTCAAGGCGTATGTGGAGGCCGAGGGCGGCAAGGTGGCGGGAAGCGTCTCGGCGAAGACGTCCTTCCTCGTCAACAACGACATCACCTCGACCTCGGGTAAAAACGAAAAGGCGAAATCCCTCGGCATCGAAATCATTTCGGAAGACGATTTCATCGCCCGTTTCGGAGCGCCCCCCGAGGTGGGGGAGGGTTGATTTTGCAGGGGGTGTTGTTTTCAAACGCCCCCCGAGTCGGGAAACGAACAGACAAAAAAGGAGAACGAAACATGAAAACGATTCTGTGCACGGTTGGTTGCCTCCTCTCGCTCATGGCGGGCGCGGCGGCGGGCGCGGCGAAGCCCGTAAAGGCGGCAGGGCCCGCCCCGGCGGTGAAGGCGATTCAAGATCGCCATCTCGGTATTGTCCTCTCGGCTCCGCAGCCGAGCGAGGTCGGTCGGTTCTGCAGCTTCATCGCGAATCACCTCAAGAAGGACGGCTTCGATACGCTCGTCGTGCTCACGCGCTACAGCTACCAGTATAAATCGCATCCCGAATGCCGCGCCGAGCGCGGGGCGATGTCGGAAGCGGATGTGAAGAAGATCGTGGCGGCCTGCCGTGCGGCGGGCATCACGCTCATTCCGAAGATGAACCTCCTCGGGCATCAGGATAAGCAGCTCTCGTGCCTTTTGAAGGCGCATCCCGATATGGATGAATCGCAGGGCCGCGAGAAGGTGGTGCGCGACTACTGCCGGTCGATCTGCCCCACGCATCCGGGCTCGTTGAAGCTCGTGTGCGATTTGATGGACGAGCTTGTGGACGTGTTCGAGGCGAAGTCCGTTCACATCGGCTGCGACGAAGTGTTCGAAATCGGGAAGTGCCCGCGCTGCAAGGGTACGCCCACGAGCAAGCTCTTTGCGGGCTGGATCAACGCCCTCAAGCGCCACAATGCCGCACGCGGCGTGCAAACGCTCATGTGGGGCGACCGGCTTCTCGATTCGAAGGAGCAGAAGCACGTTTGGGAGGCGAGCGATAACGGCACGGCGCCGGCCCGCGGCCTGGTCGATAAGGATACGATCATCTGCGATTGGCACTACGGGCTGGGCGCTACCTATCCGTCCGTTGATCGCCTCGTTGAATCGGGCTTCCGCTTCTGGGTGTGCCCGTGGCACGAAACGAAGAACGCGAAGGCCTTCCTCGCCTACGCCCAGCAACACGACAAGGGCCAGGCGATCGGTCTTCTCCTCACCACCTGGACGGGCTTTAGCGGTTTCGCCGATGCCCTTGAAGGCAAGCCTTTCCCCGAGAAGATGAATCAGAAGAACAAGAAGATCCTCCAGGATCTCGTCAACACCTACAACGCCTTTAAAAAATAGGTATTGTCTCATGTTTGGTGATGACGAAACTGGGACAACGGGCATCTTGCCCGTTGCCCCCCCTCCCCAACGGGCTGGACGCCCGTTGTCCCAGTTTTTCCGAACCTTGCGCCAACGGGCGTCCCGCCCGTTGGGCCAGTTGTTTGCGACATGTCATCCCCAACTCTGCGACAATACCAATTTTTTTTCGATTTTTTTCTTTTTCCCCCTTGACACTGTCGCACCGAAATGATATGATTCACACGTTCTTCAAAGCGGATACTAGCTTCATCAAGTGGTGAGGCGCCGCCGAGAGGGCAAAACGAAGTGCGAAGAAGGGCTGAAAAGCCTCTCTGGCATGGGGACGAAGATGGGCGGTCTGGGAATCGCCACATCCGCTCATCGCTCAAGCCGGAAGCGATTTGGAACGACTTCAAACTTCCGCTGACGTCAACCTGGGTGTTGGCGAAAGCAAAAAAGGAAAAGAACAATGAAGAAACTCATGATTGTTGCAGCTGCGGCGCTCTGCGCGGCAGTAGGTTTCGCCGA